>NZ_JAAKSL010000003.1:0-328617 GCF_049173895.1 Aeromonas sp. 602200
TGGTGGCTATGACGGGATTCGAACCTGTGACCCCCGCATTATGAGTGCGATGCTCTAACCAACTGAGCTACATAGCCAACCTTGCTTCCGGTGAGTCGTTACCTCGTCACTGTGCGGGCCGAATTATGCGTATCTGGCTCTGGGGCGTCAACCCTTTTTTTGCCAGAAAAACGCAATTTGAGTGCGTTTGACCAGTTATTGGTCTCTGTTGCGCAAAAGCCCAACAATCTGCTTTTTTTTACGACATTGCCATGATTGCCCGGGCAATGGCAGATAAAAAACAGGCCAGCAAATGCTGGCCTGTCATGGGATTAGACGTTGAACAGGAAATTCATGATATCGCCATCTTTGACGATGTAATCTTTCCCTTCAGCGCGCATCTTGCCCGCTTCCTTGGCGCCTTGCTCACCCTTGTAGTTGATAAAGTCTTCAAAGGCGATGGTTTGGGCGCGAATAAAGCCTTTTTCAAAGTCAGTGTGGATCTTGCCAGCCGCTTGCGGGGCAGTAGCACCGACCGGAATAGTCCAGGCGCGCACCTCTTTCACACCGGCGGTGAAGTAGGTCTGCAGGTTGAGCAGCTGGTAGCCGGAGCGGATCACGCGGTTCAGGCCCGGCTCTTCGATACCAAGGTCAGCCATGAACTCGGCGCGATCTTCGTCGTCCAGTTCGGCGATGTCGGCTTCGATGGCACAGCAGACCACGACCACGACCGCGTTCTCGGCGGCGGCGATTTCACGCACCTTGTCCAGATAGGGGTTGTTCTCGAAGCCATCTTCCGCCACGTTGGCGATATACATGGTTGGTTTCAGGGTCAGGAAGTTGAGGTGGCTCACGGCGGCCAGCTCTTCCTTATCCAGCTTCATGCCGCGGATCATCTGGCCGTTTTCCAGTGCGACCTTGATCTTCTCAAGCACTTCTACTTCAAGCTTGGCATCCTTGTCGCCGCCTTTGGCGCGCTTGGACTGGCGGTGAATGGCGCGCTCGCAGGCGTCCAGATCCGACAGGGCCAGCTCGGTGTTGATCACTTCGATATCGTCAGCAGGGGAGACCTTGCCGGCAACGTGAATGATGTTCTCGTCGTCGAAGCAGCGCACTACGTGGCCGATCGCTTCGGTTTCACGGATGTTGGCCAGGAACTGGTTACCCAGACCTTCACCCTTGGAGGCACCGGCAACCAGACCGGCGATGTCCACAAATTCCATGGTGGTCGGTACAACGCGCTGCGGATTGATGATGGCAGCCAGCTGATCGAGGCGGGGATCCGGCATCGGCACCACACCTGTGTTCGGCTCGATGGTGCAGAACGGGAAGTTGGCGGCTTCGATACCGGCCTTGGTCAGTGCGTTGAACAGGGTGGATTTGCCTACATTGGGCAGGCCCACGATACCGCATTTAAAACCCATGGATTGTTACCTTACTTGATGGATGCTGTGAGGCTCGCCCGTAGGCGGCCCGTGTCATGCTTTATTCGGCTTTGAAGCTGTGCAAGCGATTCATGGCCTTGGTCATATCTTGTTTGAACAGGATATCGGTGGCGCGCAGGGATTCGTCCAGCGCGGCGTCGATCAGGTTCTGTTCACTGCTGGGGGCCCTGGTCAGGACGAAGCCAGCCACCTGCTCTTTGCTGCCGGGATGGCCGATCCCGAGACGCAGCCGGAAGAAGTTATTGTTGTTGCCCATCTTGGCGATGATGTCCTTGAGGCCGTTATGGCCACCATGACCACCACCCTGCTTGAACTTGGCGATGCCCGGCGGCAGATCCAGTTCGTCATGGGCCACCAGCATCGCTTCCGGCTCAATCTGATAAAAACGCGCCAGTGCGGCCACCGCCTTGCCAGAGAGATTCATGTAGGTGTTCGGGATGAGCAGCCGCACATCCTGCCCCTCGACCAGGATGCGGGCAGTATGGCCGAAGAACTTGGGTTCTTCACGCAGGCTAACATTGTGCCAGCGGGCCAGTTGCTCCACATACCAGGCGCCCGCATTGTGGCGGGTCTTAGCATATTCCGGGCCGGGGTTGCCCAGTCCGACGATCAGTTTGATTTCGCTTGTCACGCTTGATGTCTTCACTCGCAGCTGCCGTGGGCACACTACCCAGGGCAATAGGACGCAATATTCTAGCCGCCGAGTGGCGATCACTCAACCAATGCGCATGTTATGGCGGGATTTGCAGCATTATTGCGGCCAATGGGTGGCTAACGGTGGGCAAACGGGCCTCTTGCAAGAGGCCCGTTTCAGCTTACCGATGGATTGTGCCCGGTTGACTACCGTCGTTATTTGGCACGCAGCAAGGTGACGGTCTCTTCATCCAGTGCGGTCAGGGTGGGACGGGCATCGCGCACATACTCCACGAAAGACGCTGCATCGGTGCCACAATCCACGCCGCTGGCCTTGCAATCGAGGGCCTGGTCCGGGGCATAGACGGCGCTCAGCAGTTCGCCGTTTTGTGCCACTTTCAACACCGGGAAGGCGGTCAACTTGCCATTGACGCTGGCGATATCGACCCGCTCGCTCTTCTGACGCTGGGCATTGGCCAGTGCCTGCCAGCCATCGTTGCCGTTGGCGCTGTAGGCGTTCATCACCACCCGATAGCGCTGGCTATCCACCAGATCCTGCCACTCGCCGCTTGCGGTTTTGCGCTGCAATTGGGTCAGAGTGCCCGCCTTGCCTGCGTCGGTCTCCTGGAAGGTGTAACGCAGGTGACCGCCATAGGGGAACTTGCCGGCATGGGCGCTGGCGGGCAGGGTGGCGGTGATGGTCTCGGTCAGCAGGGCGCGTACCTCGGCACCGGTCAGGGTCAGCACCGAGAGCTGGTTCTTGAACGGCAGCAGGGTGAGGGAGCTGTCCCCCTCGCGCCATTCGCCAGCGGGCAGGTCGGCGCGCACGCCGCCCACCGCCACTAGAGCGAAGTCGACCGGGCCGCCGGTCAGGGCTTGCACTGCTGGGGTATTGGCCCAGTAGAACTCCCCTTCGGCAACCAGCGGCGCGACATCTGAGCCGTGGCTGTCGCTGCCGTTGTCGCCGGGGCGACGGGCATTTTGCAGCTGCTCGGGGATGGTGCCGATCACCGGGCCGTAGGCTTTCTCCAGCGCCGGTTTGTAGTGGCTGTCGATGATGCCGCGCAGACGCGGATCTTCATCCACGGTGACCAGATTGGGCTGGCTGTCGACAAACTGGCTTGCCTCTTTGCTGCGGGCATCGTCGAGCGCTTGCTTGCGCGCCGCATCGGCGAAGAAGTCGCGGCTGGCCAGCAGGCTATTGTGGCCCTGGCAGTCGGTCACCTGACCCTGGCTGTCAAAGGTTATCTGTGCCAGACCGATGGCCTGGGCGTAGGAGCCCGCCTGCACCACGCAGGTTTTGCCGATGCCATCCGGATTGGTCACCAGCTTGGCGTAATCGCCGGTCTTGCCCCAGCCGATATTGCGAAAATCGCCGAGCAGGCTGTGGGAGTGGCCGCCGACGATGGCATCGAGGCCGTTTACCTTGGCCGCCAGCGCCAGATCCCGCTCGTTGCCGATGTGGGTCAGCGCCACGATCTGGTGGATCCCCTTGGCTTGCAGCATGTCGACCGTGGCCTGAGCCGAGGCGACCTCCTTGCCAAAGCGCAGCTTGCCGACGTTGGGGGCGATATTGCCCATGTCTTCCAGCACCAGACCGATGACGGCGACCAGCTGTTTGCCTTGCGGCAGGTTGTCGAGATCGGTGACCGGGCTCTTCTGGTTGCCGTCAAAGGCGTAGACCACGAAGGGCTTGAGGTTGTCAGCCTTGCTGAGGGCCGGATCGGCCTTGGTGTCGAGGTTGGCGGCCAGCACCGGGAAGTTGACCCCCTCGATGAAGCGGGCCAGCTTCTGGTTATCCAGATCGAACTCGTGGTTGCCCAGCGCCATGGCATCGAGGCCGAACTGGCTCAGCAACTCGGCGTTGGCCATCCCCTCGTTGAGTTTGAAGTAGCCACTGCCCTGCCAGGCATCACCGCCGTGCAGCAGCAGCAAGGGCTGGTTCTTGGCCAGCGCCTCGGCCTGATAGGCTTTCGCCATGGTCAGCAGGCGCGGGTAACCGCCAAAGCGGGTATAGAGGGTGTCCATCTCCCCCTGCTGGGCAAAGATCTGCCCTTTGATCTCGGCATTGACCGGATCAAACTGGGAGTGGGTGTCGTTCATGTGAGCCAGGGTCAGCACGAAGGGCGGGTTCTCTTTGGCGGGCTGACAGGCGAACAGGGCGGAGGTGAGGGTCGCGAGCAGGAGGGGACGCAAGCAATTCATGGGTAAATCCTTAAGCCTGCTGGGGGCAGGGTCGTACCAGATAGCAGAAAGTTGGAAAGAGAAGGTCCAGAAAGACGAAAACCGCCTGATGGCGGTTTTCGTTATTGCTGAATCTATCAATGCTCAAACATGGCAGAGATGGACTCTTCGTTGCTGATGCGACGAATGGCTTCGGCCAGTACAGTTGACAGAGTCAGCTGCTTGACCTTGCCGACCGCTTTCATCTCCGCAGTGAGCGGGATGGAGTCGGTGATGATCAGTTCATCGATCACGGAGTTCTTGATGTTCTCGACGGCGGAACCGGAGAAGACCGGGTGGGTAGCGTAAGCGAATACACGCTTGGCACCGCGCTCTTTCAGGGCCTCTGCGGCTTTGCACAGGGTGCCGCCGGTGTCGATCATGTCATCAACGATGATGCAGTCGCGGCCGGCAACGTCACCAATCAGGTGCATGACCTGGGAGACGTTCGGGCGGGGACGGCGCTTGTCGATGATGGCGATGTCGGTGTCATCCAGCAGCTTGGCGATGGCGCGGGCACGCACGACGCCACCGATGTCCGGGGAGACAACGACAGGAGACTCGAGGTTTTTGGACTTCATGTCTTCCAGCAGCACCGGGCTACCGAACACGTTGTCTACCGGAACGTCGAAGAAACCTTGAATTTGCTCGGCATGCAGGTCAACGGTCAGCACGCGATCCACACCGACGCTGGAGAGGAAGTCAGCGACAACCTTGGCGGTGATGGGTACACGGGCGGAGCGGACGCGGCGGTCCTGACGGGCATAACCAAAGTAGGGGATAACGGCAGTGATACGGCCAGCTGAAGCACGACGCAGAGCATCCACCATGACGATCAATTCCATCAAATTGTCGTTGGTCGGGGCACAGGTGGATTGAATGATGAAGATATCGCCACCACGTACATTCTCATTGATCTGTACGCTGATCTCGCCGTCGCTAAAGCGACCTACGGCAGCATTGCCGAGTTTGATAAACAGGCGATCTGCGATCTTCTGGGCTAGTTCCGGCGTTGCGTTACCAGCAAACAGCTTCATGTCAGGCACGGTTTGAAACCTCGGGGTTGCATCCAGTATGTGGGGGAGTCTGAAATCAGACCCTATCGTTTTGGGGCAAACGATTTATCAAGATAACGTACAAGGTGTCTGCTGCCCAATGAATGTGATGATACCGGTAACCCGAATCCGTGGCCGAGTGCAAAACCGGCCACGTTAATCATCATCAATACCGTTCGGTAAAATTGGCTGGGGTACTAGGATTCGAACCTAGGAATGGCGAGATCAAAACCCGCTGCCTTACCGCTTGGCGATACCCCAATCATTTGAACTGTTGCAATGTGGAGAAGAGAGGTGATATGTTCTCGCCCTTGGCGACAAACCCATCAAGTCCCTTCGGCACGCAGGCCAACACTTCCCGAGCAGTCACTTCGTCTTCAAATTGAGCAAAGACGCAGGCTCCTGTGCCCGTCATTCTTGACGGCGCGTATTCTAGCAACCAGCCGAGCGCATTGGCAACCTCGGGGTGGCGCTTTTTCACCAGTGATTCGCAATCGTTTTTCCACTCGCCTTCCAGCAGGTTGTCCAGCGACATTTTCGGCGTGGCTCTCGGCAGCTCCGGATCCTGGAATACGGCTGCGGTCGCTACATGGCAATCGGGTTTGAGTACCAGATACCAGGCATCGGGTAGTTCGACCGGTTGCAGCCGCTCGCCCACCCCTTCGGCAAAGGCCGCCTTGCCACGGACAAACACCGGCACATCGGCCCCCAGCTGGACGCCGAGCGCAGCCAGTTCATCTTCACTCAAACCCGCCTGCCAGAGGTGGTTAAGCGCTACCAGCGTGGTCGCTGCATCGGATGAACCGCCGCCAATACCGCCTCCCATGGGCAGCACTTTTTCCAGCCGGATATGGGCACCTTGCGGGCTCGACAGGGTTGCCTGCAGCAGGCGCGCCGCCCGGATAATCAGATTCTGCTCATCCGGCACACCGGGAATGGCCGGGCTCAGGGTGAGAGTGTCGCTATTCGGTATCACCTCGAACTCGAGCCAGTCGCTGTGGTTGAGGAAGATAAACAGGGTCTGCAGCTCGTGATAGCCATCGGGACGACGGCCATTGACGTGTAGAAACAGGTTGAGTTTGGCCGGTGCCGGCCAGCGTGTGGAAGCCATTAACGTGCAAGAGTCCATTGGTTGATCTGAAGCTTGAGGCGGCTGTTCTGGCCGGTCATGGTCAGCTGGTGTGGCAGGCGGTAGCCATCCTGATCCCGATAATCGCCATAGACGATCTGCCACTGGCCGTCGCGCACGCTGGCCAGACTGCTGTCGGGGTTGAGTTCAAACTCCGCCTGACCCGGCAGCCCCTTGATCCACTCTGGCAATCCCGCAACCGGAATATTCCAGCCGGTCAGTTGATAGATGAGCGTTTCGGCATCCTGGCTCTGGTGGCGATTGCCGTCGCTGTCGAGCAGGGTGATCTCTCCCTTGCTGCGGGAGAGCTCCAGAATGCTGGTACCAATCAGGCTGGTGAGGTTGAGGCGATAATCCTCCCCATCCTGCTGCCAGTTGAGACGGGCGCTGCCCTTTTGCTGTGGCGTGATGATGGCCATCTTGCCGGATAGCTGCCAGTGGGTCAGTTGCTCGAGACGGGCCCGCTCCTGGTTCCAGTTCACCTGGTCACGCTGGGGCTGGGTGGTGGCACAACCGGCCAGCAACAGCAGGCAGGTGAGGGTAAAAATACGTAGCAGCAAGAGACGGCTCCAGAGAGAGGAATTTGCCACAGTATACGGGGCGGCCGTATTGCTTTTAAAGACTTACCCTTTCTCGTACAATTGGCAGCCTTTGCACCCAGCGTATGAAATGATCGTCGCCCACTCATGAGTTTGCTTGCCCTCGGAATCAACCACAACACCGCCAGTGTCGCCTTGCGGGAACGGGTCGCATTTGGCCCGGACTGCATCGATCGCGCCTTGCGTGAACTGGTGAGCCAACCCGGTGTCAGCGAGGCGGTGATCGTCTCCACCTGCAACCGGACCGAACTCTATTGCAATCTGGAGGAGGAGCGGCAGGAGCAAGTGCTGCGCTGGCTGCAACAGTTCCACGGGCTGGACGCTGCCGAACTGGTCACTGCCATCTATCAGCATCACGATGAAGAGGCGGTGCGCCACCTGATGCGGGTGGCGTGCGGGCTCGACTCGCTGGTGCTGGGGGAGCCGCAGATCCTGGGGCAGATCAAGCAATCCTACGCCCATGCCCAGCAGGCGGAGTCGGTGAAGGGGGCGCTGGAGCGGCTGTTCCAGAAATCCTTCTCGGTGGCCAAACGGGTGCGCACCGATACCGAGATTGGCGCCAGTGCCGTGTCGGTGGCCTTTGCCGCCGTCAGCCTGGGTCGGCGGATCTTCTCCGATCTCTCCCAGACCAAGGTGCTGCTGGTCGGGGCGGGGGAGACCATTGAACTGGTTGCCCGTCACCTGCGCGAGCAGAACGTCACCAAGATGATGGTGGCCAACCGCACCCTGCAGCGTGCCCAGACCTTGGCGGCCGAATTCGGTGCCCAGGTGATGACGCTCGAAGAGATCCCCGACTATCTGCACGAGGCGGATATTGTCATCAGCTCGACGGCCAGTCCTTTACCCATCATCGGCAAGGGGATGGTGGAGCGCGCGCTGAAGGCCCGCCGCTTCAAGCCGATGTTTCTGGTGGATATTGCCGTGCCGCGCGACATCGAAGCCGAAGTCGATGAGCTCTCCGATGCCTATCTCTACACGGTGGATGATTTGCAGGGGATCATCGAGCAGAACCTCGAAACCCGTAAACGGGCCGCCGCACAGGCGGAAGTGATCGTGCAGGAAGAGCGCGACGAGTTTATGGGCTGGTATCGCGGCCAGAGCTCGGTCGACCTCATTCGCGATTACCGCCATCAGTCCCAGCAAGTGGCTGACGAAGAGTTGCAACGCGCCCTGCTGGCGCTGGCCCAGGGCGAGAGTGCCGAACAGGCGCTCAAGGCGATGGCTCATCGCCTCACCAACAAATTGATCCACGCGCCGACCCAGGCGTTGCGCCAGGCTGCCTCCCAGGGGGATCAGAGCGAGCTCTCCCGCTTGCGGCAGGCGCTGGGGTTGTCACAAGAGCCATAATTTTCGGGCAACCTGCCGGTTGTCCCGTCCTCCATTGAGAATGCAAGAGTTATGAATCCGTCACTGATCAGAAAGCTGGAAGGCCTCATCGAGCGCCACGAAGAAGTACAGGCCATGCTCGGCGAGCCAGACGTGGTCTCGGATCAGGATCGCTACCGCGCCCTGACCCGCGAATATGCCCAGCTGGAAGATATCGTTCACGCCTTCCAGCGTTACCGTCAGGCTCAGGATGATCTGGAGACCACCCAGATGATGCTGGAGGAGGAGGATGCCGACCTGCGCGAGATGGCGCAGGAGGAGCTGCCGCTGGCCAAGGCCAATCTGGAGGCGCTGGAGCAGGAGCTGCAACTGATGTTGCTGCCCAAGGATCCCAAGGATGACAACAACTGCTATCTGGAGATCCGCGCGGGTGCCGGTGGTGACGAAGCGGCCATCTTTGCCGGTGACCTGTTCCGCATGTATTCACGGTTTGCCGAGCGTCAGGGCTGGCGCGTTTCCATCGTCAGCTGCAACGACGGTGAATACGGTGGCTACAAGGAGGTGATCGCGAAGATCGACGGCGAGCGCGTCTATGGCCGCCTCAAGTTTGAATCCGGTGGTCATCGGGTGCAGCGGGTGCCGGAGACCGAATCTCAGGGCCGGGTGCACACCTCCGCCTGTACCGTTGCGGTGCTGCCGGAAGTGCCGGAAGCCGAGCAGATCGAGATCAACCCTTCCGACTTGAAGATCGATACTTTCCGTGCCTCCGGTGCCGGTGGTCAGCACGTCAACAAGACCGACTCGGCCATTCGTATCACTCACCTGCCGACCGGTCTGGTGGTGGAGTGTCAGGACGAGCGTTCCCAGCACAAGAACCGCGCCAAGGCGATGTCAGTGCTCTCTGCCCGTCTGCAAGCGGCCGAGGATGAGCGCCACCGTGCCGCCGAGCAGAGCACCCGCCGCAATCTGGTGGGCTCCGGTGATCGCTCCGAGCGCATTCGTACCTACAACTACCCGCAGGGGCGCCTCTCCGAGCACCGCATCAACCTCACCCTGTATCGCCTCTCCGAAATTTTGGAAGGGGATCTGGACTGCATCATCACCCCGCTGGTGCAGGAGTATCAGGCCGATCAGCTCGCCTCGCTGGCCGAGAACAACTGATGCAAATGGTGATCCGGCAAGCTCGCATTAAGTGTGCTGCCCATAAGGTGGAGTGGCACTGATGCAGATCCAGCAGGCCCGCGCCCATATCATGGCTGTGCTGGCAGAGGGGGAATCCCCCCGCGCCGACGCCGATGTGCTGCTCTGCCATCTGCTCGATTGCCGCCGCAGCTATCTGATGACCTGGCCAGAGCGCGAGCTGGATGCTGCCCAGCAGGCCACCCTGCAGGAGTGGCTGACCCGACGTCTCAATGGCGAACCCATCGCCCATCTGGTGGGAGAGCGGGAGTTCTGGTCGCTGCCCCTCAAGGTAAGTCCGGCGACCCTGATCCCGCGCCCCGATACCGAGGTGCTGGTCGAGCAGGCGTTGACCAAAATCCCGCAAGGGCCGTGCGCCGTGCTGGATCTGGGCACCGGCACCGGCGCCATCGCGCTGGCGCTCAAGTCCGAGCGACCCGAGGTCGATGTATGGGCGGTGGATCGGATGGCGGATGCCGCGGCGCTGGCCCGCGAGAACAGCGTCGCGCTGGGATTGCCCATCGAGGTGCGCGATGGCAGCTGGTTCGAGCCGCTGGGCGAGCCGGATTGCGACAAGACGCCACGATTTGCGGTGATTGTCTCCAATCCCCCCTATATTGATGGCGCCGATCCCCATCTCGAGCAGGGTGACGTGCGCTTTGAACCCCGCTCGGCGCTGGTTGCCGATGACGCCGGGTTGGCCGATATCCGCCACATCGTGGCCCATGCCCCCGCTTATCTGCTGACCGATGGCTGGTTGCTGCTGGAACATGGCTGGGATCAGGGGGAGGCGGTGCGTCAGTTGCTGCGCGATGGCGGCTACCGCGAGGTAGCCACGGTGCGCGATTACGGGGATAACGACAGGGTGACGCTGGGCCTCTGCCCGCTGCGCTGACGGCCCCTTACTGTTACACGGCGGGTCGCCTGTGCGCCGCCATACAAGGATTTAATATGGTTTTTGTGCTCAAGCACCTGCACCTCACCCTGATAGCCGGGGCCGTGCTGATGTTTATGCTCCGCTTCTACTGGGTGCAGACCGCCACTGGCCGTGCCTACAGCGCGCCGGTGATGAAGGTCAGCGGCTGGCTCAACGGACTGGTGGTGCTCTCCGGCGTATTGCTTTGCATGGTGCTGGATCTCAACCCGCTCAATAACGGAACGCCCTGGCTCAGCGAGAAGCTGATGGCCATTCTGGTGCTGGTATTTCTGGCGGCGATGGCGCTGCGGCTGGCCAAAAGCAATCTGGTGCGCTGGTGCTCCTTTCTGGGGGCGCTCGGCTGGATCTACTTTATTGCCAAGTTGGCAGTGCTCAAACAGACGAGTGTGTTCGGCTAAGGCATGAAGAGAATGTTACACATAGACGAATGGACCGATTTCGAAGCCCACGACATCACCGAGCTGGCGTTGTCAGTCAGTGACGAAATTTATGGCTCGGTCGAGGAGGGGATGCGCGAGTTGAACCTGCTGGACGAGTGGCTGGACGAGCAGATCGAAGAGGGCACCTGCGACGAGGTGCGCCAGCAGTTGCTGCAGGGCTTCTACCACAGCCTCGGTTTTCATGGCGACTGGCAGGATTATTTCTCTGCCAACAACTGCGATCTCAATCAGGTGCTGGTTCAGCGCAAGGGGATCCCGGTCAGCCTCGGCATTCTCATTATCCAGCTGGGGCGCAAGCTCGGGCTCGATGTGGAGGGGATCTGCTTCCCCGGCCACTTCCTGGTGAGCTTTGCCGGTGGCGAGGGGGAGGTCTATGTCGACCCCTTTACCGGCGACGAGCTGAGTCTGGCCCGCATCGAGCTGCTGCTGCGCGGTGCGTTGGGGGACTTGGCGACCCTCACTCCCGACTACCTGCAGCCCTCCGGCCAGTGGGAGATCATCGAACGGCTGCTCAACGTCAGCAAGGGGGCCCTGCTGCGGGAAGATCGCATGCCCGAGGCGCTGCGTTGCAGCGAGCTGTTGCTGCGGATGAAGCCCGGCGATCCGCTGGAGACGCGGGATCGCGGCTTTATCTACGAGCAGCTCGATTGCCCGCGCCAGGCCGCCGACGATTTTGAATATTTTATTGAACAATGCCCGGACGATCCGGTCGCCGATGTGCTGAAAGTACAGCTGGCCGCGCTGGATCTGAGCCCCAAGCCCCTCCATTAAGGGCGGCTTGAAACTGAAACAGAAGAATATCAAGGCCGCTGCGTCCGGTCGCAACGGAGTAACTAGGCTTCAGGCCCTTTTATTAAGGATGTCTTGGAGTTGAAACAGAAGAATATCAAGGCCGCAGCGCTCGGCTGCAACGGAGTAACTTGGCTTCAGGCCCCTTCATTAAGGAAGTCTTAGATGGAACAGAAGAATATCAAGATCAACCAGATCGACGTTGCCAACGACAAACCGTTCGTGCTGTTTGGTGGCATGAACGTGTTGGAATCCCGCGACATGGCGATGGCGGTGTGCGAGAAGTACGTGGAAGTGACAAGCAAGCTGGGCATCCCGTTTGTCTTCAAGGCGAGCTGGGACAAGGCCAACCGCTCCTCCATCCACTCCTACCGCGGTCCGGGTCTGGAAGAGGGTATGAAGATTTTCCAGGAGCTGAAAGCGACCTTCGGCATGCCGGTCATCTCCGATCTGCACGAACCCCATCAGGCCAAGCCGGTCGCCGAGGTGGTGGACGTTATCCAGCTGCCCGCCTTCCTGGCGCGCCAGACTGATCTGGTGGAAGCCATGGCCCGCACCGGCAACGTCATCAACATCAAGAAGCCGCAGTTCCTCAGCCCAAGCCAGATGAAGAACATCACCGACAAGTTTGAGGAGTGCGGCAACGATCAGCTGATCCTGTGCGAGCGCGGTGCCAACTTCGGCTACGACAACCTGGTGGTGGACATGCTGGGTCTGGGCGTGATGAAGAAGAGCACCGGTGGCTATCCGGTGATCTTCGACGTGACCCACTCCCTGCAGTGCCGTGATCCGCTGGGTGCCGCCTCCGGTGGCCGTCGCGAGCAAGTGACCGAGCTGGCGCGCGCCGGCATGGCGGTCGGTCTGGCCGGTCTCTTTATCGAATCACACCCGGATCCGAAAATTGCCCGCTGTGATGGCCCGAGCGCCCTGCCGCTCGACAAGCTGGAAGGCTTCCTCAAACAGATGAAGGCCATCGATGACCTGATCAAGGGTTTTGAGCCCCTGGATACCTCTGCTTGATGGGACAAGCACTTATCACAAGGCCTCGCAATGCGAGGCCTTGTTTTTTACGCTTGCCCAGTGAAAGCACGTATAAAAAAACGGCCGACAGGCCGTTTTTTGTGCTGATACAGCAAGTATCAGCGGTTCACTGCAGGACGCTGATTACAGGCTCTGGGTGAAAGTACGGGTAACCACGTCACGCTGCTGTTCCGGGGTCAGGGCGTTGAAACGCACTGCGTAGCCAGATACGCGGATGGTCAGCTGCGGGTACTTCTCCGGATTCGCGATAGCATCTTCCAGGGTTTCGCGACGCAGCACGTTGACGTTCAGGTGCTGACCACCTTCAACAGCCGGTTCGGCCTGAACAGGCAGTTCGCGGTATTCGAACTGACCCAGATCAGAGAGTGCGACTTCCTGATCGGCAGCAAAGGCATCGCCTTTGACACAGATGCAGCGAGCCTGTTGCTTCTCTTCGTCCAGCAGCCAGAAAGAGTTCAGCAGGGCGGTGTTGGCAGCCTGGGTGATTTGAATGCCTTTGATCATGGTATGACTCCTCAATGGGAACGCGAATCCAACTGTAAGGAAATTACCCTGATGTATTTAAGCTACCGTTAATTGCGGTGGCTTAAAGGGCCCTTGCCTTACACCTTTGCTTTGATGGGGTCATATATACCATGTTGGTAATATTACTAAAATTGATCTAGATCAATAAAAATCAATAAAGTGCCATTTAAATGGGATTAAATTCTTGAGTTTAATCAAAAATAGGTCATTTTTATGATTTTGTAAGATATCAAAATTATGCATCTTTTACCTTTTTAATCTAGTAATTTAACTACATCTTTTTCGGCTTTTCTGTGGTGGATTGAGGAGTTGGCTACACTCAGCAGAAAGCAAGGAGAGTGTCGGGTGAATATCAGGTGGCGAATGTGGGGATGGTTGGCCCTGTTCTGTTGCTGGGCAATCACAGCTGTGGTCCGGGCCGAAACAGTACGCATAGCGGTGGGCGAATGGCCGCCTTATATCAGTGAGTCGCTGCCCAATCAGGGGTTTCTCTGTCAGGTGGTACGTGAGGCCTTTGCCGAGCAGGGGGTCGATGTCAGCTTTCATTTCTACCCCTGGTCTGAGGCATACAGCCTGACTCTTGAAGGGCGTTATATGATTACCATGCCCTGGTTTCGCTCTCGCGAGCGCGAGCAGCACTTCTATCTCTCTGCATCGCTGGGCAAATTTACGACCCGTCTGCTTGCACTTAATGGTTCGCCATTGGTCAGTTTGGGTGAGCTGAAAAACGAGCCTGTCGGGGTTACCCGTGGCTATTTTTATGGTGAAGGGTTTGCAGCAAGACAATCCGAGCTGTCTCTTGAGTGGTCCGACTCCGATGAGGAGAGCATGGAGAAACTGCTCACCGGACGCATTCGTTATCTGGTCATGGATGAACAGGTGGCACAGGTTCTGTTTCAGCAGGTTCTCTCTCGTCATCCCCAAGCGGCAGCATTGAGTGGTGCCCTCGATCCCATCTGGTCCCAGCCGGGCTATCTGCTGATGCGCAAGGCCGATCCCGATGCCCGCCGCTTGATGTTGCTGTTTAACGCCGGTCTGCACAAACTGGAGCGCTCCGGCCGGCTCGCCAGGCTCTGGAAAGTGTGAGTCACGGTTGCGTCTTGCGGGCTGCCCCCCTATCCTGACTCCTTCGCCGTATCAAGTGAGGAGGCCGGGGTGCTGACCTGGAGTGATGTGATTGGCTCTGAAAAAGAGCAGGACTATTTCAAGTGTACGCTGGCGACCGTCAGGGCAGAGCGGGAAGCGGGCAAGGTGATCTACCCCCCCCCGGCCGATGTGTTCAATGCTTTCAAACTGACCGAACTGGATCAGGTCAAGGTGGTGATCCTGGGGCAGGATCCCTACCATGGCCCGAATCAGGCACATGGTCTCTGCTTCTCCGTCCTGCCCGGGGTGCGTACTCCCCCCTCACTGGTCAACATCTATAAGGAGATGCAGCGGGATCTGCCTGGTTTCGTCACACCCAATCACGGTTTTCTGGAGTCCTGGGCCAGACAGGGGGTTCTGCTGCTCAACACAGTGCTGACAGTGCAGGCCGGTCAGGCACACTCTCATGCCCATCTGGGGTGGGAAACCTTCACCGATCGGGTCATCGAGCAGATCAATGCCAGTTGTAACGGGGTGGTATTTCTGTTGTGGGGCTCCCATGCCCAGAAGAAAGGGCGTTTTATCGACCGGCAGCGCCACCACGTGTTGACGGCACCCCATCCCAGCCCCCTTTCAGCCCACCGTGGTTTTATCGGCTGCGGCCACTTTTCCGAGACCAACCGCCTGCTGGAATTGCAGGGTAAAAGCCCGATCGAATGGCAATCTGTCTGCCAACCACTTGATTGAGTGCAAAGTTCGGGCGACAAATGACCGTATACTCAGGAAAGTAACATTTTATTTCAGCGCCAAGGAGTGCCCATGTTATCGAGTTTGCACAAGGATCACCTCAATATCGCCCGACTGCTGGATCTGCTGAAGCAGAAGCTAGCCGCCATTCGTGCCGAGCAACCCATCAGCTATTTTCTGGTGCGCGATGTCATCGATTATCTGCGGGAGGTTTCTGACAAGTATCACCACCCCAAGGAAGATCTTGTCTATGACTACTACCTGAAATACCGGGTGGTGGAGGGGGATGTCGCGAACCGCTTGCATGAGGAGCATCTCAAGTTGCTGGAGGCGGGGACCGAGCTCAAGGAGATGGTGGAGATGATCCTGATGGATGCGGTGATCCCGCTCGATCAGTTCACCGCCAAGCTGGAGCGCTTCGTGGAGCTGCAAGAGGCACACATGAACTACGAAGAAGGGGTGATCTTCCCCCATCTGCGTGACTCCCTGACCGAGGATGACTGGCGTCATCTGGAGCAAAACTGGCAGAACCGAGCTATCGGTGATCCTCTGTTTGGTGCCGAGATCAGCCAGCACTTCCAGGCGCTTGCCAAGCGCCTCTCCCTGCCTTTTGCTGCCAGCTGACGCACGCGGCTTTCGGTCATCAGTCATCTGACTGTGCAGGTGTTACCCGGCCAATGTGCCGGGTTACTTATTGTTACTCACGCCACATGATTTTGTTGTGCCATTTGTCGGGCACAGTGAGCTGCCAGCGGGCCAGCTCGCTCTTGCTGAAGACATATTCGCCGCGCAGGGCCGCTCGCGGGGAGATAGTACGGGGCAGGGTGCCCGCCAGTATGGTGTTGATAAGGGACGCTGCCTGCAACCCCTGATCGTGGCCGTCCAGTACCAGCCCGCCGATGGCCATCCCCTTGCCGACGGCAAACTCCCAGAAACAGAAGAGAGGAACCGGTGTGTTGGCGCTGGTCCACTCCAGCACCGTCTGTTCGCTCACATGCTTGCCATTATCGTCGACCAGCGTGTGGTAGAGGCCGAGGAAGATTGCCTGATAGGCATTCTTCTTGGCGTTGAGCACCGCCTCCTGCCAGAGGCTGTAATCCCCCATCAGCTGGCTGTTGACCCGGGTCTGGCCGACTCGCAATTCGGTCTGGGTCTTGAATTCATCCTCGATAGCGGTGAGGGCCACATTGCTGGAATCAAACAGTACCAGCGCCTTGTCAAGCCCTCCCATCATCTGGCTTATTTCGCTGATGTTGCGCTTGAGCAGGGGGCGTTCCAGCACCCCGGTGATCTTGGGGTGGCCGACAAAGCCCTTGAGGCGCGGATTCTCGTTCATGCCGAGAAATACCACCGGGGTGCCCAGCGAGGCGATCTCGTTGGCCAGATAGTTGATGGCGTTGTCATCCCCCAGTACTACCAGATCCGGTTTGCTCTTCAGATAAAAGGCGATGGCTTGCTGGGCGATCTCGTCGAACTTCTCCCGTGGATGGCGTTTGGTGTCCATATAGAAGTGGGTGATCTTGTGCTCCCCCTGCAAGCCATCTAGCAGCCCTTTGTTGTAGCTTTGCTCCCACAGGTATTCGGGATGGTAGCTGCTGATCACCAGAATGTTGGCGGCCCAGAGCGGCAGTGAGAGGGTTGATAGCAGTAGCAACAGCAGGGAGGTGCGCATGGGTTATCCCTTGTCGAGGGGGAGAGAGTTCTTGTTCAGTATGGGCGGTTTTGGTTGACGCTGTCATCTCGAAACCTGTGCGGTGGGAGGCGATTTTTTTTCGGGTTGATGGATCAGACTCCAGCCCGCACTCTGCTTGAGGTTGGATTTGAATGGGGCTCTTTTTTGGTTGGTCGTGAACTGTCCCGCTCGCTGAAAAACCTGTTCTGGATCAAGAAATGAGGATGCGCTTTGGTGCCTAATAGACACCACATATAGGGACGCATTCGTTTTTAATCCCTATATGTTGTGTTATTAAGCTGTGTATAAGCTGTTCCCCTCCTATCTTCAGCCCAGGCTTGTCAAGCCTCGGCTGAATTTATTTGCGTCCAGGACGAGATGCCGGGAGGGGGGCCCAACAAGGGTGAGCCAGAGGCAAATGCCTGGCCTTTTAACGGGGAAAATCCATGAAACCGGTTGTGATCAAACGTGACGGATGTCGCGCACCATTCAATGCCCAGCTGATTGCAGAGGCGGTCAGCCGTGCGGCGGAAGCGGTCAATCAGGCCAATCCGGCACTCGCCTCCCGCATTGCCAATGCCGTGAGTCAGGAGCTGGAAGGGCGTGGTGAAGTTGATATCCACGAGATCCAGAACCGGGTCGAAAACCACCTGATGGCTTCCGACGACAAGGCCATCGCCCGTGCCTATATCGAATATCGTCACGACAGAGATCAGGCTCGCGAGGCGCGCGGCCGTCTGGCGCAGGAGATCCGCGGTCTGGTTGAGCAGACCAATGCCGCCCTGCTCAACGAGAATGCCAACAAAGACTCCAAGGTGATCCCGACCCAGCGCGACCTGCTGGCCGGTATCGTCGCCAAGCACTATGCCACCAGCCACATGCTGCCCCGTGATGTGGTTCAGGCTCATGAGAGCGGTGATCTGCACTTCCACGATCTCGATTACTCACCTTTCTTCCCGATGTTCAACTGCATGTTGATCGATCTGAAAGGGATGCTGACTCACGGCTTCAAGATGGGCAATGCGGAGATCGATACTCCGAAATCCATCAGCACCGCCACGGCGGTGACCGCCCAGATCATCGCCCAGGTGGCGAGCCACATCTATGGCGGCACCACCATCAACCGCATCGACGAAGTGCTGGCCCCCTATGTGACCATCAGCTGGCAGAAACACCGTGAAGTGGCTGAAGAGTGGGGCATTGCCGATGTGGAAGCCTACGCCATGGCTCGCACCGAGAAAGAGTGCTACGACGCCTTCCAGTCGCTGGAGTACGAGGTCAACACCCTGCACACCGCCAACGGTCAGACCCCGTTCGTCACCTTCGGCTTTGGTCTGGGGGACAGCTGGGAGTCGCGGATGATCCAGCGCGCCATCCTCAGGAACCGCATCGCTGGCCTTGGCAAGAACAAGAAGACCGCCGTGTTCCCGAAACTGGTGTTCGCCATCAAGGATGGCCTCAACCACAAGCAGGGCGATCCCAACTACGACATCAAGCAGCTGGCGCTGGAGTGTGCCTCCAAGCGGATGTATCCGGACATCCTCAACTACGACCAGGTGGTCAAGGTGACCGGCTCCTTCAAGACTCCCATGGGTTGCCGATCCTTCCTCGGCGCCTACGAGGAGAATGGCGAGCTGATCCACGAAGGTCGCAACAACCTGGGTGTGGTGAGCCTCAACCTGCCGCGCATTGCGCTGAAATCCCGTGACGAAGCGGACTTCTGGGATCGTCTCGATGCCTCCCTGCGGGTCGCCAAGAAGGCGCTGATGTACCGCATCACCCGTCTGGACGGGGTGAAAGCACGGGTTGCACCGATCCTCTATATGGAAGGGGCTTGCGGCGTGCGCCTCAAGGCGGACGACAACGTCAGCGAGATCTTCAAGAACGGCCGCGCCTCCATTTCCCTCGGTTATATCGGGGTTCACGAGACCATCAACGCCCTGTTTGGTGACAAGGTGCACCTGTTTGACAGCGCCGAGCTGCAACAGAAAGCCATCGCTATCATCGCCCGTCTCAGGGCGGCCATCGATGAGTGGAAAGAGGAGACTGGCTACGGCTTCAGCCTCTACTCCACCCCGAGCGAGAACCTCTGCACCCGTTTCTGCCGCATCGATGCCAAGGAGTTTGGCGTGGTATCCGGCGTGACCGACAAGGGTTACTACACCAACAGCTTCCACCTTGATGTGGAGAAGCAGGTCAACCCGTACGACAAGCTGGACTTCGAGGCGCCCTATCCGCCCATCGCCAGCGGTGGCTTCATCTGCTACGGCGAGTACCCCAACATCCAGCACAATCTGGAAGCGCTGGAGAACGTCTGGGACTACAGCTATGACAAGGTGCCCTACTACGGTACCAACACTCCCATCGACGAGTGCTACGACTGCGGCTTCACCGGTGAGTTCGAATGTACCTCCAAGGGCTTTACTTGCCCGCGCTGCGGCAACCACGACCCGGCCAAGGTGTCGGTGACCCGCCGTGTCTGCGGCTACCTCGGCAGCCCGGATGCGCGCCCCTTCAATGCGGGCAAGCAGGAAGAGGTGAAGCGCCGCGTCAAACATATGTAAGCGCACAGGCGATGAAGAGCTGGCCCCTGACTCAAGGGGCCATTTTCATTGGAGGGCGGCAACCATGCCGCCTTCCCGTGAACGAGGCAGGAAACAAGCGATGCACTACCACCAATACTACCCGGTCGATGTGATTAATGGCCCCGGCACCCGTGCCACCCTGTTTGTCTCCGGTTGCGAGCACCAGTGCCCGGGTTGCTACAACCAGAGCACCTGGCGGCTCGATGGCGGCAAGCCGTTCGATGAGGCGATGAGCGATCGCGTCATTAGCGACCTCAACGACAGCCGCATCAAACGGCGAGGTCTGTCGCTCTCCGGCGGCGATCCGCTCCACCCGGCCAACGTGCCCCACGTGCTGGCGCTGGTGAAACGGGTGCGCGCCGAGTGTCCGGGCAAGGATATCTGGTGCTGGACCGGCTATCTGCTCGGCGAGCTGTCAGAGGCCCAGCGTGAGCTGGTTGCCTTGCTGGATGTGCTGGTGGATGGCAAGTTTGAAAAGGCGTTGGCGGATCCCGGTTTGCTCTGGCGTGGCAGCAGCAATCAGCAGATCCACAATCTCAATGCCTGGCGTGATGCGGGTGAGCGAATTCCCTGTCTGGTTTGCAGTTGAAGTCCGGGATGTTTATGGTTAGCCCATTCCAATCCTGACGACATTTTTGAAAAGGAGAGCCGAGATGAACAATCTGCTCAAGATCCTGCTGGCCATTTTCCTACCCCCTGTGTGCGCTTTTATCCAGGTGGGCTTTAGCCTGCACTTTCTAATCAACATAGTGCTGACCCTGATGGGCGGTCTGCCGGGTATGGTCCATGCGCTCTGGCTGGTGGTGAGTGACAAGCGCGGCTGATGCCAGCGGCTGGTTAGTGAGCTCATTGACGATAAAAGGGCCAACCTCTCGGGGTTGGTCCTTTTGTTCATGTTCATACGAATACTTTTTCGTTAGGATGGGTGACTGACCAAGCGGGCCGCGTTGAGCGTCCTGCAGTCCGGCAACAAGCACCGGCAAAGAACAAGGAGCGTTACATGAAGTGGAAAGTCGCAGTATGGTCAGGTCTGGCAGTGACACTGTTGCTGGGGTGCTCATCCCGTCAGGAGGTGGCGCACGAGCGCGCTCCGATCGCTATCCCTCTCGAGCAGTTGTCCAGCTACTGGGTTCAGGAGAAGCAGTGGTCATGGCTTGGTAATGACGAGCCAGCCCTGCCAGCCAAACCGGTCAAGGGGTATGTGGAAGTTCGCTATCAAATCGACGCCAGCGGCACGCCGGTCAAGCCGGAAGTGGTGGCGGCCGAGCCCCCCGGCGAACTGGAACAGAGCGCGCTGGCGACCCTCTCGCGGATCCGCTACAGCCCGGCAGAGGGCAACCCGGATGCCATTCCGGTCGAGGTGACCAACCGCTTCGAGATCGAGATCAACTGATCCCCCACCACTCTGATGCCAGAGAAAGAGAGACCCCGGCCAGGCCGGGGTCACGTTTATTGCTGTTTGCAGTCGTTGTAGGCGGTCTGCCACTCGCCATCCTGATCCCGAAGCTCGACAAAGCCCTCATCCCCCTTGTTCCACCAGACGGCCTCATGTTCGTCCGTATAGCGGGCGCCGGAGGCCGAAATGGCCTGGGGCAGGGTGTAATCCTTGCCGTCCGGCAGTGACAGCTTGATAAAGTTGAGGCTCTCGTCGGAGAGGGAGAAGTAGCGCACCTGCACCTTCTTGCCCTGCTCGCACTGATAACTGACCGGTTCGCCACCAGTGACTGAGAGGGTATTGCCCTGATTGCAGCCAGCGAGCAGGCCGAGGGCCAGCGCACCAGCGGCCATCATATGTACCTTATTCATGATTACAGCTCCATTGGTGTCATACGGGCGTGAGCCTAACAGGTTGCCGTTATTGTGCAATCCGCACGGCCATTCGGTGCGTCGCTGGCTGTCCGGCATACCGCGCGAGTATGAGGGGGGCGCAATCAGGAAGGTATCGCCATCAGTAGAGGCCAAGTCTGGTTTCAAACTGGCGGATCAGCGTCTCATAGATGCCGTTGTTTTTGATCTTCTGCAGCCCCTGCTCGAACTGTTTGGCGAGCGCTTCCCCTTGCGGGTGGTGGCGGGAGAAGGCGAGCCAGAAGCCATCGGTGGAGAGTTTGCCAACCTTGACCACCTTGCCGGTCAGCTGCTTCTGCTGGATCTTGAGATAGCCCGGCATGCCGTTCATCAGGATGTAGTCGACCCGGCCGCGTACCAGCATCTCGAGGATCTGGGCATCGGATTTGGCCTGAAAGCGGGTGATCCTGGGGTTCTCCATAAAATCGGTGGGGTAGGTGTAGCCGAGGGTGATGCCCACCCGCTTGCCTTCCAGCGAGGTGAGCTTGAGATCCCGTTGCGGGTCGCTGGCAAGGGCGAAGATGGCAAGATCCTCCTCGAACATGGGGGTATCGTGCCAATGGTACTGGTAGCGGTTCTCTTCGGTGATGGTGGCGTTGAAGCACCCCGCAAGTTTGCCGCTTTTCGCATCGTGCATGCAGCGGGCGAAGGGGAGGGTGCGAAAGACAATCTCGATCCCTTCGGCGGCGAACACCGCCTTGACCAGCTCAGGCGCCAGTCCGTGGGGCTGGTCATCCTCATTGTCCTTGTCGCGCTCGCAGTAGGGGGCCCAGTCATCTTCGGCACCAATGACAAGCGGTGTGGCCCCGAGTGGGCTGGTAGCCAACAGCATCAGACAAACCAGCCATTTTTTTAACAACGCGACCATAGGTACACCTCATCGACAGCAGCCTTACAAGCATAGCCGTACTTCTGCGCTGAGCTGTGGTGGTGGGGGGATGACAAGGGAGGCACACGAGGGAGAGAAAAAACGCCCCGGCAGGCGACGGGGCGAAAGAGAGCTCATCCATGGGCTGACAACAGTGCTTACAACAGGAAATCAATAACCGAAGCGGGTCGCCTCGAAGCGATTGAGCAACCGGTGGACGAGGTAGCAGGCCAGCAGGGTGACCACGATGGCAAACAGGATGCTGCTCACCCGGTAGAGGGCGCTGAACACCAGATCGTTGCCCGGAGTGAGGTATTGGCCAAACAGGATGCCGAGGGTGGTGAGGGCGCCAAAGCCGACCCCGGAGCCGCCTGCCTCCTTGACGTGGGCATGGCTGAACAGCATGGCGCCGAGCCACAGTAACGGGGCGACCAGCAGCAGTTGCCCTGACCAGTCATAGAGCAGCAACTGGCCGAGCAAGCCGAAGGTGACACCCAGCAAGGTGCCCATCGCCCGTTTGCGGGCATAACTCAGCGCACCGTTCCAGTGCATGGGGAACAGCACCAGCAGGGTTGTGGCCTGGGCAGACATGGAGTCGCGCAGGTCAAACACCTGAAATACCAGAAACGACAGGGTGGCCACTGTGGCCCCCAGCAGGGCTTCATGGCGCATCCGGTGCGGCGACTTGGGGGCCGAGGCGGGCTTGGGTCTTGCATCCACATCCGGGATCAGCATGGTCATCAGGGAAGCGATCAGCACCGACAGCATGCTCGCCCAGATATTGTTGAGGATCAGGTCGTTGAGGTCGGTCTGCGGATAGCTGGCAAAGTGCAGCATGATGCTGAGGCTCAGCACTCCGTTGGCCCCGAACAGAAACAGGCTGCCCCGCGACATGGCGGCGAAGCGGTAGAGAAACAGCAGAAAGGCGATAGGGGTCATCAGCGCCGGATGGCTGCCAAACAGTCCCCCCAGCAGACCGACCTCCACCCCACAGACCACAGCCGCCGCGATCAGCTGGCGCGCGGCATGGCCATTCATCACCGGCACCATCCCCAGCAGCAGCACCGGCGTGACTGTATAGAAGACCCCGTAACTCCAGCCAAACAGCTTGCAGAGCAGAAAGCCCGTAGTGCAGCCAAAGGCGATGCGCAGGCACTGGCGCAGCTCGTTGCCGGTGAGGGGCCGATACCAGAGGTGGGTGGCAGCACCACCGGCGGGGTGTGCTGGGGCGGTATTGGCCGACGGGTGAGTGGCGTGGTTAGTAGACATAATGGAGCAGGCTGAGCAGGTGGATCTGGCCTCGTGCCAGCATGGCGGTCAGGGCATTGTCCGGCAGCAGTTGTACCGTGGCCCGCGCCCCGGCTGGCAGATGGTCGGGGAGCTGCTCCAGCTCGAGGTGCAGCCGCATCCGCTGGGCATCCCGTACCCAGCGATCCGACTCCACCGGTGCGGCCAGTCGACCATTGGCATCAAACTGACCGGCACTCACTCCGGCATCCAGACTGCTTACCCGGGCAGGATAGAGCTGACCCGGCTCGCCATCGAAGGCCACCAGTGCGCGGGTTTGCTCACCGATATGGCGCAGGCTCTTCTCCCGAAAATCGGCAATGACGTCCACCTGTTCCGACACCAGTGCCAGCAGCGGGCTGCCGGAGCTGGCGATACTGCCCGGCTTGAGCTGCAGGTTGGTGATGGTGCCATCCTGATCCGCGTGGACCCGGCTGTAAGAGAGGGCCAGCTGCGCTTGCGCCAGCTTGTTGCGGGCCTGGCGCAGCAACAGATTATCCTCACCGGTCACGCCACGACTGGCCTTGATCTGGGCCAGCTTGGCCTGACTGGCGCGCAGGTTGGCCTGGGCGCTGCGCAGGGCGCTGTCAGCTTCATCTTTTTGTTGCAGCGAAACCATGTGACGTTGGTAGAGCGCATCGATGCGCTCAGCCTCGCGCCATTTCTGGCTGGCCAGCGTCTCTTTGGCGTTGATCTCGGCAACGGCAGCTGTCAGGGCGGCATCCAGTTCACTGTTCTGCTGCTCTGCCTGCGCCAGCGCTAGGCGGGCCTGCTCCACCGCCAGTTCAAAAGGGGCCGGATCGAGCCTGAACAGCAGATCCCCCTTCTTGACCTGCTGGTTGTTGTGAATGGCGACCTCGATCACCTTGCCGCTCACCTGGGGGGCCAGCTTGGTGACCACCCGGGTCGCCATCGCCTGAGGGGTGAGGGGCATCAGCAGGTCGGCTATCAGAAAATAGGCAAACAGGGTGGCAAAGCCAGCCATGGACCATTTGATCCAACGGGTAAATTGTTGATCCGGGGTCATCTTATTCTCTCTCTGTGTCGGTCTCGGGAGGGCTTGTATCGCCTCCGGCTTGTCGGTCGTGGTGTTGTTCAATTTTGCTGAGGGCGTTGGCCGAGATCCGCTGCACCGTGGCTTCAAACAGCTGCAGGGTCTGCTCGTCGATGCCCCCCAGCAGCTCCCGACGGATATTCATGATGCGGTCGGCGATCTGATCGAGCAGGGTCTGGCCAGCCGGGGTCACGCAGACGATGCGGGCCCGCTTGTCCTGACTGCAGCAGTGGCGCTCAATCAGTCCCTGCTCTTCCAGCTGGCCCAGGGTGCGCATCAGGGATGGGAGCTCTATCTCGAGGGCTTCGGCCAGGGTCTTCTGGCTGACATGGTTCCCCATGCGGGAGAGTTTCCACAGCGCGGTCCAGCGGGGATGGGTGAGGCCAAGGGGAGCCAGCTCCAGGTCGGCGGCAGTACGCCATAGCCGGTGCATCCGCGCTATCTGCTCGGCGAGCGACAGCTCGCGCAACCTTTCCAGATCCGTCATCTTCTCATCCTCAATGTACTTAGCCTGCTAACTATCATACTTGTTTAGCAGGCTAAGTAAATAGTGTGATGCGGATCATGTTTCTGGTCGGATTTTTCGCTGGTGCGAGTTGGCAGCATTCGAGCCCCTGATATTATTCTCGGGGCTGATCCACTCGAGGCCCTCTTGCCGATTCGGATATTGCGCCGTGAATGGAGGATATCCAGTGGTTATTTTCATGAAATTTTCAGCTTCAGCGAGCAGCTCTTTTTTTATTCGCTAATATTGATGTGGTTATAAAACAAGGGGGGGAACGGGTTGTGGATGGATATGACAGTGGATGTGTGTATCTGGCAATTGAAGCGCTGTTGAGTGATGGGGAATATGGTGCAGAGTCACACCATGGCGTGAATCGGGAAGGCGCAATCAGAAGTACCGATATCAGTCATGATTTTGACCCCGCCAATATTCCATTGCTGTTGGCAGAATAGACCTGACTGTGTGTGATCCTTGTGAGTTCAAGCCAGTGCTTTGGTATTCGCTGGCTTGGCTCATCACTATTTCAATCTCCCCTTTTTGTATCTTTCTCCTCACCCTTTTTCATCGTGCGTGCTTCCTGCACGCCGACTCAAACCCTGATGTGGCAAGCCGTGGCACTCGCGTTATGGCGATGACGTTGCCCGCTGATTATCACTCACAGGATCTGTGGCGATAAATGGTCGCAGAGCTTGTCATCTGGCTCTGTTATTTCCCCGAAGGGGGGAGATCATCGCATCGTTATTACTGCTGATCACCCAAATATCCATCATTGGGTTCGCTCGTTTTATCGCCCTATTTCCTGGTCGAGCAGGGCATCGATGGTCTGGTGTTCTATTGTGCAGCGCACGTTGGCGGCACCATGATGTTTAAGTTTTTAATGTTTTTATATGGCTTTGCAATCTGGCTAACCGACAGGGGCGAGGGGGATCAATAAAGTAGCGGCCACAATCACACGCAGAGTACATAACAATGGAAAACCTCTCCCCCCTACAAACCACACAAGAAAAGGCCGCCTTTATGGGCGGCCAACAAATTGCCGGTATGCCGCTCTTTATATTTCTGGGGTTGGCGACCTGCGTTCTCTTTTCCGGCTGGAACGGCTCGTTGCCGCTGGGCATGGTCGGTGCGCTGGCGCTGATGTTCGTGTTGGGCACCCTGCTGACCGAGCTGGGGGAGCGGATCATGCCGATCCGCGAATATCTGGGTGGCGGCACCATCCTCGCCATCTTCGGCGTCGCCGCCCTGTTCGAGTACCAGTTGCTGCCGGTGCAGGCCGGACAGGTCATCACCAACTTCATGAAGGAGGGGGGCTTTCTCAACTTCTTTATCGCCAGTCTGGTGACAGGTTCGGTGTTCGGCATGAGCGGCGCTTTGCTGAAAAATGCCGCCATGCGCTATCTGCCAGTCATTCTTGGTGGCGTCGCACTGGCGCTGCTGAGCGTGGGGCTGGTCGGCTCCCTGATGGGGTATGGCTTCAAGAATGCGGTGCTGCTGATCGGCCTGCCGATCATGGGCGGTGGCATGGGCGCCGGTGCGGTGCCGTTGGTGGAGATCCTCTCCGGCCCGATGCAGATGTCCAGTGCGGATCTCTTGTCGCGCATGGTACCGGCGGTGGTGATCGCCAATACCCTGGCCATTCTGGTGGGCTCCCTGCTGGCGCGGCTCGGTCGCCGTTACCCCTCCCTGACTGGCAACGGCAAGCTGATGGTTAAAGAGAGTAGCCAGAGCATTGCCGATGAGCAGGCCGAAGCGCCGACCCTGCAGAGTCTGGGTATGGGGCTTTTTATCAGCTCCAGCATGTTTGTGCTGGGTTCCCTGCTTGGCAACTTTATCCCCATGCACCCCTTCGCCCTGATGATTTTGGCGGTCGCCTTTATCAAGGTGAGCGGCCTGCTGCCGCGCCGTTATGAGCAGGCGGCGGCCGACTGGTATCAGTTTGTGGTGAGCAACCTCACTCCCTCCCTGCTGGTGGGGATCGGCGTCGCCTACACCAGTATTCCGGAACTGATCAGCGCCTTCTCCATCAGCTACTTCGTGCTGGTCATGGTCACCGTGATTGGCGGCGCCCTCGGCGCGGCGCTGGTGGGCCGGATGATCGGTTTCTATCCCATCGAGGCGGCCATCACCGGCGGACTTTGTATGGCCAACATGGGCGGCACCGGCGACGTAGCCGTGCTCTCGGCGGCCCAGCGGATGAAGCTGATGCCCTTTGCCCAGATCTCCTCTCGCCTTGGCGGCGCCGTGATGCTGATCCTGGCCACCGCCCTTATCTCCCTGCTCGCCTGATACCGGATTGAGGAACAAACAAGATGAACGACATCATGATGGGCACCAGCCTGCCCTATGCAGAACGCAAGCGTCAGGGTGTACGCGGCCGCATGCCGCATAAGGAGGAGTCCCTCTCCCAACAACGACGCCGGATCTACCGATTGGTCAGCGCCATGCAGAGTCCGTTTGACCAGCATCTGCTGCTGCGTCAGCTGCAGGAGGACAACCCCGTACTCTTCTACGATCTGGTGCGCCACCACCTGCCGGAGCTGCTGCCGATCATCTACACCCCGGTGGTGGGGGAGGCATGTCAGCGCCACAGCGATCTCTATCTGCGTAGCCACGGGCTCTATCTCTCCTGGCACGACCGGGACGATCTCGACGACATCCTCGAGTCGGTGGAGCAGGAGGTGGACGTGATCGTCATCTCCGATGGCGAGCGGGTGCTGGGGCTTGGCGATCTCGGTATCGGTGGCATGGGGATCTGCATCGGCAAGCTGGCGCTCTACTCCGCCGCTGGCGGCATCAACCCGGCACGCACCCTGCCGCTCTGTGTCGATGTGGGCACCAACAACCCCGAACTGCTGGAGGATGACTCCTACCTCGGCTGGCAGGCCCAGCGGATCGACGGCGAGAGCTACTACCACTTCATGGACAAGGTGGTGGCCGCCATTCGCAAGCGCTGGCCGCAGGTGGTGCTGCAGTTTGAGGATTTTGCCGGCAAGCACGCCGCCAACCTGCTGACCCGCTATCGGGACGAGCTCTGCATGTTCAACGACGATATTCAGGGCACGGCGGCGGTCGCCTCCGCCTGCGTGCTGGCCGGGTTGCAACAAGCGGGGACCGCCCTCAGTGATGCCCCTGTGCTGATCGTCGGTGCCGGTTCTGCCGGTTGCGGCATTGCCGCCATGTTGGCCCAGCTGGCGGGGAGTCACAACGGCGTCTGGCTGTTTGATCAGGACGGGGTGGTCTGCGCCGATCGTCCCAACCTGACTCGCGCCCAACAGCCGTTTGCCCGCGCCGTTGAGGAGGGGAGTAGTTCGCTGCTGGAGATCATCCGTCAGGTGCGCCCGGCTGTGCTGATCGGGGTGAGCGGTCAGGGCGGCCTCTTTACTGGCGAGGTGTTGCAGGCGATGGGGGAGGTGTGCGATCAGCCGGTGATCCTGCCACTCTCCAACCCGACCCGCAGCGCCGAGGCCACCCCCGAGCAGGTATGGGCTGCCACAGATGGCCGCGCCCTGCTGGCCACCGGCAGCCCGTTTGCGCCGGTGACGGTGGCGGGGGAGCGGCGGGTAGTCTCCCAGTGCAACAACGTCTATGTCTTCCCGGGGATTGGTCTCGGGGCCTGCGCCGTCAAGGCGCGCCGCATCAGCGATGGCATGTTGCTGGCCGCGGTGCGGGCTGTCGGCGTCTATCCGCTGGTGGCGGGCCGGCTGTTGCCCCCCATCGAGCAGGTGGGAGAGGTGGCCCGCGCCGTCGCCAGAGCGGTGGCGCTCTGTGTCCGCGAGGAAGGATTGGCCGATTTTGTTGGCGATCCGGCACCTTTGATTGACCAGACCTGGTGGCATCCGCACTATTGGGCTGCGTCCTGACGTTTTAAGGTATGTGCATGAAACTTCGCCACCAGTTGGTCACCCTCTCTCTCGGGCTCTCCCTGCTACTGATCCTCATTCTGGGCAGTCTGCTGGCCCTCTTTATCCGTCATCTGCTGGAGAGCAACCTGCAGGATAAGGGGAGCGATCTGGCACGGGTGATGGCGGCGGATACCCGGGTGGTCGAGGCCCTGCGTCAGGGCAGTGACCCTACCCTGCGCGACTATGTGGAGGCGGTCTGCAACCGCACCGATGCCACCTATATGGTGGTAACCGACGAGCATGGTCGCCGCCTCAGCCACCCCAACCCCGAGCTGGTGGGACAGAAGTTTCGCGGTGAGGATATCTGGCCCGCGCTGCAGGAGCGGCGCAGCTACTGCTCCAAGGATCGGGGCACCATGGGGCCGGCGATCCGCTGCTTCTCCCCGGTGGTTGGCGGGGATGGGCGCGTCATGGGGGCCGTGGTGGTGGGCTACCTGATGCAGCAGGTGGAGGGCATCTATATGGAGCGGGTGGCCCTGCTCATCTGCGCCATCGTTGCGGTGCTGGGGTGCGGCCTGCTGCTGGCGCTCTGGGTGCAGTATCTGCTGCGCAAGACCCTGCTCGATCTGGAGCCGGAGGCAATCGTGCGCCGTTTCACCCTGCAGGATCTGGTGCTGGAGCACATCACCGAAGGGGTGATTGCCCTCGATGGCCGCGGCAACATCAACATGATCAACAGCACCGCCAGCTATCAGCTGCGGCTGCCGGTTACCGGGCGCCATGCCCTGCAGGGGCAGTCGCTGGCGGAGCTGGTGCCGCCCCTTGCCCCCTGTCTGGAGCAGGAGGGGGGCGAGGTGAGCTTCACCATTCAGGGGGAGTCCTTTGTCGGTCGCTGGCAGGCGGTGCAGGGCAAGGCGCCGGGGCGGTTGCTGATCTTCAGCCGTCCGGAGGTGGCCGCCTGTCTGGGGGTGCAGGTGACCCATCTGCGCCAGTATGCCGAGATGCTGCGGATGCAGAGCCACGAGTTTGCCAACAAGCTGAGCAGCCTCTCCGGTCTGTTGCAGCTGGGCCATGTGGATCAGGCGGTGGAGCTGATCCAGCAGGAGAACGAAGCGTGCCAGACCATGCTGCAGGAGCTGCTGCGGCTGATCGACAACAAGCCGGTGGCGGGGCTTATTCTCGGCAAGTTCAGCCGGGCCCGCGAGCTGGGGGTGACCCTGGAGCTCGATCCCGATTCGGCGCTGGCGGAGTATCCGGCCTCGGTCTCGGCCGATCTCATCACCCTCATTGGCAACCTGCTGGACAACGGTCTGCTGGCGGCCTGGCGCAACCGCCAGCAGCGGCCGCCGCGGGTGCTGCTCTCTCTGTGCGATGTGGGGCGGCGACTGGTGATCGAGGTGGAGGATAGCGGCGAGGGGGTCGACGAGGAGCTGGCCGATCATCTGTTCGATTACGGGGTGAGTCGCCAGAGCGGCGATCACGGGGTGGGTCTGTTCCTGGTCAAGGAGACCGTGGGTCGGCACGAGGGTGTGATAGAATGGCGGCGAACCGCCGAGCAGACCACCCTGTTTGGTATCTACTTGAATAAAAACCAATTAATGTGAGCCATGGACCCAATAATCACGCTTGTTATTGAAGATGACGATCGGATCGGTGCCATCTTGTCAGAACTGGTGGCGGCGACATCCGGTTTCTCCCTGCTGGGGCGGGCCGGCACCCTGGCCCAGGCCGATGCCATGATGGCCGGTGTGGTGCCCCAACTGCTGCTGGTGGATGTCTCCCTGCCCGATGGCTCCGGCCTTGAGTGGGTGAGCCGCCTGCGCAGCCACAACCGCGAAGCCTACGTCATCATGGTGACTGCCTCGCGGGATGTGGAGACCATCCAGCAGGCCCTCAACCTGGGGGTTCATGACTACGTCATCAAACCATTGCGGCTGTTTCGCATCCAGCAGAGTCTGGACGAGATCCTGCAACTGCACAGCCGTCTGTGCGAGCGGGGTCGGCTGGAGCAGGAAGATCTCGACAAGCTGCTGGGCAAGGGAGGTCGCACTCAGGTCAAGGAGATGCGTGTCACCCCCAAGGGGATCGACAGCATCACCCTGCGTCAGGTGCTGGATCTGCTGGCGGGTGAGCCGGAGAGCGTCTTCTCCACCGACACGGTGGCGCTGCGACTCTCCCTCAGCCGCACCACGGCGCGCCGCTATCTGGAGTATCTGGAGTCGGAAGATCGGGTGGATGTAGATCTCAACTACGGTCAGCGGGGGCGGCCGGAGCGGCGCTACCGCTGGCGCCGGGCCGGTTGAGGTGCTCACTGGCGTGTATTGCAGAAACAACAAGGGAGCCATGGGCTCCCTTGTTGTTTCCGGACGATGTACGTTCTCAGGCGGCTTCCCGTTCGGCTACCGGCGCACGCCCCTTCAGCTGGGAGGCCATCACCCCGCAAAGGATCAGCCCTCCACCCAGCAGGTGATAGCCGTGGATCGGCTCGCCCAGGCCGACGACAGCGATCAGCGCCGTACAGAGCGGCATCAGGTTCATAAAGACCGAAGTGCGCTCGGCGCCCATGCAGGCGAGGCCGCGCATCCAACAGTAAGCCGCCAGCAGGGAGGAGGCGAGCCCGGCGAAGAGCACCAGTCCCCACCCTTCGGCTGGCACCGCCATCGAGTCGGCGCTGAGAGCGAGCGGCACCAGCAGCAGTACGGCCAGCAGGATCTGCATGTAGAGGTTGAGCCAGGGGCCAAACGGCAGGTGCCAGCGGCGGATCAGCAGGCCGTAGAGGGCATAGCTGGCGGAGCCCAGCAACATCATGCCATCCCCCGGGTTGATGCCGTTATGGAGCAGGGCGAGCGGTTCGCCCTTGCCAAGCAGCCAGAGCACTCCGAACAGGGAGATACTCATGCCGAGCAGTGCCTGTTTGCCGGGACGCTGGCCGAAGAAGAGCGCCCCTTGCAGCAGGGTGAGCAGTGGAATGAGGGAGCCAATCACCCCCATATTGGTGGCCGAAGTGCTGTGAGCAGCGTAGTAAGCGAGGCACTGGTAGAGCACCATACCGAGCGCCGCCAGCACCAGCAGCTTGCCGAGCCAGGGGCGAACCTCACTGCGTCGCCACCAGAGGGTTGGCAGACAGAAGGGGGTCAGCGCCAGGGCGGCAATCACCCAGCGATAGAAGGAGATAGCCGCGGGGTCGAGCACGCTGGCGGCCGCCTTGGAAACCACGGTATTGGTAGCCCAGATCAGCACCGCCATCAGCGGAAAGAGAAGAGGGGAAAAGATTCGCATCAGAGGCTCCTTATTAACAGGGGGCCAAGTCTACCCTTGTCTTTATATTATCAAGTAGCGTAAAACAGACAGATGACCCAGCAGAAAAGACAACTCTTTCTGATGCACCTTATTCCGGCCCACACGGGCTGCGTCTGCCCGCAACTGGTGGCTGCTTTTGGCCTGTGCCGGCGACCGAGCCAACAGGGCGTTGCATCACGCCTGCTCCTCTCTCTCGCTGACAAGGGGCGCTGATGGCCACTCACCACTTTCAGCCGGTAGATGTCGTTCTGCCCGCTCCCAATCCGCTCTATTTCAGTTACCAGCAGATGCTGGCCGACAGCGCGACCGTGCTGCACTCCCACCCCTGGGGCCAGCTCAACATGATCAGTCTGGGGATCATGGAGATAGAGCTGGGTGATCAGCGACTGGTGGCCCCTGCCGACTATCTGATCTGGGTGCCGGCGGAGCTCGACCATACCTCCTACAACGAGCAGACCCTCGACTACACCTCCATCTACGTCAGCCACGAGCTGGCGGCCAAGCTGCCGTCAGAGCCCAGATTGCTACTGCTCACCCCGCTGATCCGCGCCCTGCTGAGCGACTTTTGCGAACGGCGGGTAAGCCATATGGCGGATGAGTGGGATCAGCGTCAGGCCGAGTTGCTGGTGGAGCGACTGGCGCGCACCCGCTGTCAGGAGAGCTACCTGCCGATGAGTCAGGACAAGCTGCTGGCTCCCATGCTGGCGGCGTTGCACAGCGATCCTGCCGATCCCCGTACTCTGGCCCAGTGGGCAGGACAACTGCACACCACAGAGCGCACCCTGGCGCGGCGCTGCCTGCGGGAGCTGGGGATGAGTTTCGGTCAGTGGCGGGCGCGGCTGCGGTTGCTCAAGGCGCTGGCCTGGCTCAAGGGGGACATGCCCATTCAGGAGATCAGCTGGCGGCTCGGTTACGGCTCCACCTCGGCCTTTATCGCCATGTTCAACCGGGAGCTGGGATGTTCACCCCAGCGTTATCGCCAGCAATCGGCAGAACGGGGGCTCTAATGGGAAAAAACGGGAGCGATGCAGTGTGAATGCCATGATAAGTAGCCTGTTTCTTGTCGTTACAGGGATTATCATAGAGCCCTGTTATCATGGGCCATCTGGCAGCAACGATCGGTTGTCTGCCCGAGTGAATGGCTGTGCCTTCATATTCAGGGGTTAGGGTAAGCATGATCGCGTCCGGTTCCCGTTTGGCCGAGTCACTATTCTGGTATCTGCTGGTGCTCACCGGTTGTGCCATCCTGCTGTTCGAGTTCGGGCCAGAGCGAGTTCTCGATATCAAGGAGTGGCCGCTCTCCATCACAGTGCAGCAGCCACGGGATGCTGGGCCGGGGGCGGTGCGCTATCAACCCTCGGCGGATGATCATCCCGGAGTGGTCTGTACGTTAACCGCCAATCCGGCCAGCTACCCAAGTTGCGGCCTTATCCTCACCCTGACCCCCCGTGACAAGGGGATTAATCTGACCCGTTTTGGCACACTTCATATCCGTTTGAGCGTAACCGGGGCTGGCGAGCAGGATTGGCGCTTGTATCTGCGCAACTACAATCCGGTCTATGACCGGGTTGATGAGCCTGAGCAATCCAAGTTCAACGAGATCATTTTTCGGCCGGCGGATTACGGCCGGGATCACGAGGTGCCACTGGATGTGTTTACCCCGGCGACCTGGTGGATAACCCGTTACAATGTGCCGTTGCAGCAGCAGGGGGCCAATCTGGATCGGGTTTATGCCATAGAGGTTATGGCTGGTTCAGATATGCCGCCCGGTAAGCATGGCGTGGTGATCGAAGCGCTGCAGTTTCACGGTAGCTGGCTCGATGCCACCCTCTTCTATCGGCTGATCCTGTTTGTCTGGTTTCTTTACGGTTGTACCGTTTTTCTGATCAACCACCTTTTGATGAAGCAGCGCTTGCAGCATGCCCATCAGGCCAAACTGGAGGCCGAGGCGCTCAACCGGACCTTGAGTGAAGAGAATCGCCGCTCCCGCGAGGAGGCCTGTTATGATGCCCTGACCGGCGCCCTCAACCGGCTCGGCGGTGAGCGACTGCTGCTCGAGATAGGTGAGCAGCCCTGCACTCTTGTCTATATCGATGTGGATCACTTCAAACAGATCAACGATAGCCATGGCCATCCGGTGGGAGACGAGGTGCTCAAACTGCTGGTCAGCGAGATCCTGCGCCACTGCGATCCCCTCTGCCATCTGGTGCGCTGGGGGGGAGAGGAGTTTGTGTTGGTCTGCCTTGATTACGATGAGTTGCGGGCGTGTATCCTGGCCGAGCGGCTGCGTACCCTGCTGGAGGCATCTCCCCATTGGCCGCTGGCCTTGCGGGTGACCGCTTCGTTCGGGGTGGCCGAGCGGGGGGGAGAGCCATGGGAATGCGTACTCAAACGTGCCGACGAGGCGCTCTATCAGGCCAAGACGCAGGGACGCAACCGGGTAGTGGCGCATTGAGGGCGGTAGCATGACATGTTAAAGACGAGAGCAAGATGACCAGACAATCTATTGGTGCCCTGACCCTGCTGGTGGCCGACTATGACGAGGCTATCGCCTTTTTCACCGAGGGGCTGGGGTTTGCGCTGCTGGAAGATACCCGGCTCGACGAACCGGGCAAACCGGGCAAACGCTGGGTGCGGGTTGCTCCCGCTGGCAGCTCGGGTTCCTCGTTGCTGCTGGCGCGGGCTGCGACCCCGGAGCAGCTGGCCGCCATTGGCAAACAGGGTGGCGGACGGGTATTTCTGTTCCTCGAGACCGATGACTTCTGGCGGGATTACCGGCGGATGCAGCAGTATGGTGTCCATTTTTGTGAACAGCCTCGACAGGAGTCCTACGGCACCGTGGTAGTGTTCGAGGATATCAGTGGCAACCGCTGGGACCTGCTGCAACGCGCTGCTGCCAACTGAATCTGAAAACGTTTATCATCCCGCCTGTCATAAAGTCATAAAAGTGTCACAGAAAATTCTAATAATTGGCGCACCCATCTTCACAGAGGAGAGAGAAGGGAATGGCTAAGCGAATTCTGGTGGTCGAGGACGAAGCACCGATCCGCGAAATGCTCTGTTTCGTGCTGGAGCAGAAGGGGTATGAGACGATTGAAGCGGAAGATTTCGCCGACGGACTGGCGAAGGTGCGTGAACCCTACCCGGAACTTATCGTGCTGGACTGGATGATGCCAGGCGGCAGTGGCATCCAGTTTATCAAACAGCTCAAGCAGGATGAGGTGACCCGCCAGATCCCGGTGGTGATGCTCACCGCCCGCGGTGAGGAGGAGGACAAGGTGCGTGGTCTGGAGGCCGGTGCCGACGACTATATCACCAAGCCGTTCTCGCCCAAGGAGCTCACCGCTCGCCTCCATGCGGTGATGCGCCGAGTCTCCCCCACCTCGGTAGACGAGGTGATCGAGGTGCAGGGGCTCAAGCTGGACCCCGTCTCCCACCGGGTCAGTGCCGAGGAGAAGGCGCTCGACATGGGGCCGACCGAATTCAAGCTGCTGCATTTCTTCATGACTCACCCCGAGCGGGTCTATAGCCGTGAGCAGTTGCTCAACAATGTCTGGGGTACCAATGTGTACGTCGAGGACAGAACCGTGGATGTGCATATTCGGCGCCTGCGCAAGGCGATTGAAGAGACAGGGCACGACAGATTGATCCAGACGGTGCGTGGAGCCGGATACCGCTTCTCAACCCGTCTCTAGAGGCAGTTATGTTGCAACCTTACGCCTGGCGGCGACAGTTGTGGCGAATGGCGTTTTTCTACGCCCCCTTCGCATTGGTTGGCTGGTTGATTGATCATCTTGCCCTCTGCCTGTTGGTGGCGGCAGTGTTGCATCTGGGCTGGCATTACCGTTTTCAGAAGCGGCTGTCTGATTGGCTGTGGCACGACCGCAGCCTGGTACCACCTAACGGCAGTGGCAGCTGGGAGCACATTTTCAACGGGATCTACAAATTGCAACAGCGTCACCGGGCTCGGCGGCGCGAGCTGGCGGGGCTGATCCGCCGCTTTCGGGAGGGGGCCGAGGCGCTGCCCGATGCGGCCGTGGTGTTTCGCGAAGATGGCAGCATCCTCTGGTGCAACCGGCTGGCAGAGCAACTGCTCGGTTTCCGCTGGCCGGAAGATGCAGGTCAGCACATTGGCAACCTGATCCGCCATCCTGCCTTTGCCGCCTATCTGGGGAAGGGGAGCTATGATGAACCACTGGAGATGACTTCTCCGATCAACGAAGAGAAGTTTCTCGAGTTTCGCATTATGCCCTACGCCTCCGATCAGGCGATGCTGGTGGTACGCGATGTCACCCGCCTGCGCAGTCTGGAGAAGACCCGCAAGCACTTTGTCTCCAATGTCTCCCACGAGCTGCGCACTCCGCTCACCGTGCTCAAGGGCTATCTGGAGATGACTGAAGATCCGCCCCCGCCTGCCATGTGGGCCAAGGCGCACCGGGTGATGATGGAGCAGACCATCCGGATGGACAATTTGGTCAACCAGCTGCTCACCCTGTCGCGCATCGAGGCGGCACCGACCGTTGATCTCTCCCATCTGGTGGACATGCCTGCCATGCTCGGACTGCTGGAGCAGGAGGCGCGGGCGCTCTCGGGCGAACGGGCCCACCAGATCGAATTCATGGTGCAGCCAGACCTGTTTGTGCGCGGGGATAAGGAGCAGCTGCGCAGCGCCGTCTCCAATCTGGTCTACAACGCCATCCACTACACACCGGCAGGGCGCAAGATCAGCGTGGAGTGGCGCAAGCAGGGGGCAATGGCGCTGTTTGCCGTGAGGGATGAGGGGGAGGGGATTGCCCCCGAGCATCTGGCGCGGCTGACCGAACGGTTCTATCGGGTCGACAAGGCCCGCTCCCGCCACACCGGTGGCTCCGGACTCGGCCTTGCCATCGTCAAGCATGCCCTCAGTCATCATGACTGTCAGCTCGAGATTGAAAGTCGTGTCGGCCTTGGCAGTCGCTTCAGCTTCATGATACCGGCTCGTATGGTGGTGTTAAAATAGCCTTTTATGACAATGGGTTAGTAAATTCGAGAGGGCCACAATGCGGGCCCTCTCTGCATTTGTGCAACTTTGTTGTCATGTCATTAAAGTGTCACATTTAATCCATAAATTTGTCACTGCCAGGTCAGATACTGGCGCCGTCTTAAGAACGGACCTTCTGTAACTTTGGAGAGATTGGATGAAACTCAACAAACTGGCTGGTGTAATAGGATTTACCGCAGCAACCCTGTTTTCTGCCAGCACCCTGGCCTATGGTGTCGACAAGGATCTGCCGGATTACACTCCGACCAGCGGTATCTCAGGCAACCTGTCCTCTGTCGGCTCTGATACTCTGGCCAACATGATGACCCTGTGGGCAGAAGAATTTAAGCGTGTCTACCCCAACGTAAATGTCCAGATCCAGGCGGCCGGCTCTTCTACCGCACCGACCGCCCTGACCGAAGGGGTTGCCCAGTTTGGTCCCATGAGCCGCGCCATGAAGGCCGGTGAAATCGAAGCGTTCGAGAAGCGTTATGGCTACAAGCCGACCGCTATCCGCGTTGCCGTCGATGCCCTGGCGGTATTCGTCAACAAGGACAACCCCATCAAGGGGCTGACCATGCAGCAGGTTGATGCCGTTTTCTCCAGCACACTCAAGTGCGGCGAAGCCAAGGCGGCTACCAAGTGGTCTGATCTGGGTCTGGATGGCAGCTGGTCCGGCAAGGATCTGCAACTGTTCGGTCGCAACTCGGTATCCGGCACCTACGGTTACTTCAAGGAGCACGCGCTCTGTAATGGTGACTTCAAGAGCGGTGTGAACGAGCAGCCGGGTTCCGCCTCCGTGGTGCAGTCTGTTTCCGCTTCCCTCAACAGTATCGGTTACTCCGGTATTGGTTACGTTACCTCCGGCGTTCGTGCCATTCCGCTCTCCAAGGATGGCAAGACCTTTGTCGATGCTACTGCCGATAATGCCATCACCGGCAAATATCCGCTGTCACGCTTCCTGTACGTTTACGTGAACAAGCATCCGAACAAGCCGCTCTCTCCGATGGAGCAGGAGTTCGTCAAGATGATGCTCTCCAAGGCGGGCCAGAACATCGTTGCCAAAGATGGCTACGTACCGGTACCGGCCAAGGTGGTGCAGGCGGATCTGAAAAAGCTGGGCATCATGTAACCGCTTGCTGCCAGCATCTACTGATAAAACGAGCCCCAATCGGGCTCGTTTTGTTTTTGGTGACTGTCAGTTCTGTTAATAGCGCTGGATGGATGTTTTTCCGCCAGCCGGGGGCAGGTTCCCTTGCGTAGCAGGGCTGCATTTCCGAGAATAGGGCAACGTTATGGCAAAGGATCCCTTCATGATTGCGTCCCTCTCCAAGTTTGGCCTGGTAGCCCTCTGTAGTTCCCTGCTGGTCGCCTGCGCCCAGTCGCCGACTGGCCGCAGCCAGATGCTGCTCTACTCCCCCCAGCAGATGAACCAGCTTGGTGCCGACTCCTTCGAGCATATGAAAAAGCAGGAGAAGGTGAGCAAGGATGCCAAACTCAACGCCTATGTCTCCTGTGTCGCCAAGGCGGTGACCGCCCAGGTGCCGGCCAGCTATGGCATCACCAATTGGGAAGTGGTGGTGTTTGACTCCAAGCAGGTCAACGCCTTCGCCCTGCCCGGCGGCAAGATCGGGGTCTACAGCGGCCTGCTCAAGGTGGCCAAGAATCAGGATCAGCTGGCGACCGTCATCGGTCACGAGTTGACTCACGTGCTGGCCCAGCACTCCAACGAGCGACTCTCACGCAGCCAGTTGGCGGGGATCGGTCTGGCGGCTGCGGACATTGCCATGGGCACCAGCGAGTATCGCGGCGCCACCATGGCCGCCCTTGGCCTCGGGGTCGAGGTGGGGGTGATGTTGCCCTATGGCCGTACTCAGGAGAGCGAAGCGGATCGGCTCGGACTTGAGCTGATGGCGCGCGCCGGGTTCAATCCGGCCGAGGCAATCCCCCTGTGGCAAAACATGAGTGCCGCCGCCGGTGGCAACACCCCGCCGCAACTGCTCTCCACCCACCCGAGCAACGAGAACCGGATCGCCGAGTTGCAGGCGCAACAGGCGCAAGTGCTGCCGCTCTATGAGCAGGCCCGCGCCAACGGTCTGGTGCCCCAATGCAAGGCATAAGCCTGCGCATGGCGCGCAGCGATGATGCTGCTGCCATGACGGTGATGCAGCGAGCCAGCTGGCTCGCTGCCTATGGCCAGGTGCTCGGAGCCGACCTGCTGGAACAGCTCGATGTCACCGCGCATCTGCAGATCTGGCAGAGCCGTCTGGCCGAGCCGGGCCCAAGGCCCATGCTGCTTTGTCTCGATGAGGTGGTGATTGGTCTGCTCTACTGGCAACCACAGCAGGAAGCGGGACAGAGCCATGCCCTGATCCGCGCTTTTTACCTCCATCCCGACCACTGGCGACAAGGCTATGGCAAACGGCTGTGGCAGGCGGTGGCGATGCAGATGCGCCGCGCCGGTTGCCATAGCGTCAAATTGTGGCTGCTCGATGGCAACCACATTGGCGAGGGATTCTACCTGCGCCGCGGCTTCGTTTTTGATGGCGAGGAGCGCACCCTGATAAGCTTCGGGCAGCCCTGCCTGCAGCGACAAATGAGCCGTTTGCTCTGATCACTCTCCCGTTTTTCGCCTTCGGTCACTTTATTTTTTTTGCGAATTAATACAATGTCCCCCTTGGAACAGAGTTGGATAAACACGGGCTGACAAGGGAGTGCTGGCATGTATTACGGCTTTGATATCGGTGGCACCAAGATCGCCTTCGCGGTCTATGACGGTGCATTGAACCTCTGCCACGAGGAGCGCATGAGCACCCCGGGCAACGATTACGAGGGGCTGCAGCAGCTGATCCGCTCCCGGGTCGAGCAGGCGGATGCCCGCTTCGGCGCTCGGGGCTCGGTCGGCATCGGTTTCCCCGGTGTCATCAACAGCCAGGATCACAGCATAGTGGCGGCCAATCTACCCTCCATCAATGGTCGCCATCTGGGTGCCGATCTGGCCGAGCTGCTGGAGCGGCCGGTCAAGGTGGATAACGACGCCAACTGCTTCCTCTGGTCCGAAGTGCATCAAGGGGCAGCCGACGGCGCAGGCAGTGCGCTTGGCGTCACCATTGGCACCGGCATCGGCGGCGCCGTCTATCTGGCGGGCAAGCTTATTCAGGGGCGCAACTGGCTGGCTGGCGAGATTGGTCACTACCCCCTGCCCGCGACCATGCTGATGAAGTTCCCCGAGTTGCCCCGTCCCCGTTGCGGCTGCGGCCGTCTGGTCTGTTTTGAAACCTATGCCTCCGGCACCGGTCTGGAGCGTCTCTATCATCATTTCCATGGCCAGCGCGCCACGGGTCACCAGATTGTGGGACGCTTCGAGGCCCATGAACCCCATGCGGTCGAGACGGTCGACTGCTGGCTGGAGGTCATGGCCGCCGGGCTTGCCACCGCCATTTCGGTGATTGATCCCGAAGTGGTGGTGTTGGGGGGCGGCCTGAGCGGCCTGCCCGCCCTCTATGAACAGCTGCCGCTGCGTCTGCCCGGTCACTTGCTGCCCGGGGTCGCCCTGCCCGAGATCCGCCAGGCTCGCTTCGGCGGTGCCGGTGGTGTGCGGGGCGCAGCCTTGCTCAATCTATGAGATCAGATGTGGGGTCTGATCTCCCCGAAAAAGGAGTCCTCATGACCCGTCTTGAAATCTGTATCGACAACCTGGAATCCCTGTTTACCGCCCAGCAATCCGGGGCGGATCGCATCGAGCTCTGCTCTGCGCTGGGGCTGGGCGGTCTGACCCCCTCCTACGGCTTTATGCAACTGGCTGCCCGCCACGCCACCGTGCCGGTGTACGCCATGATCCGCCCGCGCGCCGGGGATTTTTGCTTCAACGACGGCGAGTTCGAGATGATGCTGCTGGATATTGCGGCGGCACGCGCTGCGGGGCTGCAAGGGGTGGTGGTCGGTCTGCTGGATGAGGAGGGGCGGGTGCCAGCCGCCAAGCTCAAACAGCTGGTGGATGCTGCCGGCCCGTTGGGGGTCACCTTCCATCGCGCCATCGACCTCTCCTCCGACTGGCGTCTGGATCTGGAGACCATAGTCGCGGCCGGTTGCGAGCGTATTCTGAGCTCGGGCCACGCCGCAACCGCGCTGGCTGGGCTCGAGACCCTGCAGGAGATGCAGCAGGCGCTGGCGGGACGTGCCAGCCTGATGCCGGGCGCCGGGGTCAATGCCGACAATGTGCGTACCATCATCGAGTTCACCGGGGTGAGTGAAGTGCATATGTCCGGCATGGGCTGGCGCGGTGGCATGGTGCCGCACGGAGTGAATATGGGCACTTCGGATGATGGTCGGGTCAATATCACCGATGGTGCCAAGGTCGCTGCGGTCAGAGCATTGCTGGATCGCGGTTAAGCAGATCGCCGCCGTTGGGCGGCGTTCATCCGCATCTTGTGTGAAGTTCCTCCCACTGACGGGGAAATCAGGGGCGCCCCCGGCAGCACCCCGGCCAAAAGTCTGATATTATCCCGCCTCTTTACTACATGGATCTGGAGCAACATCTCAATGTCCCAATACGACTCTATCGAACAGAAGGCCAGCTATGGCATCGGCCGCAACATGGGTGATCAGCTGGCGCAGCAAGCCTTTGCCGGTCTGGATATCCCGGCCCTGCAACAAGGTCTGGCAGATGCCCTGAATGGTCTGGAGTTCGCGGTCAGCCGTGACGATATCAATGATGCCTTCCAGGTGATCACTGCGCGTATGCAAGAAGAGCAGGAAGCCGCCGCCAAGGCCGCCGCTGCTGACGGCGAAGCCTTCCTGGCTGATAACGCCAAGCGCGCTGAAGTGAAGGTGACCGACTCCGGTCTGCAGTACGAAGTGCTGGTAGAAGGCAACGGTGCCGTTCCGGTAGCCGGTCAGTCCGTGCGTGTGCACTACCACGGTACCTTCACCCACGGTGGCGTATTCGACAGCTCCGTCGCTCGCGGCCAGCCGGCTGAATTCCCGGTGACCGGCGTGATCGCTGGCTGGGTTGAAGCGCTGCAGCTGATGCCGGTTGGTTCCAAGTGGAAGCTCTACATCCCCCACGATCTGGCCTACGGTGCCCGTGGCGCGGGCTCCATCCCGCCTTACTCTGCACTGGTATTTGAAGTCGAGCTGCTGGACATCCTGTGATCCTGCTGGCTTGATGCAAACGGCGACCCTCGGGTCGCCGTTTGTTTTTGGGTTATGTGATAGACAGCATTTGTCGCGGGCAGCGGGCTGGAGAGCAGAAAAGGACGGCGTTTTTGCGCCATTGACTGGTTTTTTCAGAAACGGAAACAGGCATACTGCGACTCATTAGAGAGGATAAGGAGAACCCGATGAGCAATAAGATGAAGAATGTAGCGGGGCTTGCTCTGTTGCTGCTGAGCATTCCGGCCAGCGCCGACGCAATGCGCTGCAAGAATGCGCTCATAACCGAAGGGGACAGCACCGCCGAGATGCTGCTCAAGTGCGGCGAGCCGATGTTGCGGGAAGATATTACCCGTAACGAGGAGAATCAGTACGGCAACGTGGTCGAGGTCAAATATGGTGAACGCTGGACCTATAACTTCGGCAAGAACGAATTCATGCGTTTTGTCACCGTGCGCAACGGCAAGGTAATCGACATCGAAAATGGCCCGCGCGGCGAGTAGCCGGCGGGCGAAAGGCATGGATGCACAACAGACAGCAGGGCAAGACCCTTTGACTCACATGTCCGGCAAGGGGTCGTTGTGACCAAGTTGTCTGACCGCCAGATTGATCTGGCGAGCCAGTCTTAGCCGCTGGCGGCAGGTCAGGCCATGGAGGCTGATCCTGCCCGCGTTGAATTCAAATGTCCCCAGCGACTCGATGGCAAAATAGCCTCGATGAAAGCTCTTGATGTAGCGAGCGATCTGCCGTGGGGATAACTGCTTGAATACCTTCATCACACGGTTCCCTGATTGCCTGGACAGGGCACACTATGGTGTCGGTCAATGACATTGATATGACGGTTTATAAAGATTTGCATGAATCCTTATTTTGCCAGTGAGTTCGGCAAATTGACGTCATCATCGAAAAAGTTGTGCCATGGCAAACCACCGCACCGATATACTGCGGGCTTGAATGGAACAAACGAAAGGGCCTGTGCGTGGAATGGGTTGATGTGGTGGACGGGAATAACCGGGTGATTGGCGTGGCCGAGCGAGCCAAGGTGCGGCGGGAGAATCTCTGCCATCGCGCCAGCTATATTCTGGTGCTCGACGACGCGGATCGGATCCTGGTGCAGCGACGCACCCTCAGCAAGGATTTCTGCCCCGGCATGCTGGATGCCTGCGCTGGTGGCGTGGTCACCACCGGTGAGGAGATGGAGCGCTCCGCTCGGCGCGAGTTGGCCGAAGAGCTGGGGATTATGGATGTTCCACTGCAGGGCTTTGGCAGCTTCTATGCCGAAGGGGAGGGCTACCGGGTCTGGGGCGGTCTCTTCAGCTGCCGTTATCAGGGGCCGCTGCAGTTGCAGGCCGAAGAGGTGAGCGCGGTGCACTGGATGAGCCTGGCCGAGATTGCCGAGCGTGCCAGCGAATTTACCCCCGACTCCCTGCTCGCCATCGCCACCTGGCAGGCGAGACGCTGACAAGCGCCGCACATTTTCTTCGCCAGAGAGAAGACGGGCAGCCTGATGGCTGCCCGTCTGCATTTGTGAATTTACTTGGCCTGCTACACCAGTTTTAGGCGCCGGTTGGAGCGACCGCACGGGCTTGGCGTCGTGAGCCAGTGCCCCTGCCAGTCGGTGACGAGGCGCAGCAATGGATACTCTAGGTCAAGCCTGGTCAGCACCAGCTGGCCGGTCTCGTCGCCGCTCACCGGCTCGCCGCTGGCGGGATCGATGATCTCGATGATGCAACTCTCGCTCACAATAAATCCCTCTCCTGGTCGGCTCTCGTAAGCCACCACCCCCACATCTTGCCACACCAGACAGTTGAGGGCCGCAATGCCGTGAATGGCGCGCAGCGGCGCGGTTTCCGGGTGAGTGGCTTCACACAGCAGGGCGCGGCGCAGCGAGTCGCTCGGGATCTCCGCCGCTTCGGCCGCTTCCAGCAGATCGAGCAGGGTCACCAGCGGGCCGACGTAGCCGGTGGGTTGATAGCGCAGCAGCGCCTCCAGTTGGCGCTGGGTATCGTGGGGGCCGCAGGGTGCCACGGGAGCCCCGAGCTGGCGGGCTCCGTTATCGAAGATAAAGGCGGTGGGGCCGGCATGATAGTCGTGGCCATTGAGTATTACCTCACCTGGCTTGAAGCCGGCGGCAAACAGTGCTCGAGCGGCCCCCCACCAGTCTGCTCCCGCATACTCGGGGATGGCCAGCTGGCCCGGACAGGAGAAGACCCGCAGCGCCTGACTGGCGGGGCGGCCGGTGAGTCCGGCGAACGGAGGGTGAGCCTGCTGGGCGGCAAACAGCTCTTTGCTGTCGAGCAGTGGCAGGGTGGCCAGCTCTGCCAGATCCTCGAGGCGGCACTGGCGATAGACGCTGGAGTAACCGGCGCAATATTGACTGACATGGGTAAGCTGATGATTGAGCTGCTCCAGCTGCTGTTGTTCGCGCAAGGCGGGGGGGCGAATTTCCAGTCCATCGTAATAGTGCTGCATGAGGCCTCCTTGGTCGGCTGATCCTGCTCAAGGTTAGTTCAAATGATCCAGGCAAAGGGAGGTCTGTGTCACAGCTCGGCAGTGGGGTAGACTGGGGCCTCCTCCCTCCACTTAAGGACGAGCACAATGATTGCGATGGGTCAGACCCTGCCTTCGGGCGAATTTACCTTTATCACCGCCGAGGGCAAGCAGCTGCGGGATAGCCAGACGCTGTTCGCCGGTAAAAAAGTAGTGCTGTTTGCGGTACCCGGTGCTTTTACTCCCACCTGCTCCAATGCCCACCTGCCCGGTTATGTGGTGCTGGCCGATCAGTTTATGGCCAAAGGGGTGGATGCCATCTGCTGTCTGTCGGTCAACGATGCTTTCGTGATGCGGGCCTGGCAGACGGCCCAGAATGCCGAGGCGATCACCATGCTGGCGGATGGCGACGGCAGCTGGACCCGGGCGCTGGGTCTGGCCAAGGATACCGGCGCCTTTGGAGGTATCCGCGCCCAGCGCTTTGCGTTGATCGCCAACGATGGCGTGGTCGAGCAGCTGTTTGTGGAGGCGCCTGGCAAGTTTGAGGTCTCCGATGCCGCGAGTCTGCTGGCTGTGCTGTGAAATGTTAATCGCAGTTTGATTTCCCCTTGAAATGGGAGGCTGGCTCGTTACACTGGCGCCACTTTTGAATCGGGTCAGGAGCTTGTCCTGACTCTGTTGCTTACTGGCGATGGGATGGAGATGTTATGACCCTGGCTGTTGTTGCCCTGATTGCCGGACTGGCGCTGCTGGTCTGGAGTGCTGACAAGTTTGTGGATGGCGCTGCGGCGACCGCCCGTTATGCGGGGATGCCGCCGCTGCTGATCGGCATGGTGATCATCGGTTTTGGTACCTCGGCCCCGGAGATGGTGGTCTCGGCGCTGGCGGCGTCCCAGGGCAATCCCGGGTTGGCGCTTGGTAATGCCTATGGCTCCAACATCACCAATATCGCGCTGATCCTGGGTCTGACGGCACTGATCAGCCCTATCGCGGTGGCCTCTCAGGTAGTGCGCAAGGAGATCCCGATCCTGCTCGGTATTACCCTGCTCTCAGGTGCCCTGCTGATTGATGGTCATCTGGGCCGGATGGATGCGGTCATTCTGGGGGCCGTCTTCGTTGCCCTGATGGGCTGGTCCATCTGGGCTGGCATGAATGGCAAGGGAGATGCGCTGGATACCGAGACCGCCGAGGATATCGAGAGCGAGGGGATGTCCCTCAAGAGCGCCGTTTTCTGGTTGGTGGTCGGGCTGGTGCTGCTGATCGGCGCTTCCCGCCTGTTGGTCTGGGGGGCGGTGACCATCGCTCAGGCGCTTGGTATCAGCGATTTGGTGATTGGTCTCACCATAGTCGCGATAGGAACCTCCCTGCCGGAGCTGGCTTCGTCTCTCATCGCCATTCGCAAGAACGAGCATGATCTGGCCCTTGGCAACGTGCTGGGCTCCAACCTGTTCAACACCCTGGCGGTGGTGGGGATCGCGGCGGGTATTCATCCGTTGGATGTGGCGCCGGAAGTGCTCTCCCGCGACTGGAGCATCATGATGGGGTTGACCCTGCTGCTGCTGGTGATGTGTCTGGGCCGCAAGGGGCAGGGCCGTATCAACCGGTTGGAGGGGGGCGTGCTGCTCACCTGCTTCGTCGCCTACACCGGCTGGCTGCTGACCAGTCAGTTCGTCTAGCCAGATCTGGCAAGATAAAACGAAAGAGGGGAAGCCTGGCTTCCCCTCTTTGCATTCGGGTGTCGGTCTTAAGCGACGGCCACCAGTTTCTGCCCCTTCTGACTGCTGTCCAGAATGAGGATGCTCGCCTTGGGGAAGAAGTTGAAGGTGGAGGCGGAGGCCCATGTATAGGCGCCCATCACCTTGCCAACCACCAGTTCGCCGATAGCCAGATCGGGCAGCATGATGCCATCGCGGATCACGTCCACACTGTCGCAGGTGGGGCCTGAGAGTACCGAGTTATGCAGCTCGCCACTGGCATAAGGCGTGCTCACCGGATAGGTGACGTGGTCATAGAGCTGGCCGTTGTAGCTGCCGTAGAGGCCATCATCCAGGTAGTACCAGATCTTGTCGCCACGGTGGGCCTTGCCCATCACGCTGGATACCGAAGTCATGGCCGGCGCACTGATAAAGCGGCCCGGTTCGGCAATCTTCTGCACGGTAGCGGGCAGCTTGGCCAGCGCTTCGCGGATCGGGGCGCAGAAGCCGTCGATATCGAACTCGCCCCCCTCATAATCGACCGGGAAACCGCCGCCGATATCCAGCACCCAGGGCTTGAGCCCGAGCGCCCAGGCTTGCTCCATGATCTCGCGGCAGGCGTCGATGGCCTGCACATGGCGACGGGCATGAGGCACTTGCGAGCCGACGTGGAACGACAGCCCCATCACCTTGATCCCCTTGGCGTGGGCCAGTTGCAGCAGCGGCAGCGCCTGCTCCGGAGTGCAGCCGAACTTCTTGGAGAGATCGACCTTGGTCTCGGGGTTCGGGAAGCTGACCCGCAGCAGCAGTTTCACTTCGTCCTTGTAGGGAATGAACTTCTCCAGCTCCAGCGGGTTGTCGTAGACAAACACAGTGCAGCCGAACTCCAGCGCATAACGGATATCGCTGTCGCGCTTGATGGGATGGGTATGAATGCAACGTCCCGGGCGAACCCCCTGACTGCGCACCAGATCCACTTCGCCATTGGTGGCCAGATCGAAACAGGCCCCCTCTTCCTTCAAGACAGAGACCACCGCCTCATGGGGCAGGGGTTTGAGTGCATAGTGCAATCGTACATCGGGCAGGGCGGCGGCCAGGGCCCGATACTGTTTGCGGACGGCTGCCTTGTCGAGCAGCAGCAGGGGGGAGCCGAATTGTTCAACCAGCTGACGGTAATCTTGTGCGACCACATCTTTTGCAACCAGGGTCTCGTTCATTCTCTTTTGGTCATCCTTAGGGGGCGTGATATGCCCAAGCCATATGCGATTGAACCGGCGACGGCCGGGTCAGGCGAGCGGTCCGGTGGGACCAACCGAACACAGTGCATAAATTGATAACAAAGTGCTTGGTTATGCAGCGGATTATCGGCTTATTGATTCTGTGTGCAAGCATTTTGATTAGATATGTCGGCAAGATTTTCTTGGCGAAACGAGAGGGATCACTGTTCTCTATCCGCCATTTTTCCCGTTTGGGCCACATTTGATCCGTGAAAGCCTAACTTGTTGATAGTTAACTAATATTTAACATTCTTGCTGCGATTCTGGTGGTCACTAAAAAAATATAAATGGGGGCGGCCAAGTGCGAGACAGCTCACATTTTTTGGATTAACATGCCGACTTCCTAATCCAAACTAGTTCGGATGAAGGTAGCAGGAGAGCGATGGGCAACCATCCACCGAAGAAGTGAATCTTTCAGGTACCGGGCAACCGGTGTGGACTGCTACTGGACGATACTCTGGAGAGACCCGTTAAATCGGGCGCCGAAGGAGCAAGGCACCATGACTACCCGCAAGGGCAGGCTGGCGCCGGAAACTCTCAGGCAAAAGGACAGAGGGGATGGGATGGTTGTACCTGGGCTTGGCCCGCATCCGATCGCCTCTGGCCGATCGCGACACCTATGGGAAGATCATCCTTCTCCTCCTTAATTTATGTTTCTTAAGGAGGATGCATGTCATCAATTCAATCGGCGTTAACCGCCATCGATAGTTTTATCTGGGGGCCGCCCCTGCTGATCCTGCTGGTCGGGATCGGTATCTATCTCACCCTGCGTCTGGGTCTGCTTCAGGTCGTGCGCTTGCCGCTCGCTCTGCGGCTGGTCTTTGGCCGCGATCAGGGGCAGGGCAAGCAGGGGGATGTCTCCAGCTTCGGCGCCCTCTGTACCGCCCTCTCTGCCACCATTGGCACCGGTAACATCGTCGGGGTGGCTACCGCCATCAAGCTCGGCGGCCCCGGTGCCCTGTTCTGGATGTGGATGGCGGCACTGTTCGGCATGGCTACCAAGTATGCCGAGTGCCTGCTGGCGGTCAAATACCGCGAGCAGGATGCCAACGGCCAGATGGCTGGCGGTCCCATGTACTATCTGGAGAAGGGGCTCGGTTCCAAACCGCTCGCCAAGCTGTTTGCCCTGTTCGGTATCGGCGTGGCCTTCTTCGGCATCGGTACCTTCCCGCAGGTCAATGCCATCTCCGACGCCATGAGCCTCTCCTTCTCGGTGCCCCGTGAAGCGACCGCCGTGGTGCTGACCCTGATCGTGGCGCTGGTGACTCTGGGAGGGATCAAGTCCATCTCCAGCGTGTCGAGCAAGGTGGTGCCCTTCATGGCCATCTTCTACATCGTCGCCTGTCTGGGCGTGCTGGTGAACAACGCCAGCGCCCTGCCCGATGCCGTCATGCTGGTTATCGAGAGTGCCTTCACCGGCCATGCGGCGACCGGCGGCTTCGTTGGGGCCAGCATCATGTTGGCAATCCAGTCCGGGGTGGCGCGCGGGGTTTTCTCCAACGAATCGGGACTGGGCTCTGCGCCCATCGCGGCGGCGGCGGCCAAGACCGACTCTTGCGTGGAGCAGGGGCTGGTCTCCATGACAGGTACCTTCATCGACACCATCATCATCTGCACCATGACCGGCCTGACCCTGGTGGTGACCGGGGTGTGGAGCGGCGATGCAAGCGGCGCGGCCATGACCAGTCTGGCTTTTGCCCAGGGGCTCGATGCCCATGTCGGCCAGTATCTGGTGAGCATTGGCCTGCTGTTCTTCGCCTTTACCACCATCCTTGGCTGGAACTACTACGGCGAGCGCTGCACCGAATACCTGTTCGGGGTGAAGGCGATCAAGCCCTATCGTTTGGTCTATCTGGCGCTGGTTGCGAGCGGTGCTTTCCTCCATCTGGACATGATTTGGCTGCTGGCCGATATCGTTAACGGCCTGATGGCGGTGCCCAACCTCATCGGCCTGATTGGCCTGCGCCATGTGGTGATCGCCGAGACCCGCGCCTACTTTAGCCGGGATCTGGATAGCGAAGCCGAGCCGGAGCCGCAGACGGCCTGAACGCCTCAGCCCGTTTCACGCTCCCCTTGAAAAGAACAAGCCACGACTCCGGTCATGGCTTTTTTTGTGCGCTGTGTCTATGGACGAGGACTTTCCCTCTCCCTTCGGGATAAGGTCAGGATGGGGGGGATAGCCCCTCGCTCAGCAGGCTATCCAGACGTGCTCGCACTTTCTCTACCAGCGCCTGATCGCTACCGTGCCAATCGATGCAGCTTGCCAGCGTGGTGGAGGTTCCCGCCATAAAACGCAGCTCGCCGCCCGCCAGCTCGTAGAAGCGGCTCGCCATCTTGGTTCCCTCATCCACATCACCCGCCACCAGCAGCATGGCTTGCGCCAGCACGGCGCCCTGGTGATCCTGCCCCGGCGCCAGCCAGCGCTGGGCGGTACCGGTGATCTTGCGTCCCCCGATCACCAGATTGTACTGACCATCGCAAAAGGAGCCGGGTACGAAGTCATAGCTTCCCTCAAGGCCGTATTCCGCCAGAAGGGTCAGCAGTGGCGCCCCCAGCAGCCGGTAGTAGTGGGCGAGATCTGTGGTGGTACGGGGCAGCAGCAGGGATAGGTTGAGGATCCCCGCCCCGTGGGGCACGGCAGTGCCACCGCTGTCGCGCACATGCACCGGCCAGCCTTCGTCTGCCAGCTGTTTGCAGGCGGCTTCGTAACGGGGGAGGCGGGTATCCTTGCGAGTGACAATCAGGCATTGGGGCGCTTGCCAGAGGTGAGCGCGGGGCTGGCCGTCATGGGCACAGTCGCGCAACCAGCACTGCTCTTGCGCCAGTATCTGTGCGGGTGAAGCGGTATTGGAGAGGGTGGAGAGCAGGCAATAGGGCATGGCGGCATCCTCAAAAAAGGCTGCCCAGCACACTACCCGTGGCGACAGGCAAGGTAAAGCCCCGCAAGTGCGGGGCTTGGGTTGGCTATCGGTGGACGATGTCTCAGGAGTGACGCGCTTCGCGCTTTGGTAGCAGCAGGTTGAGCACGATGGCGGTAATGCCACCGGTGGCGACGCCGTAGGAGAGCACGCTCTTGGCCAGCTCTGGCAGGTGTTGCAGCACTTCCGGCACCTGTGCGACCCCCAGCCCCATGGCCAGCGACACCGCCAGGATCATCAGGGCGCGGCGATCCAGCTCCTCGCGGGCAATGATGCGCACGCCAGCGGCGGCGATGGTGCCGAACATCACGATGGTGGCGCCCCCCAGCACGGGCTCGGGGATCTGCTGCACCAGGCTGGCGACCGCCGGGAACAGGCCGAGCAGGGCCAGCATGGCGGCGATGAAGAGCCCGACATGGCGGCTGGCCACCCCGGTCAGCTGAATAACGCCGTTATTCTGGGCGAAGGTGGACATGGGGAAGGTGGAGAACACCGCCGCCAGCATGGAGTTGGCACCATCGGCCAGCACGCCGCCTTTGATCCGCTCCATATAGACAGGCCCTTCCAGTGGCTCGCCGGAGATGTCCGAGGTGGCGGTCATGTCGCCGATCGCTTCGAGCGCCGTCACCACGAAGATGATGGCGAGCGGCACGAACAGCTGCCAGTCAAAGCCGAGACCGTAGTGAAGCGGAATGGGCACCATCACCAGGGGGCCATCGAAGGTGGGGGCGCTCACTTTGCCCAACAGCAGGGCCACGGCATAGCCCGCCAGCATGGCGATCATGATGGCGGAGAGGCGCAACCAGGGGTTGCGACTGCGTTGCAGCAACACGATAAGGCCGAGCACCAGCAGGGAGAGGAAGAGGTTGGTGTGACTGGCGAAGCTGCCATCAGAGAGGGCTGCATAACCGCCGCCCATGCTGATCAGGCCCACTTTGATCAGGGTCAGACCGATCAGCAGCACCACTATGCCGGTCACCAGCGGGGTGATGATCCGTTTCACCAGATGGAGGAAGCGGCTCATCACCACTATGGTGAGTGCGGCAACCATCATAGTGCCAAACAATGTGCCCAACAGATCCTCGGTGGGCATAGCGGCCTGCTTGAGGGCGAGACCGGAGGCAATGATGGGGCCGAGGAAGTTGAAGCTGGTGCCCTGTACCGAGAGCAGGCCGGAACCGATGGGGCCGAAGCGGCGGGTTTGAATGAAGGAGGCGATGCCGGACATGACCAGCGACATGGAGACGATATAACGGGTGTCGGCGGCAGGGAGGCCGAGGGCATTGGCGATAATCAGGGGCGGGGTAATGATGGCGACAAACATGGCGAGCATATGCTGCAGGGCGGCGAACAGCGTCTGGGGCAGAGGCGGGACATCCTCTATGCCATAGACCAGTTCGCTATGGGCTCGCCTGGGTGGATGTGCCTCTCGATTGGCGCGTGTGACAGCAGCCTGTTCCATAAGTACCTCGAATTGTGTGGGGAGGGGGAGAAAATTGGGCGCTATTGTAGTGATTGAAATGAGGCTGACCAGCGCTAATTATGCAAAAAAAGGTTTATTTTTTGATGGGTTGAAACGTTTGCGCACTGCGATTATCATCTGTCGGTTTGTGTGACCGACCTCTCCTTTTTATTCTCCACGCTAATGACATTTTTACCACTTTGTAGGTGTAGAATGAGCCCTCAGTATTCATCGTGGAGACTCTGGATGCTCAAGTTGTCAGAGTTCTGGAGTGCGAGGGTTCACTCCGAAGACTTTACTCGTACTCGCATGGGCTTTATGACGGTGCGTTTGCGCCTGCTGACCTGTCTGCTGATGCTCGGGTTGCCCGCCTGGGCCGTGGTGGATTGGTTGACCTTGCCCGCCGTTCATTTCGAGCAGCTGTTCCAGGCCAGGATCTTCTGCACCCTGGCGCTCTCACCACTTATTCCGCTCTCGTACCTCATCCACTTCAAGCGGGAACGGATGAAGCTGGCCCTTGGCTACCTGATGGCCGTGATGATGCTCTTCTCCCTCTTCTGCCTGAACAGCTTTGGCGCCGGACAGGAGTTGCAGGCGGGCTATGCGGCCTTTCCCTATCTGCTGATCACCCTGTTTGCCATCTTCCCCATCCCCCTCTCCCTCGGCTTGCAACTGGCAGGCGTGGTGCTGGTGACCATGCTGCTGGGTCACTGGCTGCTGGTGGGCCAGAGCATCTGGAGTCAGGCCACCCTGAATCAGGTGTGGGTGCTCGGCATGTTTACCATGGCCAGTTGCTGGGTGCAGTGCGGCCAGCTCAACATGCTGCTGCGGCTATATCGGGAATCGACCACCGATGAGCTGACCGGCATGATGAACCGCCGCCTGCTAATGAAGCAGCTGGAGCAGGCCAGAATCCGGCTGCAACTCAAGAAGAAGCCCTTTGCGGTGATGCTGCTGGATCTCGATCGCTTCAAGCGGATCAACGATATCTACGGCCATCTGGCGGGGGATGCGGTGCTCAAGGAGGTGGCGACCACCCTGGGAGAGCAGCTGGAGCCTGACATGGTGCTGGGGCGTTATGGCGGCGAAGAGTTTGCCATCCTGATGCACAACTGCGCCGATCCGGCGCTGACGAGCAAAATGGCCGAGCGGCTGCGCATTGCCGTCGAGGCGCGGCTGGTGAAGAGCCCCACCTCGGACGAATTGCTGGAGGTGACGGTGAGTATCGGGATTGCCATGGCTCGTGCCGATGACACCATCGATATTCTGATCAACCGTGCCGACGAGTGTCTCTATCAGGCCAAGATGGCGGGACGCAACTGCGTGGTGGTCGAGGGGCAGAACCGCGCAAAAACAGATGCCGCCTGAGGGCGGCATCCTGTTGGCAATGAGCTGGCGAGATCAGGCCAGCTTGTACTTGCCGGAGAGCTGCTGGGCCAGCAGCTTGAACATGTTGAAGACCGCCATGGTCTTGCCGGTCGGGGTGCCGTCTTCGGCCAGGAAATACTCCCCCTTGAACACCAGAATATCCCCCTTCTGCTCCACCGAATCGGCGCGCATACCGTGGATGAAGTCTTCATGCTCTTTGATGATCTTGTTGGCCATCTCAAGCAGGGCCGTCTCGGTGATCAGCTCTTTCTGTGGTTGCATGCTCGTCTCCTTAAACGACTACTGGACAGGGAAACCGTGGATCCCTGCCTCTGATTGAAGAGGCGCCCAGCATACTGCAAACAGGGTTTTTCTGTCATTGATATGACCCCGATTTGTGGCTGTTTATCCGATCACCAGATTCTTCAACCAGCAGCGCTGGCGAATACGGCGCTGCACCAGCAGCACCTTGCTAAGCTCCTCCAGCAAGACCACCGCCACCACCCAGGAGAGGGGCCAGCCGAGCAGCGTGACCGCCACCCAGGCGAGCGGGATGCCGATGCACCACATGCCGACGATGTCGATAAAGATGCTGTAGTTCACATCACCGCCAGAGCGCAGCACCCCGATGATCCCCACCATGTTGAACACCTTGAGCAGCATCCCGAGACACATGATGCCGAGCACCTGACCCGCTTCCGTCATCAGCTCGGGGGGCAGGTTGCCGACCCACTGCAGCAGGTTGGCTTGCAGCAGCCAGACGATGATCCCGACCAGTAGTGCGCCAATCGGTGCCAGCAGCAGGAACAGCTGGGAGTGCTGCCAGGCAATCTCGTACTCCTCGGCCCCGAGCCGGTGGCCGAGCAGGGTGGAGCAGGCCACCGCCAGTCCGAAGAAGAGGGAGATAAGGATGCTCTCCAGGGTGCCGAGTGTGGTCATGATGGCCAGCGAATCGGTGCCAAGATGGGCATAGAGAAAGCCGTAAATCAGCATGCCGAAGGCCCAAAGGCCGTCATGGAACAGCAGCGGCAGGGCGATCAGGGTAAAGCGCACCACCTCCTTGCGCTTGAAGGCGGCCAGCCAGTCTGGTGCGCGCGGGATCAGGCGCGCCTCATAACGCTTTACGTAGAGCAGCAGCAGGGCTGTCTGCAGCAGTCGGGAAATGGTGGTGCCCCAGGCCGAGCCAGCCACCCCCATCGCCTCGAAGCCGAAGTGACCGAAGATGAGGGCGTAATTGAGGATGACGTTGGCGATGATGGCGATAATGCCGATGCGGGTTGGCGCAGCGGCATTGCCCACCGAGCGCAGGGCTGACTCCAGCGGCACCACGATGGCGGTACAGAGGATGGTGGCGCCGGTGATCATCAAGAATTGATCCGCCAGTGCCCGCAGCGCCGGATCCTGACTGGCAAAACCGAGTACGCTGCCCGGTGATAACACATAGATGAAGGCAAAGGGCAGGGTGACCAGCAGGGCGCCCACTATGGCCAGCGCCAGGGAGCGGCGTACCCCGGCCATCTCCCCGCGCCCGAAGTATTGTGCTGCCAATACCGAGACCCCGCCCGCGAGGCCCGCTATCACCAGCAGATTGAAGAAGAAGACCCGGTTACCCAAGCCGACCGCCGCCACAGCCGTGGTGCCAAGCTGGCTCACCATCATGATATCGATGAGGCCGAGCAGGGAGAACATCATGGATTGCAGCGAGACAGGCAGGGCCAGCCGCCACAATCGGGTCATGAACTCGCGATCGGTGGTTTGTTTTAAAATCGCTTGCCAATAATTCATAGTTGTTAACCGGGTATGAGAAAAGCAAGGTTTGTCAGGGGTATGATAGGGGCTGATGAGGCTCTTCTCACTGTGAGTAGCTCTCGGTTTTCTTGTGTAAAACTATCCTTTTGAGGTGTTATGCCATTTGCCAGCGAGTGTCTGGAGATAGCGCCAGCCTGTGAAGAGCAGATGCTGGGACGTGAAGGGCTGCCCCTGCTCGGCGAGGCAGGGATCTTCCTGACCGGCCTCTCCCGGGTGCGGGATCACTACCTGATCCGCCGCAATCGCCCCGAGTTTCACATCCTGATGGTGAGTCACGATGAGGGGGGCGCGCTGCTCACCGACGAGGGGGAGCAAGCCATTCCGGCCGGGTCACTGATTTTCCTGCCCGCCGCCGTGCCCGGTGGTCTCAAACTGATTGGCGAAAGCTGGCAGATCAGCTGGATTTTGCTCGATGACGTGCCGCGCTGGCAGCACCTGCATCGCCTTGGTCACCGTATCTGGCAAGGGGATGGCGGCGATCAGCTCTACCATCTGCTCAGCCTGATGCAGGGGGAAGGGGTTCGCTCTTCGCTGCAACCTCAACTGCTCAGCCTGTTGCTGGCGCTGCTGGAGCGCACCCTGCAAGGGGAGGTGCGCGGCACCCCTGAACTCAGATTGCAGGCTCTGTTTCGCCGGGTGGAGGCGCGCCTGGATGAACCCTGGAGTGTCGCCCTGTTGGCCCGACAGATGGCCTGCTCCGTCCCCCATCTGCATCGCCTCTGTCAGCAAGCGTTCGGTATGGGGCCGATGGCGAGGGTGACCGAGCTCAGAATGAACAAGGCACGCCAGCTGCTGCTCTATACCAACTGGCCACTTGGCGAGCTGGCGGCCCGGGTCGGTTACAGCGATGGGGCCAACTTTGCCAACTGCTTTCGCCGTCTGACTGGTCAGACCCCCGGCGCCTTTCGTCGACTGGGTCGCAAACCTTTTGCAACGGATGTGCAAACTCTTTGAAATTAATGAGACAAGCCCCTAGGATCGGCGGGTCCCTGCGTCTAGCTAACCGTTTAGGTACCAAGATCCATGTTTGAAGATAATAACCAGAAACGTCCTCTCTACATTCCCTACGCCGGTCCCGCCCTGCTGGAGACCCCCTTGCTCAACAAGGGCAGCGCCTTCACCAACGAAGAGCGCAGCAACTTCAACCTCGAAGGTCTGTTGCCCCAGAATATCGAGACCATCGAAGAGCAGGCCGAGCGCGCCTATCGCCAGTTTATGGCGTTTGGCAACGACATGGATAAGCACATCTATCTGCGCAACATCCAGGATACCAACGAGACGCTCTTCTACCGTCTGCTGCACAACCACCTGACCGAGATGCTGCCCATCATCTACACCCCGACGGTGGGCAAGGCGTGCGAGGAGTTTTCCAACATCTATCGCCGCGCCCGTGGCCTGTTTATCTCCTATCCGGACAAGGACAGGATCGATGACATGCTGCAAAACGCCACCAAGCAGAACGTCAAGGTGATCGTGGTGACCGATGGCGAGCGGATCCTGGGTCTGGGTGATCAGGGGATCGGCGGCATGGGCATTCCCATCGGCAAGCTGTCGCTTTACACCGCCTGTGGCGGCATCTCGCCTGCCTACTGCCTGCCGGTGGTGCTGGATGTGGGCACCAACAACCAGCAACTGCTCAATGACCCCTTCTATATGGGGTGGCGCAATCCGCGTATCTCTGGAGATGAGTACGCCGAGTTTGTCGATGCCTTCATTCAGGCGGTCAAGCGCCGCTGGCCCGATATTCTGCTGCAGTTCGAGGATTTCGCCCAGAACAACGCCATGCCGCTGCTCAACCGCTACAAGAACGAGCTCTGCTGCTTCAACGACGATATTCAGGGTACCGCGGCTGTGACGCTGGGCAGCCTGATCGCCGCCTGCAAGGCCTCCGGCGCCAAGCTCTCCGAGAAGCGTGTTGCCTTCCTCGGGGCGGGCAGCGCCGGTTGCGGTATCGCCGAGCAGATCGTGGCGCAGATGAAGGCCGAAGGGCTGACCGATGCGCAGGCCCGCAGCCGGGTCTTTATGGTGGACCGCTTTGGTCTTATCACCGACAAGATCCCCAACCAGCTCGACTTCCAGCGCCGTCTCTCCCAGCCGGTGGAGCGGATCAAAGACTGGCCAGTGGGGGACAATATCTCCCTGCTGGAGGTGATGGAGCACGGTCGCCCGGACATCCTGATCGGGGTATCCGGCCAGCCTGGGCTGTTTACCGAAGAGGTGGTCAAGACCATGCACAAGCACTGTGCCCGTCCCATCATCTTCCCGCTCTCCAACCCCACCTCCCGGGTCGAGGCGACGCCGGCAGACCTCATCCGCTGGACCGACGGTCAGGCGCTGGTGGCAACCGGCAGTCCGTTTGCACCGGTGGAGTACAAGGGCAAGCGCTACGTCATCGCCCAGTGTAACAACTCCTTCATCTTCCCGGGGATCGGCCTTGGCGTCATCGCCTCCGGCGCCACCCGGGTGACTGACGCCATGTTGATGTCGGCCAGCCGCGCGCTGGCGGAGTGCTCGCCGCTGGTGAAAGGGGAGGATGGCTCCCTGCTGCCGGACCTGGCGGATATCCATCAGGTCTCCCGCTACATCGCCAAGATGGTGGCCAAGACCGCCATGCTGCAGGGCAAGGCGGTGCAGACCCCGGACGAGGTGATCGATCAGGCCATCGAAGCCAACTTCTGGCATCCGGAGTATCGCCGCTACCGCCGCACCTCCTTCTGATTGGGGAGAAGGGAATGCCACGGCAAAGCAAAAGGGATGCGAAAGCATCCCTTTTTACTGCACGTCTGACATGGTTATCGCCTCAAGATCAACTACTCGCTGGCGCCCTGTACGCCGGTGACGCGCACCTCGACCCGGCGATCCGGCCCAAGGCAGTCTATGAGGGCGGTTCTGGCTTTGATGTCGTCACACTGGTTGCCGGTGACCGGATTGCTCTCGCCATTGCCCTGAATGCTTACCTTGTCGGCAGGTAGCCCTTTGTTGATCAGAAAGTCGGCAACGGTTTGGGCCCGAGCTTCTGACAACCTCTGATTGCTGGCATCCGAGCCGATACGGTCGGTATATCCCATCACGACGGCACTGCCATCCTTGGGTTGTACATCGACGATCTGCTGGTAGAGAGCGTCCAGCGCGCTCATCCCCTCCGGTTTGAGGTCCGCTTTGCCAAAGGCGAACAACACATCGGAACTGAGGTTGAAGGTCTGATCTACCATCTCCGGTTCGGCCGGTGGCGGGGGGACCACGACCGGTGCGGGCGTGGGAGCCTGCTCTGTCGGCTGGCTGCGATTGGGATGGATCACTACTTCCAGGGTTGCTGTGCTGATGTCGCTGACCCAGCGCTGGGTGCCGCTGTTTGCCTTGTCATTGTCAGGATCATCGCCTACCCTGACCAGATAACGATACCTGGCCTGGAGATCGACCCAGTCATGGAGCCGGGCCGTCACTCCCAGGCCTGCCAGCGGTGCCAGGTTGTCGTCCCCGCCATTGATCGATTCAACGTGATAGATATAGCCACCACCCTCGGCAAACACCGAGAACATCTCGCTGAGCGGCAAACGACCAATCACAGACAGGGTAGCTCCCTTGCTGTTGAAGTCATGGCCGCTGATATCCCAGTCACCGGTGGAGAGGTAACCAATTTCGGCGCCCAGGTTCTCCGTGAAGTTGTAGCCGCCAAACAGGGAGAGCGCAGTCGCATCCTTGCTGACATCCTGGCTGAAATCATTCAGATCGTGGGCTATCGCCCAGCCACCGCCTATCCCGGCATACCAGTCATGGACCGGTACCGCTTGTGCGCCTGTGCTCGCCAATGCCAGTGCAATCCACACAGGTTTTAATCTTATGTTCATCGCGTATCCTCGTCGATGTGTGGTTTAGTGGGGCTGCTTGTTGGTCAAACCCCACACTTATGTATAGGTGACGGGTTGTTTTTAACCACTCAAGAGGTGTGGATTGCGGCAATAAGTGAACCTATGTCACTGAAACCATGCGGGAAGAGGAAAGATAGCCTGAGGTGGGCGGCATGGAAGACAATAAAAAGGAGGCCATATGGCCTCCTGCTTATCCAGGTGATCAGGATTATTGTGTGACTTGTTGCACACCGGTGACGCGCACTTCAACGCGGCGATCCGGCGCCAGGCAGGAGATCAGCTGAGCCTTGCCCTTGACGCTGTTGCACTGGGTACCGGTGACCGGATTGGCTTCACCGCGACCTTCGATGGCAACTTTGCCAGCCGGCAGACCTTTACCAACCAAGAAGTCGGCTACGGTACGGGCACGCGCTTCGGAGAGTTTCAGGTTGTAGGCGTCAGAGCCGATACGGTCGGTGTAACCGACGACTACGGCGCTGCCATCTTTCGGCTGAACATCAACGATCTGCTGATACAGGGTGTTCAGCGCGGCGACACCTTCTGGCTTGAGGGTGGATTTGCCAAAGGCAAACAGCACGTCAGAGCTCAGGGCGAAGTTCTTGTCGACCAGTACCGGCTCGGGAACCGGCTCAGGCGCAGGGGCGGCAACCGGGGCAACATAAGAGGTACGGTTCGGGTGCATCACCAGCTCCAGGGTCGCGACGCTCATGTCGCTCTCCCAGGTTTTCTGCTCGTCACCCAGATTCCACAGATAGCGGTAGCGTGCCTGCACATCGATAAGGTCGGAGAGCTTGGCAGTCAGGCCTAGACCCGCCAGCGGCGCAGTGCCGTTGTCGCTGTTGCCATTGCCGTTGACGTGATTGAAGTAGGCACCGCCTTCAGCAAACACCGAGAAGATATCGCCCAGCGGCAGGCGGGCGATACCGGAGAGGGTGGCACCCTGGGTTTTGAAATCGGCACCGTCAACGCCCGCTTTACCGGCGTAGAGGTAGCCCAGTTCAGCTGCGTAGTAGTCGTTGAAGTTGTAACCGCCGAACAGGCTCAGCGCGGTGGCGTCTTTGTCTGTATCCAGACCTTGTACATCGTCAAGGTTGTGAGCATATGCCCAACCTGCACCAACACCGGTGTACCAGTCATCGGCAGCCTGAGCTGTGGTGCCTGCGGCGGCGAGCGCCAGTGCAATCAGGGTAGGAGCCATTTTGAGTTTCATCGGTTTATCCTCGTTGTGTTAGCCCATGTCGGGCAATGCACTTGTTTTTATTGCTGCGAAAAATCGCCAGCAAAGTGGATAGCGAAGGCTTTGGACTCTCATGATGCATTGGCGTCATGGACAACAGACCGGACAAGAAGCGCTTTTTAGTGCTTATCCAATACCTTACAGGCGCAACTACTTTATGCTTTCGAGACGGGGCAGGCAAGGGCAGGGAGGCGGGAATGAGGGATGCAAGCGAGAACGAGACAAACAAAAAGGGATGCCGCAGCATCCCTTTTTTTCGCACTATCTGAACGAGGTCAGATTATTGCTGAACTTCTTGTACGCCAGATACGCGAACTTCTACGCGACGATCCGGAGCCAGGCAGGAGATCAGTTGAGCTTTAGCAGTTACGCCGTTGCACTTGGTGCCGGTAACCGGGTTGGCTTCGCCACGACCTTCAATGGCAACTTTGCTGGCAGCCATACCTTTGCTTACCAGGAAGTTGGCAACGGTGCGGGCACGGGCTTCAGACAGCTTCTGGTTGTAAGCATCGGAACCGATACGGTCGGTGTAACCAACAACAACAGCGTTGCCATCTTTCGGCTGGAACTCAACGATTTGCTGATACAGACCGTTCAGGGCTGCAACGCCTTCCGGCTTCAGGGTGTCTTTGCCGAAGGCAAACAGCACGTCTGAGTTCAGGGCGAAGTTCTTCTCTACAACTTGCGGAGCAGGAGCCGGCGCTTCTTCAACAACCGGAGCAGCTACCGGAGCTACGTAGGAAGTACGGAACGGGTGGTATACCGCTTCCAGAGTAGCGATGCTCTGGTTGGCTTTGTAACGCTCACCGTTGGCGTGCAGGTCAGCCACGTCCCACATGTAGCGGTAGCGAGCTTGCAGATCCAGCGCGTCATTTACCTTGTAAGTCACACCAGCACCGGCCAGCGGGGAAACTTTAGTGTCGCTGGTGCCCAGACCATCGGTGTGACCCCAGTAGGCGCCGCCTTCAGCGAACAGGGAGAAGTCGTTGCCAACCGGCATACGGGCGATACCGGACAGGGTGGCTCCCTGGCTCTCGTAACGGTTGCCGTCGGTGTTGCCACGACCGGTGTACTGGTAGCCCAGTTCGGTACCGAAGTTTTCGGTGAAGTTGTAACCCATGAAGGCGTTGGCAGCAGCCGCGTCTTCCTGGCCTACATTGGTGCTTTCCAGCTTGTTCAGGCCGTTGAAGTGAGTAGCACCGACACCGGCACCGAAGTAGATGTCGTCAGCGGCGTGAGCAGCGGTAGCACCCAGAGCAGCCATGGCGATGGCGATCATGGAAGGAGCCATTTTCATCATAAAAAAATCCTCGTTGAGATCGCACGTTATTCACGTGCTTCACACTTTGTAATTTATGTAAGCTGCAGGCTCCGCCGTACGGCTGGCGTCGAGTCTGGCAGATGACCCGGTATAACCGGGTTGCACACTCTCCTGGTGTGTCGAGTGCGCTGGCATGGCACGCAATGCGTGAGAAACCACTGCCAGGCAACTGATGTCATTCCGATGACGAGGCGCACTCTATGCCGATTTTAAAACATGATCAAGCTCACAAATGAGCCTTGTGGCAAATTGTGTCGTGCCCTTAACTGGCTGTTTATCCAGATTAATTAGTGATCCAGATAGGCCCTGTGCAGTTTCTTCTCCAGCTTCATATAGGCCTGAACCCAGTCGCTATGCGGGTTGGCTGGATTCGCTCTGGCGGCAAAGACCGCAAGGTAATCTGCCTGGGTTGCGCTCTGCAGCAGGGGGGTAAATGTCATCAAGAAATGTCGGGCCAGATAGGGGTCAAGGGGCCAGATGTTGAGGATGGCGCGAGCCACAGGCTGAACTGCAGCTGAACAGATGAAGTGGCGATGTCCCGCCTCCAGCCAGTCGGCCATCTCGCACATGCCCGATTCGGGCACCAGACCACCATCACCCGGGGTGGTTGCCAGCGCAATTGCCTGACCATTTACCGTGACGAGCTGCTCATTGTTATGCAGGGTGCCGTCGTGGCTGCGCAAGGTCAGGTCCGGGCATGCCTGTTCAAGAAACAGGCTGCAGCTCTCCGGCAGGGCGGCCAGCAGCTCGCTGGCATGGCTTGACATCAAGGCTGGAAGCCAGAATGCTTCGGCGCGATATTGTTCACCTTGCAGGCGCTGTTGTGCCAGTTCTTCTGTGCTGGATACGGGCTGCAGGCGAGAGATAATGCCGGGAAACGCCATACTTATTCCTCTTAATGGGTATCCGGCGGATTATACGAGTTATTGGGGGGGCCACAATAAAGGTTTCTTTTCGAGACTGTTTACCTGAGGCGGCTGAGCGATTACCATCCCCCCTTGAAGGCAAGGGTTGTCGCCGAAAGGCGCTCATAAGATAGAGGCTCGACCATAACGAGTCCGAACAAAACTGATACACTTGACTACGAGTCGTCGCGAAAAATAAAAGGCGGAGTAAATCCGCCAAACGGAGTATGGAACATTATGAATTCAAATATCGTCACTGTTGGCAAGAAGATCCGTCAGATCCGTGAAGCGGTCGGTTTGAGCCGTCCGAAGTTTGCAGATTTGCTGGGTGTTCCTCCCACCACGCTGAAAAACTACGAGCTGGGTTACCGTGAAGTTGGGGGCGCCTTCCTGGTTGCCCTGGCGCACCACCCGGATCTGCACAAGTTCACCCTCTGGCTGCTGGCAGACAAGAAAGTCGCCGAAATCGGCCAGATTGGCCCGGATGACCTCGCCAAGGCGTGATCATCGATGTGAATAGAAATGCCGCCTTCGGGCGGTATTTTTTTGGGTTGCCGATCGATATTTTGATCTAACACGCTTTGAATTATCCATGCAGGCCAACGAGAATAAGCGGCCCCGAAAAGTGGGCCCCTGGTGGTATCTGGCCACCTGAACACTATTACATTCAGGATGATATGAGCAATCGTATGGAGTATGGGTATGAGCAGTAATGAGTTGGATAAACGCTATGGCCTGATGACTGCCATTGCGATGGTGGTCGGCGTGGTTATCGGCTCTGGTGTCTTCTTCAAGGCCGATGATGTACTGCGTCTGACTGGCGGTAATCTGGCCATTGCGCTGCTGGCATGGGCGCTGGGGGCATTTTCGATGATCTTCGGCGCGCTGGTGTTTGCCGAGTTTGCCCAGCGGATCGAAAAGTCCAACGGTATCGTCGATTATGCCGAAGCGGCATACGGCAAAATGTTTGGTTATCTGGTGGGGTGGTTCAAAGGCGTACTCTATTACGCCCCTCTTTCCGCCATCCTTGCCTGGGTCGCCGCTCTGTACACCATGATCTTGCTCGGCAGTGATAATCCGACCAACTCTGGTGCGACCTGGATACTGGCGGCTGTCTATATGACGGTCACCTATCTGATCAACTTCTATACCCCGGTCCTGGCGGGCAAGCTGCAAGTGGGCTCTACCCTGATCAAGTTGATCCCGCTGATCCTGGTTGCCATTGTGGGCACCATTTCAGGCTTGCTCAATGGTGTCACCGTGACCAACTTTGTGCAGGCAATGGATGGGATAGGAAGCACCGGAGGTACTCTGGCCACGGCCGTGGTTGCCACCGCCTTCGCTTATGAGGGGTGGATTGCCGCCGTGACCATCAACAGCGAAATTCGCGATTCCAAGAAGAATCTGCCCAGAGCGCTGGTGATTGGCACCCTGATAGTCTTTGTGGTCTATGTCACCTATTTTCTGGGAATCGCCAGCGTCTTGCCGACGGACGAGATAGTGGCGCAAGGGGATAACGCGGTAAATCTCGCGACAACCAGCCTGTTTGGCGGGACTGCCTCGACCATTTTGACCGTGTTTGTGATTATCTCCTGCCTCGGAACCCTCAATGGTCTGGTGTTGGCGACCATGCGCATTCCCTACTCGCTGGCGATCCGCAATCAGGGGCCAGCCCCCAAGTGGATGAGCCGTATTGAACCGCATCACCACATGCCAATCAACTCGGCCCTCGCGGCAGCGCTGTTGTCGGTGATCTACTCAGTGCTGTGGTACTGCAGCATCAACGAGACATTCGGTCGTTACATCGCCCTGGACGAGATGCCGATCGTGCTGATTTATGGCCTCTATCTGTTCCTCTATGTCTGGTACATGCGCACCTTTACCGAGTTGGGCTGGATAAAGCGGTTTGTGATCCCGACTTGTGCCACCCTGGGCGCGCTCATCATTCTGTATGGCGGTATCACCAACCCCAGTCTGGGACTTTATCTGCTGGTCTCTGTGGGGGTGATTCTGCTCGGGTTGCTCTTCTACCGTAAGGAGTGACCGGGTCAGTGAGTCGAAAAAAAAGCGCCGAATGGCGCTTTTTTCATGTGTAAACCACGGCATGTCGACAACTAACTGCCCAGCAACCCGAGGCGGCCCAGTTCATCCTTGAGCTGATCGAGGTTGCGCTCGACACAGGCTTCCCCCTCGTTGATGGCATCGCTGGCGCGATGAAAATCCATGATGGAGAAGCTGCCAAGGCGCGGGCAGAGCTGGATCTCCGGCGGGTCACCGGCCATCCGGGCGCGGGTGATCCGCTCCTGCATGATGTTGATGGAGCCACTCATCACACTCCACAGACCCGGGGTGGCTGGCGCGGATTCACCGCGATTGAGCCACTGGCTGAGCAGGCCGCCGCTGCCGGGTTGATCCGGCTCGTCGGTCCAGGGTTGGTGCATATCGGTGTTGAGGTTGACAGCAATCACCACCTCGGCCCCCATGGCGCGGGCCAGCGAGATGGGCACCGGATTGACCACGGCGCCATCGACCAGCCAGCGGTCGTTGATCCGGGTCGGGGTGAGGATCCCCGGCATGCCGCAGGAGGCGCGCACCGACTGGCGCAGCGGGCCCTGTTGCAGCCAGATCTCGCGGCCGGTATCGAGCTCGGTGGCGATGCAGGCGAAGGGGATGGGCAGATTCTCGAGATCGGGATCCCCCAGATGGCTGGCGGCAAGACCAAACACCTTTTCGCCGCGAAACAGCCCGCCGGAGAGGGCCGGGTCGAGCAGGCTGACCACCTGCAGGCGGGTAAAGCCGCGCACCCAGGTTTCCAGCCGATCCAGTTCTCCGGCGGCATAGGCGGCACCGACAAAGCTGCCGATGGAGCAGCCAGCGATCAAATCCGGTTTGATGCCGAGACGTTCAAGGGCGCGGATGACGCCGATATGGGCCCATCCTCTGGCGGCGCCGCTCCCGAGAGCGAGCCCTACGCGGGGTTTACGTGGCACGACAGTCCTCCAAAAAGGGGTTGAGGGCTCAGCTTACTCCGAGAGTCAGGAGGCGTCACCCTGCCATCTTTCGCTGCGGTTGCGGCCGTTGGCCTTGGCCTGATAGAGCGCCACATCGGCGCGGCGCACCGCTTCGTGCAGGGGAAGGTTCTCCTGGTGGGGCAGATAGCCGAGGCTGATGGTGACCTCCAGCCCGGGTTCGATGGCGGCCCAGTCGTGATCCGCCACCGCCTTTCTCAGCCGCTCCGCCAGCTCGCCGAGCTGCGTTGCCTCAGCGCGGCCAATCAGCAGCAGAAACTCTTCGCCCCCCCAGCGGATCAGGCGATCAGTGGGTCTAAGCTGCTGCTGGCAGATCTGCACCAGCCGGATCAGCACGATATCGCCGACGGCATGGCCGAAGTTGTCATTGACCCGTTTGAAGTGATCCGCATCGAACATCAGGATCCCCGCTTGCAACCGGGACAGCTCTCCCGCCTGCTCCAGCAGCACCAGATAGTGGCGGTTGAAGGCGCCGGTGAGGGCATCGTGGCAGGAGAGGTAATTGAGCCGCTGGTTGAGGCGGTGGGATCTCAGGTTGGAGAGGGCGGCCAGCAGCATAAAGAGAATAGCGAGCAGGGTCGGCGCGGACTGGCAGAGCATGGCCCACACCAGCGGTAGCAGGGTCACGCTGTGCACCAGCCGCAACGGGGTATCAGGTATCGCCATGGTCAGCTGCAATGTGCCTTGCCGCCATTGATATTCGCCGGTCGGTTCGGTGTTTTGCGGCGCCACGGGTTGGCGCGCGCTGCTGGCCAGCACCTGGTGGTACTGATTGAGCAGCAGATATTCCCCCAGCGCCGGGGTCATCTGATCGAGCTGCTGCTGCAGGCGGGCGAGCAGCACATCCATGTTGATCATTCCCACCAGAGTTCCCTCTTTGTAGAGGGGCTGGGACATGGTGACCATGGGGCCGCGCCCGATAAAGTCCTCATAGGGGCGCGAGAGAACGGTCTTCTTGTCCGGATTGGTGCTGTGCAGCGCATCTTGCCAGAAGCTCTTCTGGTAGATGGTGGGATAAAAGCGAAACCGGCTGGAGGGTTGCCAAGGGTAGAGATAGATAAAGTTGTCCACACCGGTGAAGTAGACCCAGGCGATCTCGTTGCCAAGGCGCTGGCTGGCGGTGGCAAGCAAGGGGGAGAGGCTCAGGGCCAGATGAATGCGTGCCTCACGCTCGCTGCCGGGGGGCGGCAGCGGGCCATCACCGGTGAGGTTGCCTGCCAGTCCGGCCGGCAAATCACCGGGGAGCTTGTCGAGAGCCAGCCCCTCTGGCAGCGCCTCGATATGGCGATAGAGCTGGCGGGTGAGCACCGACTGGGGGTCGCTGCGCAGTCGCTCCTCAGCCTGCCCGCGCATCGCCTCCAGAAATACTTCGGTCCGTTTGAACCGATCCCGCAGGTAGATGGCACTGTTGAGGGTATCGCTTTGATAGAGGCGTTCAATCTGTTTCAGGCTTTGCCACAAAGTCAAACCAATCAGCAGGATGACCACGGCGAACAGGAGCCAGGTCAGGCGTGTGAGAAAACGGTGGCCAGACATGTTGGGCATAGGCAGTCAGTCGGGTTGCGAAGGAAATTGTCGTTAGTGTATGCGATGTGGTGTGAAAACAAACTGAACTACCTGAAACCGGGTGAGTTCACCATGCACCTGTTACGTTTTGTCACATTTATACATAGTCACGGCATAGTCTGGGGCTAAAATGGCCCCCACTCAGATTTCCCCTTCTTAACACTTCATGGATTGTTTGATGAAAATGCGTATCTGGATTGGCCTCGGCCTGCTCTCTCTGGTAGCGGCCATCTGGTGGGCGGTTGGCCACTTGCAACCAGCAGCCAAAGCCCCTTCCCGCGAGATAAATATTCGTACCCAGACCGTCAAGCAGAGTCTGGCCGAGCCGACTCTCAAGCTGGTAGGTAAACTGGCGGCCAACCACTCGGTGGTGATCACTCCCGAGGTGACCGGGCGCCTGGTCAAGATTGCGGTGCAGTCGGGTCAGCAGGTCAACAAGGGCGATACGCTGGTCGCGCTGGATGCGGGCAAGCAACAGGCGGAGCTGGCCGAGCAGAGTGCCAGTCTGCGCGACGAGAATCGCAAGCTGACCGAGATGCGCAAGCTGGTCGCCCGTGGAGCCGTCACCCAGTCGGTGTTGGAGGGGCAGGAGGCCACCGTTGATCAGGTGCAGGCGCGGGTCGATGCCGCCCGTTACGAACTCTCCCAGCGCACTCTCACCGCTCCCTTTGCCGGTACCGTGAGCCTGATTGATTTGAGCGAAGGGGCCCTGGTCAATAGCGGCGATACCCTGTTGCACCTCGACGATATCGACACCCTGCGCCTCGATCTGGCAGTGCCGGAGCGCTACCTTTCCCTGCTGCGCCCCGGCATGGCGGTGACAGCGACCAGCGCAGCCTGGCCGGATCAGCGCTTTAACGGCACCCTCACCACCCTCGATAGCCGTATCTCCAACGAGACCCAGAACATCAAGGCGAGGGTCGAGTTACCCAATAATAACGGCCAGTTGCGCCCGGGCATGCTGCTCAACGTGGAGCTCTTGCTCCCTTCCCGCCAGCTCACTCTGATCCCTGCCCAGTCGGTGGAGTACGCCGGCGAGCAGCGTTTCGTCTATCGCCTTGAGGCCGATGGCCGGGTCAAGCGGGTGCCAGTGGTGCTCGGCGAGACCGAGGGTGAGACTGTCTGGGTTACCGAGGGGCTGAAAGTCGGCGATCGCATCGTGGTCGAGGGGCTGGTCAACTTGCGTGATGGTGCCAAGGTGCACGATCTGGCGGAGGTAAATGGCTGATGTGGCTCTCCGATATCTCAGTACGCCGACCGCTGGTGGCGGTGGTGCTCAGTGCCCTGCTCAGCGTGTTCGGTCTGGTCGCTTTTAGCAAATTGACGGTGCGGGAGATGCCGGACGTGCAGATCCCGTCGGTCTCCATCACCACCACCTATGAGGGCGCGGCTCCCGCAGTGATGGAGAGTCAGGTCACCAAGCCCATCGAGGATCAGCTCTCCGGCATCAGCGGTATCAAGAATATCAACTCGGTGACCCGCAAGGGGCGCTCGATGATCACGGTGGAGTTCAAGCTTGGCTGGAACATGGTGGAGGGGGTCTCCGATGTGCGCGACGCCCTGACTCGCGCCAAGAGCAAGCTGCCGGAGGATGCCGACGAACCGCTGGTGACCAAGGATAGCGGCAGCGGTGATGTGGCGGTCTGGCTCAACTTCAGCAGCAGCCAGATGGATCGTACCGCCATGACCGACTACGCCACCCGGGTGCTGGTCGACCCCTTGAGCCTGGTGGACGGGGTGAGTGAAGTGGCGCTCTCCGGCGATCTGACGCAGGTGATGTATGTGCGGTTGAGGCCGGCCGATATGGCGGCCCGCGGCGTGACGGTGGCGGATGTGCAGGATGCCCTCAAGCGCGAGAACATCGAGCTGCCGGGTGGCGAGATCCGCAACAACTCCATGACCATGTCGGTGCAGATTGCCCGGCTCTACCACACCGCCGAAGATTTCCAGCAGTTGCAGGTCCGTACCGCGACCAACGGTCAGAGTGTCTATCTGGCCGATATTGCCGATGTGGAGGTGGGAGCCAAGAACGAAGACAGTGCCTACCAGCGCAATGGTAAGGAGAGTCTGGGTATCGGCATCGTCGCCCAGTCCACCGCCAACCCGCTGGCGGTGGCACAGGGGGTGGAGAAGAAGCTGGTGGAGATGCAGCGCTTCCTGCCGGAGGGGGCCACCCTTGAGGTTGACTACGACTCCACCATCTTTATCAAGCAGGCCATCGACGAGGTATATGAAACACTGGCCATCTGTGCCGTGCTGGTGGTGGCAGTGCTCTATCTGTTCCTCGGGCAGGGGCGCACCACACTCATTCCGGCCATCACGGTCCCGGTGTCGCTCATCTCCGCCTTTATCGGCGCCTGGTATCTCGGTTTTTCCATCAACCTCATCACCCTGCTGGCGCTTATTCTCGCCATCGGTCTGGTGGTGGATGATGCCATCGTGGTGGTGGAGAACATTCACCACCATCTGCAGCGGGGTGAGCCCCCCCTGCTGGCGGCTTGGCACGGCACCCGCGAGGTGGGCTTTGCGGTCATCGCTACCACCGCCGTGCTGGTAATGGTCTTTATTCCCATCGCTTTTATGGATGGTATGGTGGGCAGGCTCTTTACCGAGTTTGCGATGTTGCTTTCGTTGGCGGTGCTCTGCTCCTCGCTGGTGGCGCTGACCCTCACGCCAGCCATGGGCTCCTGGCTGATGCGCCCGCTCGACAAGCCGAACCGGCTGACGGCGGCCCTCGATCGCGCTTTGGGCCGGATGGAGGGGCACTATCGTCACCTGCTGCAGGGGCTGCTTCGTCGCTCCCGCTGGATGCCGCTGGCGCTGCTGCTCTGTCTGGCCGGTATCGGTGCCCTCTTTACCCAGCTGCCTAGCAGTCTCACCCCGACCGAGGATCGCGGTGTGGTCTTCGTCTTCGTCAAGGGGGCGGAGGGGACCAGCATCGAGCGGATGAAGCGCAACATGCAGCAGGTAGAATCGACCATCATGCCGATGCTGGGCCAGGGGGTGGTCAAGGCGATGAGCTTCAGTACCCCCGCCTTTGGCCGCGGCGGTGATCAGACCGGTATGGTGATTATCCAGCTCACCGACTGGGCCGAGCGCGACATCACCGCCACTCAGTTCTCCCGCTCGCTCGGCGCCAAGCTGTCGGTTATTCCCGACGTGATGATCCGCACCTTCCAGCCAGGCTTTCGTGGCGGCTCTACCGCTGCGGTGCAGTTCGTGCTGCAGGGCAACGACTATGCCGAGCTCTACCAGCAGGGGCTGGCGCTGCAAAAAGCGGCGCAGGCGAGCGGCCTGATGATAAGCCCGGATCTCGACTACGCCGAGAAAACGCCGGAGCTGCAGGTGACCGTCTCACGTGACAGCGCCAGCCAGCTCGGCATACCGGTCTCCACCGTTGCCAGCACTCTGCAGGCGATGCTGGGCGGGGTGAGCAAGACCACCTATGTGGACAGGGGCGAGGAGTACGACGTCTACCTGCGCGCCAACCAGAAGGAGTTCAACGGCATCTCGGATCTCGGCCGCATCTACCTGAAGGCGGCCAATGGCGAGATGGTGAGCCTTTCGACGCTGGCGACCGTCAAGCAGGTGGCGACCGCCAACCGCCTCAACCACTATCAACGCCAGAAGGCGGTGACCCTGACCGCCGATGTGGCACCGGATCACACTCTGGGCGAGGCGCTCGACTTCCTCGATGGCTGGGCCAACGAGCATCTGCCGAGCGGCATGACGGTCGATTACGCCGGTGACTCCAAGGATTACCGCGACAATCAGGGGGAGATGGCGATGGTCTTCGGCCTCGCCCTGCTGGTGGTCTATCTGGTGCTGGTGGCCCAGTTCGAGAGCACCCTCACCCCGACCGTGGTGATGATGACGGTGCCGCTCGGCATCTTCGGCGGTCTACTTGGCCTCTGGTTGACGGGGCAGGAGATGAGCATCTACAGCCAGATCGGGATGATCATGCTGATCGGCATGGTGACCAAGAACGGTATTCTCATCGTCGAGTTCATCAACCAGTTGCGTCAGCGCGGTGAAGGATTCGAAGAGGCGATCATCGCGGGTTCGGTGCGCCGTCTGCGGCCGATCCTGATGACCTCGCTCACCGCCATCATCGGCGCTGTGCCGCTGATGCTCTCCATGGGGGCTGGCTACGAGAGCCGGATGGCGGTGGGGACCGTGGTCTTCTTCGGTCTCTCCCTGGCGACCCTGGTTACCCTGCTGGTGGTGCCCGCCACCTACCACCTGATCGCCCGTCACGCCAGCATGACCGGGCAGCGGGATCAGCAGGTAGATGAGGCGCTGGCCGCCAGGGGGGACACTTCTGAGCCATAACGGCAGTGTCCGATGCCAGCTTTGACTGGGGCCGCGGAGCGTATCAGTCCGCACCCGCAAGCGTGCAGAGCCCGATAGCCGGCTCTGCACGCGCCATCCCCCCGGACTGATAGCCCGTCGAGTGGTTAATCTTCACAACAAACCACTGGTCAAGTGGCTCGACAAACATCACGGTTCTACGGTGTGGCCGGTTACGGAGCCGTGCCGTGCGTGAAGCGGCCTATTCCCCGATCCCCCTCATCATCTCTTTTTCCCCTCCATTTCTGCGGCTTGAGATCGTTTTTACCTAATTGGCACTTTTATTGCTTTTGGTCCGTCAGCGTCAATGATTTGTCTGGGGACAGAAAATGGAAATTAGTGCAAGCAGCCTGATGCAAGAGATGCAGGCTCTCAAGGTAGAGGCCGGTGCAACCCCGCTGTCACAGCCTGGCCGTCAGGTGACCTCCGATTTTGGCCTGCTGTTGCAGCAGGCGCTCGGTAACGTCAACGAGTTGCAGGGCGCAGCCAATGATCTGCGCACCCGTTTCGATATGGGCGACAAGTCGGTGGATCTGGCCGAGGTGATGATCGCGGGCCAAAAATCCTCCATCGCCTTTGAGGCGACGGTGCAAGTGCGCAACAAGATGGTTGATGCCTACAAAACCATCATGAATATGCCGGTCTGAGCGATGACCGTGCATCATGACATGTCAGCAATAAGGACATAAATCGTGGCTACTGACCAAAATGGCGATCTGCTGATAAACGATGAGGGCACCGCCGCCCTCGATGCCAACGAGCAGAAGAGCTCGGCACTGGGATTCTTGTCCAATACCGATGTACTGCGCCAGATCACTCTGATCCTGGGGCTTGCCATCTGCCTGGCCATCGCCGTCTTCATCCTGCTGTGGGGCAAGGAGCCGGATATGCGCCCTCTTGGCACCTATACCACTCAGGAGCTGGTCAAGACCCTCGACTTTCTCGATCAGCAGAAGATCCCCTATGAGGTCGATGGCAAGAGCGTGCTGGTCAGTGCCGAGAACTTTGCCAGTATCCGGTTGGCACTGACCCGGGCCGGTCTCACCAATGCGGCCGATGTAGCCAATGGTGGAGAGGATATTCTGCTCAAGGACTCCAGTTTCGGTGTCAGCCAGAGGATGGAGGCCGAGCGCCTCAAGTTGAGTCGCGAGCGCCAGTTGGCGAGCGCCATTGAACAGTTCCAGAATGTGGCCAAGGCCCAGGTGCTGCTGGCCATCCCCAAAGATAACGTCTTTGCCCGCAACGAGCGCAAGCCCAGTGCTACCGTGGTACTCAACCTGAAAGGGGCGGCACTGGGGCAGGGGGAGGTGGACTCCATCGTCGATATGGTGGCCTCTGCGGTACATGGCCTGGAGCCGACTCGTGTCACCGTCACCGACCAGAATGGCCGCCTGCTTAATTCCGGCTCCCAGGATCCCGTCTCTGCCCAGACGCGCAAGGAATTTGCGATGCAGCAGAAGCAGGAGCTGGAGTACAAGCAAAAAATTGACGCCATTCTGATCCCGGTGCTTGGCGCCGACAATTATACGGCGGAAGTGGATCTCTCCCTCGACTTCTCCCAGCAGGAGCAGACCCGCAAAACCTACAACCCGGATCTGCCTGCAGTGCGCTCCGAGATGACGTTGGAAGAGAACAGCTCCGGCGGCAGCAATGGCGGTGTGCCGGGGGCTCTCAGCAACCAGCCCCCTGCCGCGTCCAATATTCCTGAACAGGCCACTGGCGGTGATGGGGCCAGCGTTGCTGCCTCGGGGCGTTCTCGCAAAGAGGCGACCCGCAACTTCGAACTGGATACCACCGTCAGCCATACCCGGCGCCAGATGGGGGGCATTCGCCGCATGACCGTCTCGGTCGCGGTGGATTACAAGGCGGTGCCCGGTGCCGACGGGGCTGTGACCCGCGAAGCGCGCAGTCAGGCGGAACTCGATACCCTGCGCCGTTTGCTGAGCGGTGGCCTTGGCTTTGATGTGACCCGTGGTGATACCCTCGAGGTGGTCGCCATTCCGTTCAATCGTCCCGAGCTTGATACCGTGGCCGAGGTGCCGCTCTACGATCAGCCCTGGTTCTGGCGTGCGGTACGGATTGCCGCTTCGGTACTGGTGATTATTGTCTTGATCGTCACCGTGGTTCGCCCCATGCTCAAGCGGCTGCTCTATCCGGATGCCAAGCCGGAAGGGGAAGTGGACTTTGACAACCACACCGTATTGGGGGGTGACGACGAGCTCAGCTTGCTGGCAGCCCAGGTTGAGGGAGAGCAGGTATTCGGGGTGCGCGATGGTCAGCTGAAACTGCCGGATCTGCACCGTGATGAAGATTTGCTCAAGGCGGTGCGTGCGCTGGTGGCGAACGAACCGGATCTGGCCGCTCAGGTCATTAAAGAGTGGGTAACCAAAGATGCCTGAAGAAACTAAAAGCCAGGTGACCGGCAACGACATTACCGACAGCCAGCGCCAGTTGCTGGATCAGATGTCCGGTATGGAGATGGCGGCTGTATTGATGTTGAGCCTCAACGAAGAGGATGCCGCCCAGATCTTCCGCCATCTCGAACCCAAGCAGGTGCAGCGGCTCGGTATGTCGATGGCCTCCATGTCCGATTTCAGTCACGATCGGGTGGCGGCGGTGCACCGTCAATTCATCGACGATATCCAGAAGTACACCAACATAGGTATCGGTAGTGAAGACTTTGTGCGCAAGGCGTTGGTGGCGGCCCTTGGCGAGGACAAGGCGAGCAACCTGGTGGACCAGATCATTCTCGGTTCCGGCGCCCGTGGCCTCGATTCGCTCAAGTGGATGGATGCCCGTCAGGTGGCCAGCATCATCCAGAACGAACACCCGCAGATCCAGACCATAGTGCTCTCCTATCTGGAGCCGGAGCAGTCCGCCGAGATCCTGAGCCAGTTCCCGGAGCAGGTGCGCCTCGATCTGGTGATGCGTATCGCCAACCTCGAAGAGGTACAACCGGCGGCACTGCAAGAGTTGAACGACATCATGGAGAAACAGTTCGCCGGTGCGGCCGGTGCCCAGGCAGCCAAGATGGGCGGCCTGAAGGCAGCCGCCAACATCATGAACTATCTGGATACCAATATCGAAGGCCAGTTGATGGACTCCATCCGCGAGTCGGACGAAGAGATGAGCCAGCAGATCCAGGATTTGATGTTCGTGTTCGAAAACCTCATCGATGTGGACGATCGCGGTATCCAGACTCTGCTGCGGGAAGTGCCTGGGGATCTGTTGCAGCGCGCCCTCAAGGGGTCCGACGATCAGATGCGCGAGAAGATCTTCAAGAACATGTCGAAACGGGCGGCAGAAATGCTGGCAGACGATCTGGAGGCCATGGGGCCGATCCGGGTCTCCGAGGTGGAGGCTGCCCAGAAGGAGATCCTCTCCATCGCCCGCCGTCTGGCGGATGCCGGCGAGATCATGCTGGGTTCCGGCGGTGGCGAGGAGTTCCTCTAAACCATGGCCAACTCATGTAACCTGTCTGCCGCCCAGTATGTTGTCTTGGCAAGGAGCGGCGCGAATAGATGAACAACAAGCTGCGTGGTTATGTGCGGCCTGAAGGGGAAGAGACCCGGGTAGAGGCCTGGGGCTGGCCCGAAATGGACGTGGTGGCTGAGGCCGAGACCAATGCGCTCGGTCTTGCACCTGACTGGTATCAGCAGGAAGAGGAGGTGGTGGAGCCGGAACCCGAGCAGGAGCCGACCCCCAGCATCACCGCCGAAGAGCTCGAAGCGATCCGTCAGGCCGCCTGGGAAGAGGGACTGACCGAAGGGCGCGAGGCCGGTTTTGCCAAGGGGCTCGAAGAGGGCAAGCTGGAAGGATTGCAACAGGGCCATGCTGCAGGTCTCGAACAGGGGCGCGAGGAGGGGCTGGCCATGGGGCGCGATCTGGTGGAGCAGGAGATCGCCCACTGGCAGGGTCTCGCCGCACGCCTTGCCAATCCCCTGAGCGCGCTGGATCTGGCGGTAGAGCAGCAACTGGTCTCGCTGGTGATGCAACTGGCCCGCGCGCTCATTCGCCATGAAGCAGAGACCTCGCCCCGCATCCTGCTGGAGGCGCTCAAGGAGGGGCTGGCGTTGCTGCCTGCCGCCGAGCAGGGGGTGACTCTGATGCTGCATCCCGATGACATCACGCGAATCGAGCAGGCATTTGGCGCCGACGAGTGCGCCAAGCGGCACTGGCGACTGCAGAGCGATCCCACCCTCTCCCCCGGCGATCTGCAACTGGTCACCGAGCTCTCCAGCATCGATCTGACCCTCTCCGGGCGCATCGATCAGCTGCTGCGCAACTTCTTGCGGGACAATGCGTCGCAGAAACCGGCCTCGCAGGATCCACGCCCATAACCGATGCCGGACGTTACCGTCCGGCTGCACTTTTTAGCTTCCAGGAGGCCAGATGAGCGGCTCGCTACTGAACCGGTTGCAAGGGTACAAGGTACGCGACAGCGCCCCCAAACCGCCGGTTGCCGGCAAATTGACCCGGGTGGTGGGGCTGACCCTCGAAGCCATCGGCTGCCGTGCCGCCATCGGAGCCTTGTGTCGCATCGATACCCTGGATGGGACGCTGGAGGCCGAAGTGGTGGGGTTCTCGGGCGATCGCCTCTATCTTATGCCGAGTGAACAGCTCAAGGGGGTGATCCCTGGTGCCCGTGTGGTGCCCATCACCGAAGAGCACGGTATTCCTGTTGGCATGAACCTGCTTGGTCGGGTCATCGACGGCATCGGCCAGCCGCTTGATGGCCTCGGCCCCATTATCTCGTCCCGGACGGTGCAGTTTGCCCAGCACCGCATCAACCCGCTCTCTCGTCGCCCGATCCATCAACCGATGGATGTCGGGGTGCGCGCCATCAACGCCGTGCTGACGGTCGGTCAGGGCCAGCGGATGGGGCTGTTTGCCGGTTCCGGTGTCGGCAAATCGGTGCTGCTTGGCATGATGACTCGCGGCTCGGTGGCGGATGTGGTGGTGGTCGGCCTCATCGGTGAACGGGGCCGGGAGGTGAAAGAGTTTATCGAGGACATTCTGGGGGAGGAGGGGCGTGCCCGCTCCGTGGTGGTAGCGGCTCCCGCCGATGCTTCGCCGCTGATGCGGCTCAAGGGGTGTGAAACGGCGCTGGCCATTGCCGAGTATTTTCGCGATCAGGGGCTCAATGTGCTGCTCTTGATGGATTCGCTGACCCGTTACGCCCAGGCTCAGCGGGAAATCGCACTGGCGGTGGGCGAGCCGCCAGCGACCAAGGGCTATCCACCGTCGGTATTTGCCAAATTACCGGCGCTGGTAGAGCGGGCTGGTAACGGCAGCGACGGCCAGGGCTCCATCACCGCCTTCTTCACCGTACTGACCGAGGGGGATGACCTGCAAGATCCCATTGCCGATGCGGCGCGGGCGATCCTCGATGGCCACATAGTTCTGTCGCGCGATCTGGCCGATGCAGGCCACTATCCGGCCATTGACATCGAGAAATCCATCAGCCGGGTCATGCCCATGGTCACTTCACCTGAGCACATGGAGTTGGCGCGCACCCTCAAGCAGTTTTACTCCCTCTATCAGCAGAACCGGGATCTCATCACCATCGGTGCCTACAGTCAGGGTTCCGACCCCCGCATCGACCGCGCCATCATTCAAAAACCCTACCTGGATCAGTTCTTGCAGCAGGGGATGCGCGAGGTCATTCACTACGATGATGGCCTGCAAGCCTTGCAGATGGTGGCGATGCCCTTGATGCGTTGATGACGGTTGGGAAGAGAGGGGGCGACTATGAGTAAAGGGTTGCTATTGTTGGCAGAGCGGCTGGCTGAGGCAGAGCAGCAGTGTGCGCTGGCGCTGGTGAAGGCGCAGCAGGATCTCAAGCTGTTTATGGATCAGCAAAATGCCCTCAACCAGTACCGCCAGATCTACCACCAGCAGTGGACCGATCGCGGTTTACAAGGGATTTCGCCCCAGCAAAACAGCCAGTATCACGCCTTTATCAACAAGCTTGAGCAGGCGGCGACCCAGCAATACGAAGGGGTGCTGCAGGTGCGTCAGGCGCTGGAGCAACGTCGTGGAGAGTGGCTGGCTGCCCAGCAGCGACGCAAGGCGGTAGATCTGTTGCTGGAGAAGCAGGCGAGCCGCGAGCAGCAGAAAGCTCTGCGTCAGGAGCAGAAGATGCTGGATGAGTACGCCATGTTGCGGCGTTTTCATCAATCTGGCCTGTAACTTGCTTTGATCTGGACATTGTCGGCGGCCATCTCGTAGGGGGCCGCTAGAATTCAGGGATGCCATCATGATGCAGACAGTGTTGACACAAACGCCTTCGGCTGCGGCCAACGGGTTGGACAAAGCGCCTCTGAGCAGCTCAGTCGAGAGCAATGGCATCGATCTGGGGGGGCGCGACAGCAAGGGTGATTTCGCCACTCTGATTGCCAAGGCCCGGAACAGCGAACAGGGCGCCGCCGAGGCTACTCAGGGCGATAAAAATGTCCGATCAGCCAAATCTTTGGCGACCGAGGGCGCCTCTCCCAAAGAGGAGGCCAGCAAGGAGCAGGAGCCTGGCGCCGTCAACAAGGCGGAGGAGGTCCCTGCCACCGACTTTCTGCTCCGTCTGCAAGACTCCCTCAAGCTCGATACCTCGCTAGTGACTCCCCAGCTGGCGGTGGCGGCCCAACAGAGCGCCACTGCGGCAGACGGCAATCCGTTGCCGCAAGAGGGTGCGCTGGAGGGGATTGCGCTTGATGAAAGCGAGCAGTCCCCTGCAACTGTCAGGACTGTACGCCAACTTGCCGATCTGTCCGGGGCGCAGTCGCTTCTGGCTACGACTGGTAAATCTTCCCTTGAAACTCCGGTTTCACTCTCTGCAGGAGGAGTGATTGAGCAGGGCGACGCCTCGACCGCCGTACTGTCCTCCGCTCCCAACACTTCTGAGGGGAAGGATGCCGCCGCCACCCAAGATGGTCAGCCCGGGGAGAAAGTCTCTGCCAAGGGTGAAACTCTCGGGGCAGATGACAAGCTCACCAAGCCCCTTACGGGGGCTGAGCGGATGGCCCAACTGGCCAGGGTGTTGCCGGTTGAGGCGTCCGCCAATGCGGCAAATAGTGGTGAGTCACCCGCAGTGAAAGAGGGAGATGACAGCAAATCCGACCCCGCTGCCAGCAGCGTCGTGACCGGCAAGGGACAAGCTGCTCAAGCCGCGATTCAGGGGGCGGTGCTCAAGGCATTCGGTGAGGGGGGCAAACAACCAGATGCGGGTAGCTCAACCACTTCTACTGCCGTAGAGAGCATCGCTAATGGGGCTGGCAAGGGAGCTGATAAGAGTAGCGCCGAGGGGGGACAGCAGGCAGCGACAACCACATCCTCCAATCCAGGTGCGGCGCAAGTGACGACAGTGCAAAGTGCCACAGCCCAGAGCAGCGTGACGCCAAATGTGACGACTCAGACCGATAGCGCTGCCGCACCCGTGATGGTGGCGCCGCAGCAGGTGTTGGCGCAGGCCGAATCTCAGGGGCCGCAAGCACCGCTGTCGAGCATTTCAGCCGGGATAAGGCAGATGGAAGTGACGGGCACCGACGAGGTGCGCAAAGCGGTTTCGCTTGAGGTAAAACCGAAGGCCGGTGAGTCTGAGAAGAGTCTTGTCGCTACGACATCGAGCAGCGAGAGCAGCCAGAGCCAGACTGTACAGCATGGCCAGAACAGCCAGCCTCAGCCCCAGGTGGCCGACAGCCGGGCGCCCGCCGCTGAGGGCACGTTGCGCCGTGAACCGCAGAATTTACCCCATTTGAAACTGTCTAGTCAGGAAGCACCCGCCGAATTGCACCAGAAGGTAAACCTGATGCTGGCCGACAAGCTGCAGCAGGCCGAGCTTCAGCTAGACCCCATCGGCCTTGGCAAGATGAAGATCAAGATCCAGATCGACGCATCCAGCCAGGCGAGCGTCCATTTTGTAGTCCAGCACGGACAGACCCGTGAGATGCTGGAGCAGGCGATGCCCCGTCTGCGTGAAATGCTGGCGGGGCAGGGGATCCAGCTTGGCCAGACCCAGGTGCAGCAGCAGTCACAACAGTCACCGCAGCAACAACAGCAGGGTCAGTCGGCGTTTGCCGGGCAGGGACAATCAGGAGAGGGACACTCCGGTCATAGCCATCTTGACGGGGAGGTCACTACGACCAACCCCAATTTGTCGGTGGAATCGACAAACGGTTCAGGAATAGATTTCTATGCTTGATGCAATCCCGAGTAAGTTTATGATATCGAACAAGTTTGAGACTAGGGTGGACAAGGGATGGCTGACGATAACGAATTGACGCTAAAAGACCCGGCTGCGGGCAAGAAAAAGAAGCTGATTATTATCATTGCCCTGGCGGTCATTTTGCTGGGCGGTGGTGGAGCTGGCGCCTGGCTTATGCTGTCCGGCTCGGATACCCCCCCTGCCGAAGCGGCGGAGGGTGCTGAGGCCAAACCCAAGGTGGAAGCACCCCAGCCATCCCTTTATGTCGGGATGCCGCGTCCCTTTGTCTTCAACGTCGCGGGAGCCCAGCGGGATCGACTGGTGCAGATCAAGATCCAGCTGATGGTGCGCGGCACCGCCGACGAGACGCTGGCCAAACAGAATATACCCCTGATTGAAGGCACCTTGCTGCGGGTGTTCAGTGCAGCCAGTGCCGAACAGCTGATGACCTTTGAAGGCAAGGAGAAGCTGCGCAAGGATTCACTGGAAGAGTGCCGTCGGGTGCTTAAGGACCTGGTCTCTTCCCCCGTTATCGAACAAGTGCTGTTTACCGGCTTTGTAATGCAGTAGGTGAAGCGTGAGCGATCTGTTAAGTCAGGACGAAATTGATGCCCTCTTGCACGGTGTCGATGATGTCGAAGAGGAAGAGATAGGCGGCGCCGGAGACCCCGGCGTTGCCCAGTTTGACTTCTCCTCCCAGGACCGCATCGTCCGTGGCCGGATGCCGACCCTGGAGCTGGTGAACGAACGTTTTGCTCGCCACATGCGGATCAGCCTGTTCAACATGATGCGTCGTACCGCCGAGGTCTCCATCAACGGGGTGCAGATGCTGAAGTTTGGTGAGTATGTTCACACCCTGTTCGTGCCGACCAGCCTCAATATGGTGCGTTTCCGGCCATTGAAAGGAACCGCACTCATCACCATGGAGGCACGACTGGTTTTCATTCTGGTGGAGAACTTCTTCGGTGGTGACGGGCGCTACCACGCCAAGATTGAGGGGCGCGAGTTCACGCCGACCGAGCGACGGATCATCCAGATGCTGCTCAAACTGGTGTTTGAGGATTACAAGGATGCCTGGGCGCCAGTGATGGACGTAGGGTTCGAGTATCTCGACTCTGAAGTGAACCCGGCGATGGCCAACATCGTCAGCCCGACCGAAGTGATTGTGGTGAGCTCGTTTCACATCGAACTCGATGGTGGCGGCGGCGATTTCCACGTGGCCATGCCCTACTCCATGCTGGAGCCGATCCGTGAACTGCTCGATGCCGGTGTGCAGAGTGACAAGGGTGACACAGACGTGCGCTGGAGCAAGGCACTTCGTGACGAGATCATGGATGTAAAGGTCGAGTTGAGGGCCAAACTGCTGGAGACCGAACTCACTCTGCGTGAACTGATGGAGCTGCAGCCGGGAGATATTATTCCGGTCGACATGCCCGAACATTTGCTGGTCTACGTGGAAGATTTGCCCACCTTCCATGCCAAGATGGGGCGGACCAAGGAGAATGTGGCACTCAAGATCACCGACAAGCTCAAGCGCCCGGAAGGGGTCAAGACCGAGATGCATCTGGTGACCCGGGGTGGTGTACGTATCGATGGTGAGGCCGAGCTTGAAGAGCTTGAGCGCAGCATCGAAGAACAACAGCGTTAATCGACGGTTTGCAGTTATTGATCGTCACGAAGTGGTATAAGGAAACAAGATGAGCGGAACAGAGGAAGAGGATCTGATGGCTGATGCCTGGGCGGCAGCACTGGAGGAGCAGGTGACGGCGGAAGCCAAACCGGCCCCGCTGGAAGAGCTCAAGGACGATGCCCCTATCAGTGCCGAGGAGCGGCGCAAGCTTGACACCATTCTGGATATTCCGGTCACCATCTCGATGGAGGTCGGTCGCAGCCAGATTAGCATTCGTAACCTGCTGCAGCTCAACCAGGGCTCGGTCGTGGAGCTGGATAGGGTGGCGGGCGAGCCCCTCGACGTGCTGGTTAACGGTACCCTGATCGCTCACGGCGAGGTGGTGGTGGTGAACGACAAGTTCGGTATTCGCCTGACCGACGTCATCAGCCAGATTGAACGGATTAAGAAACTCAAATGATGCGTCTGCTGCTGTTGTGGCTGCCATTGCCGGTGTTTGCCGAGGTGGGGGGGGCCGCCAACCCTCCCAGCCTGAGTTCCTGGCTGCTCTCCAGCCTGATGGTGATCGGGCTTATTCTGGTGCTGGGTTTCTTGCTCAAGAAGAGCAAAATTGCCACCGCCATGGGGGGCGGGCAGATGAGAGTGATTGCTACGCTGCCTGTGGGCTACAAGGAGAAGTTGCTGGTGGTCAAGGTGGGTGAGCAGCAGCTGCTGGTCGGCGTAACGCCGCAGCAGGTCAACTTTCTCTATCGGCTGGAGGAGCCGCTGGACGAACAGCAGCCGCAGGCATTTTCCCAGCAGCTGGGTAAGTTGATGGGCAAACATGAAAAAAACTAACGGCTTGTTGTGGCAAAGCGGATTGCTGGCCAGCCTGTTGATTTCGCTGTTTTGCGCCTGGCCTGCGTTGGCGCAGGACGGCATGTCGGCAGTGACCGTCAAGACCATGGGGGATGGCTCTCAGGAGTACAGCCTGACCCTGCAGGTGCTGGCGTTGATGACGGCACTTTCATTCCTGCCGGCAATGGTCATCATGATGACCTCGTTTACCCGTATCATCATAGTGTTGGGTATCTTGCGTCAGGCGATCGGTCTGCAACAGAGCCCCTCCAACCAGGTGTTGATCGGCATCGCCCTGTTCATGTCGTTCTTCATCATGTCGCCTGTGCTGGATCGCATAAATGACGAGGCACTGCAGCCCTATCTGGCCGAAACCATTGAGGCCAAGGAGGCGCTGGAACGGGCTGAATTGCCCATCCACCAGTTCATGCTGGCCCAGACCCGGATCAAGGATCTCAATACTTTTATGGAGATCGCCAACGTGCAGGTGGAGAAGCCTGCCGATGTGCCGCTGCGGGTGCTGATCCCGGCCTTTGTCACCAGCGAACTGAAAACAGCCTTCCAGATTGGCTTTATGCTGTTCTTGCCGTTTCTGGTCATCGATCTGGTGGTCGCCAGTATCTTGATGGCGATGGGGATGATGATGCTCTCGCCGATGATCGTCTCGTTGCCTTTCAAACTGATGCTGTTTGTGATGGTGGATGGCTGGAACCTGATCCTGGGTTCGCTGGCCAACAGTTTCGGACTGGGTGCCGGTTAACCGGTCCCATGCAAGGAGCCCGAACATGAGTCCAGAAACCTTTGTCGATGTATTTCGTGAGGCGCTCTGGCTGGTCAATATCATGGTCAGCGCCGTGATCCTGCCCAGCCTTGCTATCGGGTTGGTGGTAGCCATCTTTCAGGCCGCCACCTCCATCAACGAACAGACCTTGAGCTTTCTGCCCCGTCTCATCGTGACCCTTTTGGCCCTAGGGATTGGTGCTCACTGGGGAATGCAGAGTCTGATGGACTTCTTCATCCTGATGGTCAATCAAATTCCCGAGGTGGTGGGGTGACCTATACCACCGCTCTGATCATGGAGTGGTTGTCGTCCATTCTCTGGCCACTGGCTAGAATAAGCAGCCTTTTCATGGTGATGGCGGTATTTGGCAGCCGGCTGGTCGCCGCTCGGATCAGGTTGGGGCTGGCGGTAGCCGTGACGTTTCTGGTTGCTCCTCTGCTCCCTCCCATGCCCCCAGTGGAGCTCTTCTCTGCCGGCAGTTTTCTGGTCTTGGGCCAGCAGCTGCTGATCGGTATTGCGCTGGGGTTGATGACCCAGTTTCTGATGGAAAGCTTCGTGATGGCGGGGCAGGTGATAGCCATGCAAACCAGTCTGGGTTTTGCCACCCTGGTGGATCCGATGAATGGCCAGTCGGCCCCTGTGGTCGGTCAGTTTTATCTGATGCTGGCGACTCTGGTATTTCTGGCGCTTGATGGTCATCTGGTGATGCTACGCCTGGTTATCCTCAGTTTTGAGACGCTACCCATCTCCGATAGCGGTCTGTCACTCTCTTCTATGCAAACCCTGAGCGCGTTCCTGGGGGTCATGTATCAGGCCTCGCTGGTGATGGCCCTCTCTGCCATCGTGGCGCTGTTGCTTATCAACTTCGCTTTTGGCGTGATGACCCGGGCAGCCCCCCAGCTCAATATTTTCAGTATCGGTTTTGCCGTCAGCATGATGTCGGGTTTGCTTATCCTCTGGCTTACGATCGGCGGGTTCCTCGGCCATTTCGACACCTTGTGGGAGCGGGTGCAGGAGGTCAGTTGCGAGCTGATTGACACCCAATGTTTCGGAGGTGTCAATGGCTGATACCGACCAGGAACGTACCGAACAACCCACGGGCAAACGACTGCAACAGGCCCGTGAAAAAGGGCAGATTGCACGTTCAAAGGAGCTGGGAACAGCCAGTGTGCTGTTGTCAGCCGTATTTGGCCTGCTGTTTATCAAGGGTTACCTGGCGAGCGCCATGCTCAAGGTGGTGACCATGGGCTTCACGCTGAACAGAGAGCAGGCTTTCGATCCCAATGCCATGGTTGCCATGGTGCCGGCGCTGCTGGGGGAACTGGTGTTTCCGCTCGGATTGCTATTCGCTCTGGTCGCTATTGCAGCTTTTATCGGCAATATCCTGATGGGGGGGATGAACTTCTCCACTGAAGCAATGATGCCGAAATTCAGCAAGATGAGCCCCATCAGCGGGTTCAAGCGGATGTTTGGGGTGCAGTCACTGATTGAGCTTGTCAAGTCCATCGCCAAGGTGGTGTTCATCACCCTGTTTGCCTGGTGGATGCTCTCCAGCCAGTTTGATCATCTGCTCAACCTCTCCATGGAGGGATTCCCCGGCGGGATTATAGATGCCCTCGACCTTTTTTTGTGGATGCTGATCATTCTTTGCTGTGCCCTGTTGCCTATTGTGGCCATCGATGTGCCGTTCCAAAAATGGAACCATATGCGTCAGCTCAAGATGACCAAGCAGGAGGTGAAGGACGAGTTCAAGGATAGCGAGGGTAAACCCGAGGTAAAGGGCAAGATCCGCCAGTTGCAGATGCAGATGGCGATGCGCCGGATGATGGGGGATGTACCCAAGGCTGATGTGGTGATCACCAACCCGACTCACTACTCGGTAGCGCTCAAGTATGATGCGGGCAAACCCGGTGCCGCGCCCAAGGTCTTGGCCAAGGGAACTGATGAAATTGCAATGAAGATCAGGGAGATAGCTAGAGAATACGAGATACCCATCATGCCGTCACCGGCCTTGACCCGGGCTATCTACCACTCTACCGAGTTGGGCCACGAGATCCCGGAAGGGTTGTTTGCGGCGGTTGCCCAGGTTCTGGCCTATGTCTTCCAGCTCAAGAAATTCCGCCGTGGCCAGGGGCGCCGTCCTCAGCCGCTGGCTAAAGATCTGCCCATTCCGACCGAATATCGCAAATGACAAAGTTCTGACGTTGTCAAAATAAATTCATTGTATTTCAATGTGTTGTATTATTGGCTTAATGTTTGCTTTAATCTGGCACCAGCAGGTTGACATTGAGAAGAGCGATGGAATTCAAGGCAGTATTGGGCCAGTTAAAACAGTCTCGGGGAGTATTGAGCAAAGGCCTTGGTACCCCTCTGCTGGTATTGGCCGCGCTCGGCATGGTGGTGTTGCCCATCCCGCCACTGATGCTGGATGTGCTCTTCTCCTTCAACATTGCGCTCTCTATCGTGGTGCTGCTGGTATCCGTCTATACCCGGCGTCCCCTCGAATTTGCTGCTTTCCCGACCGTATTGCTGCTGGCCACCTTGCTGCGGCTGGCATTGAACGTGGCCTCGACCCGGGTGGTGTTGCTGGAAGGTCACAATGGCAGTGCAGCGGCAGGCCATGTGATCGAGGCATTCGGTAATGTGGTGATCGGCGGTAACTATGCAGTCGGCATCATCGTCTTTACTATCCTGATGATCATCAACTTTGTGGTTATCACCAAGGGGGCCGGGCGGATCGCGGAAGTGAGCGCCCGTTTTACTCTGGATGCGATGCCGGGCAAACAGATGGCCATCGATGCCGATTTGAATGCCGGCCTCATCAACCAGGAAGAGGCGAAGAAGCGTCGCCAGGATGTGACCCAGGAAGCGGACTTCTATGGCTCTATGGATGGTGCTTCCAAGTTCGTCAAAGGGGATGCCATTGCGGGCATCATGATCCTCTTCATCAACATCATCGGCGGCTTTATCATCGGGATGATGCAGCATCATCTTACCTTCAGGGAGTCTGCCGAGATCTATACCCTGCTGGCGATAGGTGACGGTCTGGTGGCGCAGATCCCCTCCCTGTTGCTCTCTATCGCCGCCGCCATCATAGTGACCCGTCAGAATACCGATCAGGATATGGGCACGGCGGTATTGGGCCAACTGTTCGACAATCCCAAGGCCTTGATCATCTCTGCCGGTATCCTGCTGATGATGGGACTGGTGCCGGGGATGCCGCACTTCGCCTTCCTGAGTCTGGGGGCGATCGCTGCCGCTGGAGCCTGGTGGCTGCTGCGCCGCGAGAAGCTGGCGGTAGCCAAAGCAGCCAGCGGCGAGTTGATGCCGACCAGTACTGACCAGCCATCGCATGAACAGAAAGAGTTGAGCTGGGACGATGTGATGCCGGTAGACATCATCGGGCTGGAAGTGGGTTACCAGCTAATCCCGCTGGTGGATCGCAATCAGGGGGGCGAACTGCTCAACCGGATCAAAGGGGTGCGCAAGAAACTCTCGCAAGAACTGGGCTTTCTGGTGCCTGCCGTCCACATCCGCGACAACCTGGATCTGGCACCAAATCAATATCGCATCACCTTGATGGGAGTCAGTACCGGCGAGGCCAGCGTCTACCATGATAAAGAGATGGCCATCAACCCGGGGCAGGTATTCGGCCAAATTCAGGGGATTGCTACCCGGGATCCCGCGTTTGGACTTGAAGCAGTGTGGGTAGCCAAGGAGCAGGTGTCACAGGCGCAGACCCTGGGGTATACAGTGGTGGATACTGCGACCGTAGTTGCCACCCATTTGAGTCAGATCTTGACCAACCATGCCTCACTGTTGCTCGGCCATGACGAGGTACAACAACTGCTCGACATGATTGGCAAACACCAGAGCAAGTTGGTCGAAGGGCTGGTGCCGGAAGTGATCAGCATGGGTAACCTTGTGAAGGTATTGCAGAATTTGCTCAATGAAGGGGTGCCAATCCGCGATATGCGCACTATCCTGCAGACCCTGGTTGAATACGCGCCGCGCAGTCCGGATCCGGAAGTGCTCACCGCGGCTTGCCGGATTGCCCTGCGTCGTCTGATTGTGCAGGAGATTGCCGGCCCAGACCCAGAGCTACCGGTGATAACATTGGCACCTGAATTGGAACGTATATTGCATCAATCCCTGCAGGCGGGTGGAGGTGATGGTGCCGGTATTGAGCCGGGTCTGGCGGAGCGAATGCAGCGCTCGCTGGTGGAAGCCACTCAACGACAAGAATTGGAAGGCCAACCGGCCGTGCTTCTGACATCGGGGATCTTGCGCAATACCCTGGCAAAATTTGTCAAGAATGCCATTCCTGGATTGCGCGTTCTGTCTTATCAGGAAGTGCCCGACGACAAGCAGATCCGCATCGTCAGTGCGGTAGGGCAGAACTAGTTAGCGGAGACGACGGGTGAAGATTAAGCGGTTTTTTGCCAAGGATATGCGAACGGCTCTGGCCGAGGTCAAGGAGACGCTCGGGCCTGACGCTGTCATCATGTCCAACAAGAAGGTCACCGGAGGGGTAGAGATAGTCGCCGCAGTCGATTATCAATCCCAGGTTCCGGGGCCCAAAGATGCGCCGGTTCGCCGTCAGCTGAACGATGAGAGTGTCAATATTTCGTCTGCTGCTCGGCAGATGACCCGCCCCGAGCCCACAAAGGTTCAGGAACAGAACGAACATTATGCCGATACCCTGGCCGCCTTGCTGGCGCGCCAGCAGAAGCTCAAGTCGGGCAATGGGGCGCCAATGGGCAATACCCAATCGGCCGGTCTGGCCGCTGCCAATGCAGCGCCCAGAACATTGGCCGAGCAGGGGCAATGGGGCGCCGCCCCGGAACCTGTCAAGCCCAAAGCCCGGGTTGCCTCCGCCCAGCGTTCTTCTCAACCTGCTCAGCGGGATCAGGAGATGGAGGGGATGCGCAAGGAGATGGCCAGTATCCGCAAATTGCTGGAGCACCAGATCTCCGGTCTGATGTGGCAGGAAGTTGAGCGACGTGAGCCGATGCGGGCTCTGCTGATCAAGGAGCTCAAAAAGATGGGCTTTGACGATGCGTTTGCCGATCAACTGGCGGGGCTGATCCCTGAAGACATGCCCATCCATCAGGCGATGGCCCAGTTGGCGGAAGTGTTGACGGCTCAGCTCAAGATCAGCGAGGACGAGATTTTACGTCAGGGGGGCGCCGTTGCCCTGCTGGGGCCGACCGGGGTGGGCAAGACCACCACCATCGCCAAATTAGCCGCCCGTTTTGCCATGAAGTATGGTGCCGAGAAGGTGGCCCTTATCACCACTGACAACTACCGGATCGGTGCTCATGAGCAATTACAGACTTATGGCCGGATCATGGGCTGTCCGGTGCGGCAGGTGCGTGATGCCGAAGAGCTGGCCAATGCCCTCTATCAGTTCCGCCACCGTCGGCTGGTATTGATCGATACGGCAGGCGTGGGGCAGCGGGATATCCGGCTGACCGAGCAGCTCGATACCCTGGTCAAGAATGCCAAGGTGAGGATCCGCAGCTATCTGGTGATGTCGGCAACCTCCCAGCGTCGGGTAATGCAGGAAGCGGTTGACCATTTCCGGCGCATTCCCTTGAGCGGCTGCATACTTACAAAGTTGGATGAGAGTCTGAATCTGGGCGAAGTAATTAACGTGTGTATCCAGAATGCCTTGCCTATCAGTTACATCACGGATGGGCAGCGGGTTCCGGAAGATATTCAGGTTGCCAATGCGGCGCAGCTTGTCGGCGCGGCCATGGGCTCGCTGGAGCGAGAAACAGAAGAGCCCTATTTCTGGGGCACAGGCTTTGGCGAGGCCGAAGATTCGGAGTTTTATGAGTAACATGTATATGGATCAGGCGAGTGGTCTGCGCAAAATGCGTCAAAACAATCGAGTAAAAGTGATCGCCGTTTCCGGTGGTAAAGGTGGCGTGGGCAAGACCAACGTGACCCTGAACGTGGCGGGAGCCATGGCGGCCCAAGGCAAACGGGTAATGGTGCTGGATGCTGACCTTGGTCTGGCCAACGTCGACGTCATGCTGGGGCTGCGGGTTCATCGCAATCTCTCTCACGTGCTGGCAGGTGAGTGCACTATCGACGACATTATCGTTGAGGGACCGTATGGCATGATGATTGTGCCTGCAACCTCGGGGACCCAGTCCATGGTCGAGCTTTCACCGGTACAACATGCCGGACTGATCCGCGCCTTCAGCGAGATGAAGACCCAGGTCGATATTCTGATGGTGGATACGGCGGCGGGGATCTCGGACATGGTGTTGAGTTTCACCCGTGCTGCGCAGGACATCATGGTGGTTGTGTGTGACGAGCCGACTTCCATTACCGATGCCTATGCCCTCATCAAGATCCTCTCCAAAGAGCACGGTGTATTTCGCTTCAAGGTAGTGGCAAATATGGTGCGCAGCCTGCGTGAAGGGCAGGAGCTTTTCGCCAAGCTGACCCGGGTAACCGATCGTTTCCTCGATACGTCACTGGAACTGGTTGCCTGCGTGCCTTATGACACCAATCTGCGTGCAGCCGTGCGCAAGCAGAAACTGATTGTCGAGGCGTTTCCCAAGTCGCCGGCGGCTTTGGCTTTCCGCGCATTGGCCAACAAAGCAGCTAGCTGGCCGGTACCAAACCAGCCTGGCGGTCATCTGGAGTTTTTCCTGGAGAATCTGTTGCAGACTCAGGCCACCACACAGGAAGGTTCCCGTGAATAAAGCCCAAGCGTACTTGCGTCATCAGGATTCCTATCTGCTGGTAGAGCGCCATGCTCCACTGGTCAAGCGGATTGCCCAGCATTTGCTGGCTCGCCTGCCAAGCAGTGTCTTGCTGGATGACCTGATACAGGCAGGTATGATTGGGCTGCTCGAAGCGTCACGGAACTTTGATGGTAGCAAGGGAGCCAGTTTCGAGACCTATGCTGGGATTCGTATCCGTGGTGCCATGCTGGATGAGATCCGGCGTGGTGATTGGGTGCCCCGTTCCGTGCATCGAAACAGCAGAGCGATTGCCGAAGCGATCGAAAATGTGGAGCAAGCCAATGGACGGGATGCTCGCGACGCGGAAGTCGCAGCGCAAATGGGGGTCTCTCTCGCTGATTATCATGTCATGCTGCAGGATGTCTCCTGTGGCAAGATCATCGGTATCGAGGATCTGGGGGTCAGTGAGGATGTGATCGGTAACCCTGATGAAGCTCCGTCAGGCTCGGGGTTTGATGAACTGGCCACAGAACGATTTCAAATTCAACTGTCGGAGCAAATTGGTCGCTTACCGGAGAGAGAAGCCCTGGTTCTCTCTCTTTACTACGATGAAGAGCTGAATTTACGTGAAATTGGCGAGGTTTTGAATGTGAGTGAGTCGCGCGTGAGTCAGATACATAGTCAGGCAATGCACAGACTACGCGCTCGTTTGAGAGATTGGCATCTATAAGTGTTTGTACTGGCTACACTGAGATGAAACTCTAAGGCATAATCCGCATGACACAACCCGTTTTTAGCATCATGTAAGTGAGCCACTGAGGTGGCTATTGAGGAGGGAATTTTGGACAAGAACATGAAAATCCTCATTGTTGACGATTTTTCAACGATGCGCCGGATTATCAAGAACTTGCTTCGCGACCTTGGGTTCAACAATACCCATGAAGCGGATGACGGCAACACAGCATTGCCGATGCTGAAAAATGGTGATTTCCAGTTTGTGGTTACCGACTGGAACATGCCAGGCATGCAAGGTATCGACCTGCTGAAAGCCATTCGTGTCGATGAAAAGCTCAAGCATCTGCCGGTACTGATGGTGACGGCAGAAGCCAAACGCGAGCAGATCATCGAAGCCGCGCAAGCCGGCGTTAACGGTTATATCGTCAAGCCTTTCACTGCAGCAACGCTCAAAGAAAAACTCGACAAAATTTTTGAACGCCTTGGCTAAGGAGCAGCAGGGATGATGGCCAAAACGAAAGCAATGATTTCGCTCGACCAGGCAAGGATGCTTGTTGCTCATCTGGAGCAAGGTGAATTCGAGCTGGCCGATGAACTGCTTGCCAATGTATGTGCCCCCAACGCAGCCGATCTATTTGAAAAAGTTGGTCAGCTGACCCGACAACTGCATAACTCACTTCAAGAATTTCGTCTCGACCCCCGAATTCCCGATTTGGCCACCCATGACATTCCCGATGCGAGGGAGCGCCTCAATTACGTCATAGATATGACCGACAAGGCTGCCAATCGCACCATGGATGCGGTAGAGGCCAGTCTGCCAATAGCGGATCGCCTGAATGATAATATCCAGCTGGTGATGCCCAACTGGAATGCACTGATGTCCAGGGATATGAGCGTGGGGCAGTTTAAGTCCTTATGCCATCAACTTGATGATTTCATTAAGGCTTCTGAGTCAGATGCCGATAAGTTACGACAACTGCTGACAGAAATTCTGATGGCACAAGACTTTCAGGATTTGACAGGCCAGATGATCCGCAAGGTCATAAAACTGGTTCAGGAAGTTGAAACAAAATTAATAGAAATGCTGACTATGTTTGGTGAGGCTGCAGCTGAGCATTCAACTCGTACTCTCCCTGTGAACGGGATTGAAGCCGAAGGCCCAATCATGAATCCAGAGGCGCGTGCCGATGTAGTCAATGGTCAGGATGATGTGGACGATCTGCTGTCTAGCTTGGGATTCTAATGGAGTGACGCATGGCCTTCGAAGTTGATGAAGACATACTGCAAGACTTTCTGGTCGAAGCATCCGAAATATTGGAACAGTTGTCTGAGCAACTGGTCGACTTGGAAAAGCGGCCTGATGACAAGAATCTGTTAAATGCCATCTTTCGCGGTTTCCATACCGTAAAAGGCGGTGCCGGTTTCCTGTCTTTGGGGGAGTTGGTTGACGTATGCCACGGCGCTGAAAACGTATTTGATATCTTGCGTAATGGCAAGCGAACCGTGACTGCCGAACTGATGGACGTGATCCTGCAAGCGCTGGACGCCATAAACGTCATGTTCGCCCAAGTACAAAACCGTGAAGCGCCAAGTCCTGCGTCTGATGATCTGCTCCATGACCTCCACGAGTTGTGCAAGCCTGAAGGAGAAGAGCAACTCCGAACCGCGACAAGTGGCGCTATTGCCATGGAGCAGGAGGCTGTCACTCCTGTTGTTGATGTTCTCTCCGACCCCGAGGTTGTTGAACCGATAAACCAGGCCAGCGATCCTGCTCCTGTTAACGGGGGCGGATCCATAGACGAGATTTCAGCTGATGAATTCGAGCGTCTGCTGGATGAGCTGCATGGCGTAGGGGGCACACCAGCCAAGAGTGCGCCAGGAGCGACTGTTGCTGGCGAATCTGGCGATATCACCGATGATGAGTTTGAGGCCTTGCTGGACCAGCTCCATGGCCAGGGACAGCACATGGGGGCGCCAGAGGTGAATCCTCTGAAATCGGTGCAAAAAGAGGTGGACGAGCTTATCGATGATGATGAGTTTGAGCGTCTGCTTGATGAATTGCATGGTCGTGGCCAAGGTCCTCAGAGTAGTATGGCACCTGCCGCACCTGCCGCACCTGCCGCACCTGCCGCACCTGCCGCACCTGCCGCACCTGCCGCGGTGACTGCGCCCAAACCGACAACGCCTGTAGCCAAACCTGCACAGGCTGCCCCCGCAAAACCTGCCGAAGCAGCCAAGGCATCAGCTCCTGCCGCCAAGGCTACGCCAGCTCCTGCCGAAAACAGTGCCGTGCAAAGCGATACGACGGTGCGGGTGGATACCAAGACTCTCGATGTCATCATGAACATGGTAGGTGAGTTGGTACTGGTTCGTAACCGGCTGGTGAGTCTGGGTATTGCCAGTAATGATGAAGAGATGTCAAAGGCGGTTGCCAATCTGGATGTGGTAACGGCTGACCTGCAAGGTGCGGTGATGAAAACCCGCATGCAGCCAATCAAGAAGGTATTTGGTCGTTTCCCGCGCGTGGTACGTGATCTGGCCAGAACCCTCAAAAAAGAGATTGAGCTGGTGATGGTTGGGGAAGAGACCGACCTCGACAAAAACCTGGTGGAGGCGCTCGCCGATCCTCTTGTTCACCTTGTTCGCAACTCCTGCGATCACGGGGTCGAAATGCCGGATGTGCGGGAGAAAGCGGGCAAGCCGCGGCAAGGGACGATCACCCTTAGCGCCTCCCAGCAAGGCGATCATATCCTGCTTTGCATTGAGGATGATGGCGCCGGGATGGACCCGGAAAAACTCAAGTCTATTGCCATCAGCCGCGGTGTGCTGGATGCAGATACTGCCGCGCGCATGAGTGATAACGATGCCTATAACCTGATCTTTGCCCCCGGATTTTCGACCAAGTCCGAGATCTCCGATATCTCTGGCCGTGGTGTCGGAATGGACGTGGTTAAAACCAGTATTGTCAGCCTCAATGGGTCAGTGCACATCGATTCTACCTGGGGGAAAGGCACCCGTCTCGAAATCAAGGTTCCGTTGACGCTAGCCATTCTGCCGACCCTGATGGTTGAAGTGGGTGAGCAGACCTTCGCTCTTCCCCTTGGTTGTGTGAACGAGATTTTCCATCTGGATCTGAAAAAGGCCAATATGGTCGATGGTCAGCTCACCATCATTGTGCGTGATAAGGCGATTCCCCTCTTTTATCTACACAAGTGGTTGATCCGTGGTACCAACAAGCGCTCACGTCAGGATACCGGGCATGTGGTGATCGTGCAGATTGGCACTCAGCAAATCGGGTTTGTGGTCGACAGCTTGATTGGTCAAGAAGAGGTGGTGATCAAGCCGCTCGATAATCTGCTGCAAGGCACCCCGGGGATGGCTGGTGCAACCATTACCAGCGATGGCGGTATTGCCCTTATTCTGGATGTACCGAGTCTGCTCAAAGCATATGCGCGTAGACATTAATCGCTCAGGCCCAAGGAGTTAGAAAAATAACAATGGCAGTCAAGGTATTAGTTGTCGACGATTCGAGCTTCTTTCGCCGCCGGGTGAGCGAGATAATCAATCAGGATCCCATGCTGACGGTGATAGATACTGCTCAGAATGGGCGTGAAGCCGTAGACAAGGCCATGTCGCTGCGCCCTGATGTGATCACCATGGACATCGAGATGCCCGTGATGGATGGCATCAGTGCAGTGCGGGAGATCATGGCCAAGTGTCCAACTCCCATTCTGATGTTCTCCTCCCTGACTCATGAAGGCGCCAAGGCAACGCTGGATGCACTGGACGCCGGTGCTCTTGACTTCTTGCCCAAAAAATTTGAAGACATTGCCAGAGACAAGGACGAAGCGGTCAGACTGTTGCAACAACGGGTGAAAGAGATCTCCCGCAAGCGCTTCCTGATGACATCCGCTGCTCGCCCCAAAGCACCTGAACCGGTTGCTCGTGCTCCGCTGGGTAGCACTGCGCCCAGATCTTCAGAGCGTCAGCCTGACCTGCAACGCACTGTGCCAAGTGCCTCATTCAAGCGAAGTGGCAAGAGTTATCAATTGGTGGCGATCGGGACTTCTACCGGCGGCCCGGTAGCCTTGCAAAATGTGCTGACCAAGTTGCCAGGGGATTTTCCTCACCCAATATTGCTTATCCAGCATATGCCTGCCACCTTCACCGCAGCTTTTGCTGCCCGTCTAAACGGGTTATGCCAGATAGGTGTCAAGGAGGCCGAGGATGGAGACGTCCTCAAACCGGGCCATGCCTACCTGGCCCCCGGTGGCAAGCAGATGCTGTTGGAGGGTCGTGGTGCAGGCGCCCGTATTCGCATCGTTGATGGCAACGACAAGGTAAATTACAAGCCTTGCGTGGACATTACCTTTGCCTCTGCTGCCAAGACCTATGCCGACAAGGTATTGGCGATTGTGCTAACCGGTATGGGGGCTGATGGCCGTGATGGTGCCAGACTGCTGAAAGAGCAGGGCTCTACAATCTGGGCTCAGGATGAGGCTTCCTGCGTGGTATATGGCATGCCTCAAGCGGTTGCAAAGGCAGGTATTGCCAGTGAATCACTTCCTCTGGACAAGGTGGCCCAGCGTATTCTGGTTGAGTTGGGGCGCTAATCATGGGCTTGCTCGGTCTGCTCCTCGCACTGGGGGCTATTGCTATTGCCCAGCTGTGGCATGGTGGCTCCCTGTTGACGTTGTTGGACGGGCCTGCTTTTCTCATTGTTCTTGGCGGTACAGTTGGTGCCGTTACATTGCAGACCCCTGCCAAGTTTGTTTTGCTGGCATTGCGCCAGTGTCTATGGATTTTCAATCCGCCACGGCAGGATCTCTCTGCCCAGGCTGAACGGCTACAATCCTGGGCTGCCTTTGCACGCCAGCAGGGGCTGCTGGCCCTCGAAAATCAGGCTGAGCAGGAGGAGGACCATTTTACCCGCCAAGGGTTGAACATGATTGTCGATGGTGTCTCCACGGAGGATATTCGCATGTTGCTCGAAGCCGATATCGATATCGAGCAGGAGCGTAATGAACATGCGGCCCGGGTGTTCGAAGCCATGGGGGGATATAGTCCGACAATCGGGATTATCGGCGCTGTCTTGGGCCTTATCCAGGCCATGTTTCATCTTGAAGAGCCATCTGCTCTGGGGGCTGGCATCGCAGTGGCATTTGTGGCAACCATCTATGGTGTCGGGTTTGCCAACCTGATCTATCTACCGATAGCCAACCGGTTGCGAGCGTTTCACTATCACTATGCACTGTTTCAGGAGATGACCCTGGAAGGGCTGTTAGCCATTGCCCATGGTGAGAATGGTTTACAGGTTGAACGTCGGCTCAGGGCCTATTTGAAAGGAGAGTAGCCATGCGCAAGCGCTATCGTTTGCACTTGCAGGGGCGTGAACACCTTGACCGTTGGCTGGTCTCCTATGCCGATTACATGACGCTGATATTTGCTCTGTTTGTGGTGCTCTACTCTGTTGCGCTGGTGAACAAGGACAAATATCGTGCGGTGATAGATGGCATGAGTCAGGCGTTCAGTGTCATGCAGTCTCGCAGTGATGGTCTGCTGGAGGGGCAGGGCAATTCACTGTTGGAGAATGCTGTTTCTGCCTCCCCCTCGTTGCTGGAAAGCGCAACGTCCCCCTCTCCTTCACTTGCCCCCATTTCTGGTGTCCCTGTGCTGCAAGATGGCACGACACTTGCCAAACTTGATATGCAGTTGCAAGAGAGCATGGGGTCACTGGTGGATGCCGGGATAGTCAAAATGACGCAAGACGAGAACTGGCTGACTGTGGAACTCAGTTCAGGTCTGCTGTTTGGCAGTGGCAGCGCCTTTATGGGACCGAATGCTGCACCGGTAATCAATACTCTTTCAAGTATTCTCAAACCGGTCGATAACTATATAAGGGTCCGAGGATATACAGATAACCAACAGATAAATAATGAAATTTATCGTTCTAATTGGGCGCTTTCTGCTGCGAGGGCCGAAGCGGTGCTCAATGGCTTGATTGCTGATGGCATCGCACCCCAGCGTCTGGCCTTTGAGGCATATGGCGAGTTTTCCCCTTTTGCCGATAACAGCACTGAGCAAGGCCGGCTGCAAAATCGCAAGGTTGTGGTCGCAATTTCCAAATTCGCCTGGGTGCCGCCAGCTCCTGTGGCGGTAAAGCCCCCGGTGGTTGCCGAACCGGTTCCTGTGGTGCAGCAGGCGGTGGATGCTGGAGAGATAAAGGTTATCTCTTTGCCCGGTGGCGGCATACGTATAACAACAAGGCAGGATTGATACAGTGATTGTTTGGACGGTTGCCAACCAGAAAGGTGGTGTGGGTAAAACCACCACAGTGGTCTCGCTTGCCGGGATCCTGGCCCAGCGTGGTCAGCGAGTGCTGTTGATTGACACCGATCCTCACGCCTCGCTGACTGCATATCTTGATTTTGATTCAGATCGTCTGGATGGAACCCTCTATGAGTTGTTTCAAGCTGTCAAACCGACAGCCGAGCTTGTCAATAAACTGACGCTCAAGACCAAGTTCGAGAATATCAATTTACTACCCGCATCTATTACCCTGGCGACTCTTGATCGGGTAATGGGAAATCGTGAGGGAATGGGGCTGGTGCTGAAGCGGGCGCTGCTGCGCATTCAGGATCAATATGATTATGTGCTGATCGACTGCCCGCCTGTGCTTGGGGTGATGATGGTCAATGCGCTGGCTGCCTGCGATCGTATTCTTGTGCCGGTTCAGACCGAGTTTCTCGCTCTCAAAGGATTGGAGCGGATGATGAAGACATTCGAGATCATGCAGCGTTCCAAGCGTGACAAATTCCGTTATACCGTGATCCCGACTATGTTCGACAAGCGCACCCGTGCCTCTCTGATGACCTTGAAGTCGATCAAGGATCAATATGGAGATTCAGTGTGGAATGCGGTGATCCCTATTGATACCAAGTTTCGGGATGCCAGCTTGCTGCATATCCCCCCGTCTATCTATTCTCCCGGGAGTCGTGGAACCTATGCCTATGAGACGCTGCTCAACCATCTTGATGCCCTTGAGCGGCAACGGGTTCATGAGGTGACGGCATGAGAGATACCATTCAAGTACGGGCGATGGATGACTATTTCCACTCCCTGCTGCTCGATGAGCCGCTGGTGCTGGATGAGGTGGAAGAGGTTCAATCCGCCCCTGTTTTACAGTTGCAACGTCAGCCCCACAGCGTCCCCGAGGTGGTTGCTGCACCTTATTTGGAAAGTGATCCACGCCTTGCCCAGCTTGGCGAACTGTTGGCTCAGGTGGGACAAGTTCAGTTTGAAAATGATGCCTTCACCCAGGAGGTGACACTGACGGCCCCATTGGAGATTGTGGCCGAGGAGTCATTGTTGCCGGTAGAGCCTGAATGGCCTGAGGAGGTGCTGCTGCCCGAAGTTGCAGAGCCCAACACCACCATCTTGACTAAAACTGCGCTGGAGGTTGCTCCGGTAGAAGCCACTGAACCTGTCACTTGGGAGAATATCGATACCGGTAAAGAGTTTCAGGCCCTCTTTTTTGAAGTCGCGGGCGTGACGTTTGCGGTGCCGTTGACCGAGCTTGGTGGTATTCACCAGTTGGGCGAGATCACCTCCCTGTTTGGCCAGCCGGGCTGGTACAAGGGGATCATGACCTCTCGCGAGCAGAAGATGAATGTGGTCGATACCGCCCAGTGGGTCATGCCGGGTCAGCATCTCGAGATGGATGATTACAAGTATCTGATTATGCTTGGTGAATCGCCGTGGGGATTAGCCTGCCACCATCTCAAAGGGACTGAATTGTTACACCGTGACCAGGTTAAATGGCGCCATCAGGAGGGCAAGCGCCCTTGGTTGGCGGGCATGGTCAAAGAAAAAATGTGTGCCCTGTTACACGTTCGTGAACTGCTCTTGTTGCTGGAGCGTGGGGTTAACATAGAAGGTCGCTGATAACTTCTGCAATCGAGCTGTTTTATTGCTAGTTTTAGCAGTAGACGTTTTCATAAAAGGAATAAAAACATGACAGAAAAGCGCAATATCGCACAGAATCTGGCCGAAGATGAAGTGCTGCAATGGGTAACCTTCCAGCTGGAAAACGAAACCTACGGCATCAATGTGATGCAGGTTCAGGAGGTGTTGCGCTACACCGAAATTGCACCGGTGCCGGGTGCGCCTGAGTACGTACTGGGGATCATCAACCTGCGTGGCAATGTGGTGACTGTCATCGATACCCGTTCCCGTTTCGGTCTGCCTTCCGGCGATGTGAGCGAAAATTCCCGGATTGTGATCATCGAAGCCGAGAAGCAGGTGATTGGCATCATGGTCGACAGCGTGGCAGAAGTGGTATATCTGAAATCTTCCGAAATCGATGCTGCTCCAGCTGTAGGTACCGAAGAGAGCGCCAAGTTCATTCAGGGGGTCAGCAACCGTGATGGGCAACTGCTGATCCTGGTTGACTTGAACAAGCTGCTCTCCGATGAAGAGTGGGAAGATATCGGTTCCCTCTGATAAGTAAGGTGATGTTTTGATAATCGAGATGGTTGCCTTGGGGTTGTCCCTGATTGCCTTGGCGTTTGCCTCTTATATCTGGTTCAAGAGCAAGCGTAGCAAGCAGGAGTCCGAGGCTAGTGTGGCAACGCTGCAAGGTCAGTTGGAAAGCTTGCGCAAGCAGATGATGGAGCTTCATACCGGCGCCATCGGCATGGGACAGCGGTTACAGTCGGTAGAAGGGGCGATGCAGCAGGTCAATGAACGCCAGCAAGAATTGACCATGCAGGATCCCGAGCGACGGCTTTACAGTCGAGCGGCCAAGATGGTCGAACTGGGCGCCGACCTTGATGAGGTCATGAGTGAGTGCGAGTTGCCAAAGGCAGAAGCCGAGCTCTTGATATCGTTGCGAAAAGGCCGCTCTTGATGATTCAGGAAGGCAACTTGCCTTCCTGAATTTTTTCTGTTGCATGTATGGCGCTCTTTCATGGAGCGCCATGTACAGTGATCGAGAAGAATAGTTATTTGCTAATACTGGTTTGTTATGAGGTTTCCAGTTTGATCTATTTGGATGCCTTTGATTGTCATCATTTTCCACGCCTATTTTTCCTTGTGCGCGATCTTCTCCACAAAAACAGTGGATGAAGGGCATCTTGGAAAAGACGTATTCCAATACTGTGTTAAGATGCAAGCCGCTTCATTTTCTCTGAAAAAATCTCCATGCTGCTTCAAGTTAACAATCTGAGCTGCGTGCGTGAAGATCGCACTCTGTTTGAACATCTCTCCTTTGCGGTAGTTCCCGGTGATCTGGTGCAAATTGAAGGTCCCAACGGGGTTGGCAAGACCAGCCTGCTGCGTCTGCTGACTGGCCTGTCTCAGCCGTTTTCCGGTGAAGTGTGCTGGAATGGTGAAAATATTCGCCATTGCCGTGATGAGTACCATGCCAATCTGCTCTATCTCGGTCATCAGCCCGGGGTCAAAGCTGCCTTGACTCCGCTCGAAAATCTCGCCTTTTATCAGAAGCTGCATCATGTATCCCGGCAGACAGTGGATTTGTGGCAGGTGCTTGCCCAGGTTGGGTTGGCCGGTTTTGAAGAGAACCCGACCGGACAGCTCTCGGCAGGTCAACAGCGTCGGGTGGCTCTGGCCAGGCTCTGGCTCAGTGACAAACCGGCTCTCTGGATCCTGGATGAGCCTTTTACCGCCATTGATAAGCAGGGGGTCAAGGTGCTGGAGAGGTTGTTTCTGGCTCATGCCGAGCGGGGGGGGATGGTGATCCTCACCACTCATCAGGATATGACGCTGATGCAGGGTCGACTGAAAACACTCTCGCTTACGCCCTTGCTGCAGGAGTAGTTTCGATGTTGCGTGCCGTCATGTATTTGATCCACCGCGAGTTATTGATGGCCCTGCGCCAGCGTGCAGATATTCTTAACCCGCTCTGGTTTTTCCTTATTGTCATCACCCTGTTCCCACTCGGTATCGGCCCTGAGCCCAAGTTGTTGGCTCGCATTGCTCCCGGCATCATCTGGGTGGCAGCCTTGCTGGCGGCCATGCTGTCGCTGGAGCGACTGTTTCGCGACGACTTTGGCGACGGTTCGTTGGAGCAGATCATGTTGATGCCCCATTCACTCGGGTTGCTGGCGCTGGCCAAAGTGATTGCTCACTGGTTACTGACTGGATTGCCGCTGCTGCTGATTTCGCCCTTGCTGGCAATTTTGCTATCGCTGGATATGAACAGTTATCTGGCGGTAGTCGCCACTCTGGCACTCGGCACACCGGTGCTGAGCCTGCTCGGTGCAGTCGGGGTTGCCCTGACGGTCGGGTTGCGCAAGGGCGGAGTGCTGCTCAGTCTGCTTATCCTGCCGCTCTATATTCCGGTACTGATTTTTGCCACCTCTGCAATTGATGCGGCGGGGATGGGCTTGCCCTATGGCGGACAGCTTGCCATTCTGGCCGCCATGCTGGTTGGTGCCCTGACGCTGACGCCGTTGGCCGTTTCGGCCGCATTGAGGGTCAGTCTTAACTGATGATCTATTGGTAGAACGCAACATGGTTTCGCATGGGGCATTCTTTTCCAGAAATAAAGTTGCGATGGATCAAGCGGATTGCCGCTTATTGCTTTCGAGGTATTTGATGTTATCCCGAGGTCAGTATGTTAGGCCTCGCCAAACAATTAATAACAAAAAGGTTTGTGAGTTATGTGGAAATGGTTGCACCCTTACGCTAAACCCGAACGGGCCTATCGGCTGGCTGGGACCCTGTTGCCCTGGTTTGCTGTGATAAGTCTGCTATCGTTCATCATCGGCACTGTCTGGGGACTGGCTTTTGCACCCGCCGATTATCAGCAGGGTGACTCCTTCCGGATCATCTATATCCATGTTCCTTCCGCCATTCTTTCGATGGGGGCCTACTCCACCATGGCAGTTGCCGCCTTTATCGGGCTGGTATGGCAACTGCGGATGGCGGACATGACGGTGGCGGCTATCGCACCTGTCGGCGCTGTGTTCACTTTTATTGCACTGTTTACCGGTGCCGCCTGGGGCAAGCCCATGTGGGGAACCTGGTGGGTGTGGGATGCACGGCTCACCTCTGAGCTGATCCTGCTGTTTCTCTATCTCGGCGTGATTGCCCTCTACAACGCCTTCAGTGACAAGGTGGTTGCTGGCCGTGCTGCCGGCATTCTGGCACTGGTGGGGGTGATCAACCTCCCCATCATTCACTACTCGGTGGAGTGGTGGAACACCTTGCACCAGGGGGCCACTATCACCAAGTTTGACAAACCCTCCATCTCTCCCGAGATGCTTTGGCCACTGCTCATCATGATCTTGGCGTTTGTTGCCTTTCTCGGGGCCCTTACCCTGATGCGTTTTCGAAACGAGCTCTTGATGCGGGAGTGGCATCGTCCCTGGGTTCAAGAGATTGCCGAACAGGAGAAGTAAGCATGCACTTTGCCTCATTCAGTGACTTTTTGGCGATGGGCGGTTACGCCTTCTACGTCTGGCTCTCCTTCGGTCTGACCCTGCTCTGTCTGGTCGGTATCATCATTTCTACCCGCATGAAAACCCGTCGTCTGTTTAATGAGTTACGCAGCAAGCAGGCACGCGAGAGCCGTCGCAAGGCGGCCCGGCAGATGGAGAACACCCTATGAACCCGAGACGCAAAAAACGCCTCACCATCATTCTGGCCATCACCCTGGGCCTCGCCACCGTGAGCGGCCTGGTGCTTTACGCCCTCAGTCAGAATATCGACCTCTTCTATACCCCGAGCGAGCTGGTGGAAGGGAAGGGGCCGGACAAGATCAAACCGGAAGAGGGGCAGCGCCTGCGCATTGGTGGTCTGGTGGTCCCCGGCACTGTCAAGCGCGATCCGAACAGCCTCAAGGTTAGCTTCAACCTGATCGACAATGGTGGTCATCAGGTGATGGTGCAATTTGATGGCATCCTGCCGGATCTGTTCCGCGAGGGGCAGGGGATTGTGGCGCAAGGAACTCTCAAGGATGCCACCACGGTCGAAGCGTTCGAGGTACTGGCCAAACACGATGAAAACTACATGCCGCCAGAAGTGGCCGATGCCACCAGTGGCATGCACTTCAAACCTGAATACACCGATGCGCAGTTGAAGGGGAATAAGCCATGATCCCGGAATTAGGACAGTTTGCGCTGATCCTGGCCTTTGCCACCTCCCTGTTGCTGGGTAGCTATCCGCTGCTTGGCGCAAGTCGGGGGCGTCTTGGCATGATGTCGGCGGCTCGTCCGCTCGCCTATGCCCAGTTTTTGTTGCTGCTGCTGTCGTTTCTCTGCCTGACCTGGGCCTTTATCGATAACGACTTTACCGTGCAGTATGTGGCCACTAACTCCAACAGCTTGCTGCCGCTCGCCTATCGTATCTCGGCGGTGTGGGGGGCCCACGAAGGTTCCCTGCTGCTGTGGGTACTGACCCTAGGTGGCTGGACTGCGGCGGTAGCCATGTTCAGCCGCCGTCTGCCGCTCGATGCGGTGGCGCGGGTGCTCGGCGTGTTGGGGCTGATCTCGGTCGGTTTCACCGCGTTCGTGCTGTTCACCTCTGATCCCTTCACCCGCACCTTGCCCTATTTTCCGGTCGATGGCCGTGACCTCAATCCGCTGCTGCAGGATCCGGGTCTGATCTTCCATCCGCCGATGCTCTACATGGGTTATGTAGGATTCTCGGTGGCATTTGCCTTCGCCATAGCCTCATTGATGACCGGTCGTCTTGATGCAACCTGGGCCCGCTGGTCGCGCCCCTGGACCATGGCGGCCTGGGTATTCCTGACCCTCGGCATAGTGCTGGGCTCCTGGTGGGCCTACTACGAGCTCGGTTGGGGCGGCTGGTGGTTCTGGGATCCGGTAGAAAATGCCTCCTTCATGCCCTGGTTGGCGGGTACCGCTCTGCTGCATTCGCTGGCGGTGAGCGAGAAGCGCGCCACCTTCAAGGCGTGGACCGTGCTGCTGGCCCTTTCGGCCTTCTCGCTGAGCCTGCTCGGTACCTTCCTGGTGCGCTCCGGCGTGCTGGTGTCGGTGCATGCGTTTGCCTCCGACCCGACCCGCGGCCTGTTTATTCTCGGCTTCCTGCTGGCGGTGATCGGTTCATCCTTGCTGCTGTTTGCCTTTAAAGGTTCGCAGGTGAAAAGCCACGGCAAGCATGAGCTGTGGAGTCGCGAAACCCTGCTGCTTTGTAACAACATCATGCTGGTGGCTGGCCTGCTGACTGTGCTGCTCGGCACCTTGCTGCCGCTGGTGCACAAGGAGCTGGGGCTGGGGAGCATCTCTATCGGTACTCCCTTCTTCAACCATATCTACAGTTGGCTGATCATTCCGTTTGCCCTGCTGCTGGGGGTTGGTCCGCTGTTTCGCTGGCGCCGCCAGGAGCTTGGCGAGCTCAAGGGCAAGGTGATTCTTGCGCTGGTGCTGAGCCTGGCAGCAGCCCTGCTGTTGCCGCTGATCTTTGCCGAAACCTTCAAGCCGTGGGCTGCGGTGGGGATTGGTCTGGGGGCCTGGGTCATCGTTACCAGCCTGCAGGAGACCTGGGTGCGCGCGACCCACAAGCACAGCTTTGCGGTCGGTGTGCGCAAGCTTGGCAACAGTCACTGGGCTATGATCCTTGGCCATGTGGGGCTGGCAGTCAGCATCATAGGTATCGCCTGCACCCAGAACTACAGCATCGAGAAGGATCTGCGGATGCAGGCGGGTGATCGGGTGCACTTTGCCGATTACGAGTTCGTTTTTGCCGGGATCAAAGAGAAGAACGGCCCCAACTACGATGGCTTCAAGGGCGTGCTGGAAGTGCACAAAAATGGCAAGCAGGTCGCCCTGCTCAAGCCCGAGAAGCGGATGTACAAGGTGAGCCGGATGCCGATGACCGAAGCGGCCATCGATGCCGGTATCACCCGCGATCTATATGCGGCGCTGGGGGAACAGCTCGACAACGGAGCCTGGGCGGTGCGGATCTACTACAAGCCGTTCGTGCGCTGGATCTGGTTCGGCGGCGTCTTTATGGCTATCGGTGGCGTGCTGGCGATGCTCGACAAGCGTTACCGTTTCGGCCGTCGTGAGGAGGAAGCCAAGGCATGAACAAAAAGGTCTGGTTGTTTTTAATTCCCTTTATCGTTTTTTTGCTGGGGGCTGTGTTCCTGTTCAAGGGGCTCTACTCCGATCCCACCAAGCTCGAATCTGTGATGGTGGGCAAGGAGGTACCGGTGTTTACCCTGCAGGACATTTACGATCTGAACAAACAGCACGATCGCAGTATCCTGACCGGTCGCCCCATGCTGCTCAACGTCTGGGCCACCTGGTGCCCGACCTGCTACGGCGAGCACACCTACCTCAAACAGTTGGCAGGGCAGGGCATTCCCATCATCGGCATGAACTACAAGGATGAGCGCGACAAGGCGATCAAATGGCTGGCGGAGCTGGGCAACCCCTATCTGGTCAATCTCTATGATCCGGACGGCATGCTGGGACTGGATCTTGGGGTATATGGCGCGCCGGAGACCTTCTTTATCGACAGCAAGGGGATCATCCGTTATCGCCACGTGGGGGATATCAATCCCGAGAACTGGGTGTCGACCCTCAAACCCATCTTTGATGCCATGAAGTGAGGGGCGTGCTGATGAGAGTATTTATTGCTTCCCTGCTGCTGTTGCTGGGATGGGTGGTACAAACGCCGGTCATGGCTGCTATCGATGTCTACACCTTCGACAACGACAATCAGGAGCAGGTCTTTCGCGAACTGACCAAGGAGCTGCGCTGCCCCAAGTGCCAGAACCAGGATATCGCCGATTCCAATGCGGGGCTGGCCAAGGACTTGCGCGACAAGACCTACCAGATGGTGCGCGAGGGTAAGGATAAAGAGGAGATCGTGGACTATATGGTTGCCCGCTATGGCAACTTTATCCTCTATAACCCGCCCCTGATGGCATCGACCCTGATCCTCTGGCTTGGCCCGCTGTTAGTGATCGTTATCGGCATCGGCGTGGTGGTGATACGTAGCCGACGCTCTGCGGCAACGTCAGAGCCTGTGGAAAGCACCCTGAGCGATGAAGAGCAGCGTCGCCTGGCCGAGCTGCTCAAAGAGGAAGAGAAACAATGACCGCCTTTTGGATTGTGATTGCGGCCCTGCTGGTGCTGGTGAGTCTGGCTCTGGTGTTACCGTTGTGGCGCAGTGAGGGAAACCAGAGCATCAGTCGCTCGGCGCTCAACAAACAGCTCTATCGTCAGCGCTTGCTAGAGATTGGCGAGGAGCGAGAGCAGGGTGTGCTTGCCGAGGAGCCCGAATCGCTGGTCGAGTTGCAGCGCAGCCTCTTGGATGATATTCCCGATGTGGAGCAGACAGCCCGCAGTGGCAAGAGTCTGAGCTGGATCCCAGGTGTGCTGGTGCTGGTGGTGGTGAGCCTGGGTATCTACTACAAGCTGGGTTCATGGCAGGAGGTGAGCCGCTGGCAGGATGCCAGCAACCGTCTTGGTGAGCTCAGCAACCGGATTCTTGTGGAGCGTGATGCCCAGGTAACCGAGCAGGATCTGCTGGACTTCACGCTGGCACTGCGTACCCGCCTAAAGGATGAACCGAACGACTACCGCGGCTGGTTGCTGCTCGGACGTTTGGCGCTGGATGGCAATGATCCCGAGATGGCCAGCGAGGCGCTGGAGCGGGCCTATACGCTTGCCCCCCAGAAATCGCTGGTGGCGGTGCCCTATGCCCAAGCGCTGATGATGACGGGGGAGGAGGTGCAGGCCGATGCACTGCTGCGTGCAGCCATCGCGCAGGAGCCTGATAATATCGAGGCGCGCTCCGTCTATGCCTTTATGGCGCTGCAGAAAGAGGACTTCCAGACCGCGCTGTCTCGCTGGCAGGCGATGTTGCCCTTGATGGAAAAAGGCTCTCCCCGTTATGTGATGGTCGAGCGCTCCATGGAGTATGCCCGCACGCAGCTCAAGCAGCGTGGCATAGAGGTGACGAATTCAGGCACAGCCAAAACGGGAACAGAGCAGGTAAAGCAGTCTGACGTTAATGAGGGAGAGTTCCCCATCCACATCACGCTGGCTGCGGGCATCCAGATGCCGGAAGATGCTCACCTCTTCGTCTTTGCCGTGGTGCCCAACGGACCACCCATGCCCATCGCGGTGAAACGTATCGCTGGGCCAACCCTGCCTGTCACCCTTTCACTGGGGGATGGTGACGCCATGATGGAGGGCAGCAAGCTGGAAGCGTATCCAGAACTGCAGTTCAAGGCGCGTCTCTCGCGTGGTGGCAATGTGATGAACAAGGAAGGAGCCTTCGAAGGGGTATCCGTGCCGGTCAAGACGGCCGAGATCCCTGCTGCTCCGATTGACATCCGCATCGATCACGCCCTCTAATATGCCTTTGGATAACCCGGCTCCTGGATAGGGGCCGGGTTATCTATACTTCTGATAAATCAAAATAAAACGTCAGGACAATCATATGTATCTTCGTTCAGGGGCCATACTGGCAGCCCTCTTGCTGGCTGGCTGTGCCGGTGGTCCACCCAAGCCTGGCCCAGAGAGTCTGGATCTCAATCCCGGCATGAATAATCCGGGCGCAACCAGTACGGCGGCCGATCCGCGCGATCCCTTCCAGGGGGCCAACCGGGCCATGTGGGCGGTCAACTATGATGTGCTGGAGCCCTATGTAGCACGTCCTGTGGTACATGCTTACGCTCGCTATATTCCGGTGGGGGTGAAGGATGGCATTGCCAATTTTGTTGCCAACTTTGATGAGCCAAGCAGCATGGTGAACCATCTGATCACCGGTGATTTGAAGGGGGCAGGGACCAACCTGGGGCGCTTTACCCTCAACACCACCGTCGGTCTGTTGGGTATCTTCGATGTGGCCAAACATGCCGGCCTCGAGCGCAACAAGCTGGAGATGGACACAGTGCTGGGCAGGGCCGATATCGGTAATGGTGCCTACATCATGGTGCCTGTTTACGGTCCGACCACCACTCGGGAGCTGGTTGGTGACACCATTGACACCATCTACTTCCCCTATGCCTTGCTGACTATCCCGTTAAGGGTTACTCATTGGGTTCTGGATGGCTTGGGCAATCGCGCCAAGCTGATCGATCAGGAGCGGATCATCGACAACTCCCTCGACCCCTATGCGCTAACCAAGGACTTCTACCTGCAATATAACCAGGGCAAGGTGACGGGCAAGCAGACCGAGCTGAAAGCGTCTCAGCAAGAGCAGGCCGACGATGCCAATCTGGATGAATACATGGACGAGCTGGACCAGTAAACTGGCTATCTCGATATGTAAAAGGCGCCTGCGGGCGCCTCTTTCATTTACGCAGCCATCTAGATATAAAAAAACGCCCCGCAGTGCGGGGCGTTTTGGCAAGCGAGGCTGATTAGGCAGCCAAGTTCTTGGCCACGAATTCCCAGTTAACCAGAGCCCAGAAGGTTTCCATGTACTTCGGACGCAGGTTGCGGAAGTCGATGTAGTAGGCGTGCTCCCACAGGTCAACGGTCAGCAGCGGGGTGGTACCGGCTTCAGTCAGCGGGCAGCCAGCGTTGGAGGTGTTGACGATAGCCAGAGAGCCGTCAGCTTTTTTCACCAGCCAAGTCCAGCTGGAACCGAAGTTGCCGATGGCTGATTTGGTGAAGGCATCTTTGAACTCGGCGAAGGAGCCGAATGCCTTGTTGATAGCATCAGCCAGGGCGCCAGTCGGCTCGCCACCGCCATTCGGGGAGAGGCAGTGCCAGTAGAAGGTGTGGTTCCAGATCTGGGCGGCGTTGTTGAAGATGCCGCCGTTGGAGGTCTTGATGATCTCTTCCAGAGACTTGCCTTCAAACTCGGTACCCGGCACCAGATTGTTCAGGTTGACCACGTAGGTGTTGTGGTGCTTGCCGTGGTGATATTCCAGAGTTTCCTGGGAGATGTGCGGTTCCAGAGCGTTGATTGCATAGGGCAGAGCGGGAAGTTCGAATGCCATTTTCTACTCTCCATTGGCTGGACCGTGCGAAGGCGACGGTTGCAAGACATTGCGTACTCTTTTCTATATGTGAAAAGAGTTGTTTTTAAAATGATGGGGCTGGGTAGCCCAAAGCCAAGGGATTGTAGCAGTATCAAAGATGGCCTAACAACTCTTGATTGGCGCCATGATCGCGATCAATCCTGTGTGGGTTCTTTGCACAATTCGAGCCGGGTCACCCCTTTGTCAGTTTGTGCTCGGGCAAGATTGCAGTAGAATGGCCGCCGAAATCGCTCTAGTGAGGCACCTATGGAAACTATTGAAAAGATTAAGCAGCAGCTGGCTGACAACCCCATCATCATCTACATGAAGGGCTCCCCCAAGCTACCCAGCTGTGGCTTCTCTGCCCAGGCCTCCCAGGCTCTGATGTCCTGCGGCGAGCCGTTTGCCTACGTTGATATCCTGCAGAATCCGGATATCCGCGCCGAATTGCCAAAATTCGCCAACTGGCCGACCTTCCCGCAACTGTGGGTTGAAGGTGAGCTGATCGGTGGCTGTGACATCATGATCGAGATGTTCCAGGCTGGCGAGTTGCAGGCTCTGATCAAAGAGACTGCTGCCAAGTACAAGAAAGATGATGCAGCAGCCGAGTAATCGGTCCTGTGTTGTCGATAGGGAGCCACATCGGCTCCTTTTTTATTATCCCGGTTCTGGCAGGCAAGCAACTGATTGTCGGTTGCAAAAAGCAACGCGTTCGCCCTGAAAAATCTAATCTTTGCCGCTTTGTTTTGGAGTTGTTAACCATATTGATTTCCCAATCTGCGATTACTTTTTTTAATCATTTTGGATTCAAGTGTTGCTGCCATCACATTTTTTGATAATTTCACCGTAATGCAGTCTCTTTGTAGATTTTTTTGTGTTTATGCTCACATTAATTGCAAGTGATAGAACCTAGTATCGCTTCGCCCAGTGAAATAAAACCCTACAAATTAATAAATAAAAAGAGATTTGCGATGAAGATGTATAGCAATCTGCCCATTGGTCTTCATGATATTACCGAAGCCCAAAAAAGACTGACCAACCATATATACAAGACCGCGCAATTACCCTCTAACTACATCAGCGAACGTTGCCATGGCGAGGTTTACCTCAAGCTTGAAAACATGCAACGTACAGGCTCTTTTAAAATTCGCGGTGCCTTCAACAAACTCAGTTCATTAAGTCTGGAGGATCGTCAAAAAGGTGTTGTCGCCTGCTCTGCCGGTAATCACGCGCAGGGGGTATCTTTGTCCAGTGCCATGCTGGGAATTGATGCCAAGGTGGTCATGCCTTGCTGCGCACCCAAATCAAAAATTGCTGCAACCAGCGATTATTCGGCAGAAGTTATTCTGCATGGCAATAGTTTCAATGACACCATTGCCAAAGTCAGCGAAATCGTGGAGATGGAAGGCCGCGTATTTATCCCCCCCTTTGACGATGCAAAAGTGATTGCCGGCCAGGGAACCATCGGCCTGGAAATTATCGAAGATTTGTATGATGTCGATAACATCATAGTGCCGATTGGCGGTGGTGGTCTGATTGCCGGTGTCGCCATGGCCATCAAATCCATCAACCCGACTATCCGGGTGATTGGCGTGCAGTCGGAGAATGTCCACGGCATGGCGGCTTCATACTACGCAGGCACCATTACCAATCACAGAACCAGCAGTACGCTGGCCGATGGCTGTGACGTGGCAAGACCCGGCACCCTGACCTTCGAAATCGTCAAACAATTGGTGGATGATATTGTACTGGTCACCGAGGATGATATTCGTCACAGCATGGTTGACCTTATTCAGCGCAACAAGGTGATTACCGAAGGGGCGGGAGCTCTGGCCTCGGCAGCGCTGCTGAGCGGCAAACTCAAACATTATGTCGAAGGCAAAAAAACCGTCAGCATTATTTCTGGTGGCAATATTGACCTGACCCGGATCACCGAAATTATCGAACAGAACAATATTCGTCAATTTAGCCTGTAAGGAATGCAGTCATGATATTAGACAGTGTTATCACCGGCAGTAAAGAGAATACACGTGCATGGCGTAAATCGGATACCACATGGGGATTAGGTCTGTTTGGTACAGCGATCGGTGCAGGTGTTCTATTTTTCCCTATTCGGGCCGGATATGGTGGCCTGATACCTATATTAATCATGTTGGTGCTGGCTTACCCTATTGCATTTTATTGCCACAGGGCGTTGGCCAGATTATGTCTTTCTGGCAGCAATCCATCGGCAAATATTACCGAGACCGTTGAAGAACATTTTGGCAAAATGGGTGGGGTAGTGATTACCTTCCTCTATTTCTTTGCCATCTGCCCACTGCTGTGGATATATGGTGTGACGATCACCAATACCTTTATGGCATTCTGGGAGCATCAACTGCAAATGGCGCCGCTTAATCGGGGTGTTGTCGCCCTTGGGCTGCTGCTATTGATGGCATTTGTGATCTATTTTGGTAAGGATCTGATGGTTCGCGTAATGAGCTATCTGGTATTTCCTTTCATCGCCAGCCTGGTGGTCATCTCTCTCTCCCTCGTTCCGTACTGGAATAGTGCCGTCTTTGATCAGGTCAACCTTAGCGAGATATCCATGTTCGGTCACGATGGTATTCTGGTCACCGTCTGGCTGGGGATCTCCATCATGGTTTTCTCCTTCAACTTCTCGCCGATTGTCTCCTCTTTCATCGTCTCCAAGCGGGAAGAGTATGAGCAGGAGTTCGGTCGTGATTTTACCGAGAAGCGCTGCTCGAAGATTATCTCCGGTGCCAGCATGCTGATGGTGGCCGTGGTGATGTTCTTTGCCTTCAGCTGCCTGTTTACCCTGTCGCCGCAAAATATGGCGGAAGCCAAGGCCCAGAATATTCCGGTGCTCTCCTATCTGGCCAACCACTTCTCCTCGATGACGGGCAGCAAGTCTGCGTTTGCCACCACTCTGGAGTATGCGGCGTCCATTATCGCGCTGGTTGCTATCTTCAAATCCTTCTTCGGCCACTATCTGGGGACGCTGGAAGGGTTGAACGGCCTTATCCTCCGCTTTGGCTACCAGGGCGACAAGAGCAAGGTTTCCAGTAAAAAACTCAATATGGTCAGTATGTTGTTCATCATGGGCTCCACCTGGCTGGTCGCTTATGTGAACCCCAACATCCTCGACCTGATTGAGGCAATGGGGGCGCCGATCATCGCTTCCCTGCTCTGTCTGCTGCCGATGTATGCCGTCAACAAGACACCGGCACTGGCAAAATATAAAGGTCAGGCCAGCAACCTGTTTGTCACCATCATAGGTGTGCTGACCATCCTGAATATTGTTTCCAAGCTGTTCTGAAAACCTTTTCTGCAAGTCATCAGCCATTCAGATCCCCTTGGCGGGGTCTGCATGGCGTAGTCAGAAGCGCGCAATAACCGGTTCTTGGTTGGCCCAATTATTTGGGCCGAGGGCAAGGCTATCCGTTATTTGGCCACTAAACACAGTGGTAAATATGTTCTGACAGCAGTGACTCGACAGCATAAATATCGAGGCGATGTAATGAAGTTTGATTCGTTGGTTCTGGTTATCAATTGCGGCTCTTCGTCGGTCAAATTCTCGGTACTGGATAGTAAAACCTGCGAGGTGGTGATATCCGGTATGGCGGATGGTATTGAGACGGCCCATCCCCAATTGCAAGTGGGTAAAGAGCCCGCAATGTCATTAGCTGAAAATAACCACACCTGTGCATTGGCTGCCATCGCGGCGGAATTGAAAAAACGGGATCTGCTGGATGCCATTGCACTGGTGGGTCATCGAATTGCTCATGGTGGCAGTGAATTTAGCGAAGCCGTGATCATTGATGAACATGTATTGGCCAAAATAAAGCAGGTGTCACCCTTGGCTCCCCTGCACAATCACGCCAATTTGAGTGGTGTGATGGCGGCTCGTCAGCTATTTCCCACACAACCCCAAATTGCGGTATTTGATACCGGTTTTCACCAGACCCTGAAGCCGGAAGCCTATATCTATGGGCTGCCTTACCAATATCTGCAGGATTATGGCGTGCGCCGCTATGGCTTCCATGGCACCTCCCATCGCTATGTCGCCGAGCAGGCGGTCTCCTTCCTTGGGTTGAATGGCCACGATGCCTGTCTGGTCATTGCTCATCTGGGTAATGGCGCCTCTGTTTGCGCAGTACAGGATGGCAAGAGCGTCGATACCTCGATGGGGATGACGCCGCTGGAGGGGCTGATCATGGGCAGCCGCAGCGGCGATATCGATTTTGGCGCGCTGGCCTATATCGCCAGCAAGACCGGACAATCCATCGAGGATATCGAGCGGGTATTGAACAAGCAGTCCGGCCTGCTGGGTATTTCGGGGCTCTCCTCCGATATGCGGGTATTGGAAGCGGCCTATCACGGAGGACATCCCGGGGCAAAATTGGCCATTCACGCTTTTGTCCATCGTATTGCCCGCCATATCGGCGGCCATGCAACCTCATTGCGCCGGCTGGATGCCGTTATTTTCAGCGGCGGTATTGGCGAGAACTCGGCATTTATAAGAAAGCTGGTATGCGAGCGGCTTCAGGTATTTGGCGTAGCGATCAGCGAGCCGTTTAACCAGCGTCCCAATAGCGAGGGTTGCCGGGTGATTTCGGCGGCAGAGTCCATGGTGCTGGCGGCGGTTATTCCCACCAATGAAGAGAAAATGATCGCACTGGATGCCATTCGTCTGGGGCAGCTGGTTCGTCAGGCCGAGTGCGTCTGACATCTTCCACTGTAGTGTCATGAGTAGTGAATGAGGTTTATTTGATGAAAGTTGATATGCAATTGGATCAGGATAAATTCCGTCAGGCATGGCAAGGGTTTGCCGGTGAAAACTGGAAGCACGAGATCAACGTCCGTGATTTTATCCAGCAGAACTACACCCCCTATGAAGGTGACGAGCAGTTTTTAGCGGATGCCACAGAAGCGACCACCACTTTGTGGAACAAGGTGATGGAGGGGATCTGCATTGAGAATGCCACCCACGCACCGGTCGATTTTGATACCAATATTGCCACCACAATCACCGCCCATGGGCCGGGTTATATCGAGCAGGGGCTGGAAAAAATCGTTGGCCTGCAAACCGACAAGCCCCTTAAAAGAGCTCTGCACCCGTTTGGCGGCGTAAATATGATCCGCAGCTCGTTTGAAGCGTATGGCCGGGAGATGGATCCCGATTTTGAATATACCTTCAGCGAATTGCGTAAAACCCACAATCAGGGGGTGTTCGACGTCTACTCTCCCGAGATGTTGCGCTGCCGAAAATCAGGGGTATTGACCGGTTTGCCGGATGGTTACGGCCGTGGTCGCATTATCGGAGATTATCGTCGGGTGGCGCTCTATGGCATAGATTATCTAATCCGTGAACGGGAGCTGCAGTTTGCCGATCTGCAACCGGCTCTCGAGCGGGGAGAGCAGCTGGAGCAGGTGATCCGCCAGCGCGAGGAGCTGGCCGAGCACAAGCGGGCACTGGTGCAGATCAAGCAGATGGCGGCCAGCTATGGCTTTGACATCTCCGGGCCGGCACGCACTGCCCAGCAGGCGGTGCAGTGGCTCTACTTTGCTTATCTGGCGGCGGTGAAGTCGCAAAATGGTGGGGCCATGTCCCTCGGTCGTACCGCTACCTTCCTCGACATCTATATCGAGCGGGATCTGAAGGCGGGGCTTATCAACGAGCAGGATGCCCAGGAGCTGGTCGATCACTTCATCATGAAGATCCGCATGGTGCGCTTCCTGCGTACTCCCGAGTTTGACTCCCTCTTCTCCGGCGATCCCATCTGGGCCACCGAGGTGATCGGCGGCATGGGGCTGGATGGTCGCACCCTGGTGACCAGGAACTCCTTCCGCTACCTCCACACCCTCAAGACCATGGGGCCGGCGCCCGAGCCCAACCTCACCATCCTCTGGGCGGAAGGATTGCCGCGGGCCTTCAAGACCTATGCCGCCCGCGTCTCCATCGATACCTCATCCCTGCAGTATGAGAACGATGACCTGATGCGCACCGACTTCGAGAGCGATGACTACGCCATCGCCTGCTGCGTGAGCCCCATGGTGATCGGCAAGCAGATGCAGTTCTTCGGTGCACGCGCCAACCTGGCCAAGACCCTGCTCTATTGCATCAACGGCGGCGTGGACGAGAAGCTGAAGATCCAGGTTGGTCCGAAAGTGGCGCCCATCATGGACGAGGTGCTGGATTACGAGACCGTCATGGCCAGCCTCGACAGCTTTATGGATTGGCTGGCGGTGCAGTACATCAGCGCGTTGAACCTGATCCACTACATGCACGACAAGTACAGCTATGAGGCCTCGCTGATGGCGCTGCACGATCGCGACGTCTATCGCACCATGGCCTGCGGCATTGCCGGTCTGTCGGTGGCGGTCGATTCGCTGGCGGCCATCAAGTACGCCCGGGTCAAGCCGGTGCGCGATGCTGACGGGCTGGCGGTCGATTTCGTGATTGAGGGGGAGTATCCCCAGTACGGCAACAACGACGAGCGGGCCGACTCCATTGCCTGCGATCTGGTCGAGCGCTTCATGAAGAAGATCCAGGCGCTGCCGACCTACCGCAATGCGGTACCGACCCAGTCGATCCTGACCATCACCTCCAACGTGGTCTATGGCCAGAAGACCGGCAACACCCCGGATGGCCGCCGCGCCGGTGCCCCGTTTGCCCCGGGGGCCAACCCGATGCACGGTCGGGATCGCAAGGGGGCGGTCGCTTCGCTCGCCTCGGTGGCCAAGCTGCCGTTCAAATACGCCAAGGACGGGATCTCCTACACCTTCTCCATCGTGCCGGGGGCGCTCGGCAAGGAACCCGCCAATCGCGAGAACAATCTGGTGGGGCTGATGGATGGCTACTTCCATCACGAGCGGGATGTGGAAGGGGGGCAGCACCTCAACGTCAACGTGATGAACCGCGAGATGCTGCTGGATGCCATCGACAATCCGGACAAGTACCCCAGCCTGACCATCCGGGTCTCCGGCTATGCGGTGCGCTTCAACGCCTTGACCCGCGAGCAGCAGCAGGACGTCATCTCCAGAACTTTCACCAACATGATGTAACTCTCATGCCCGGGGTGAGCAGGCTTGCTCCGGGCCTACTTTTTGTTTGTCAGCACGAGGAAGTAACAGATGCGACAGGTTATCACTACCAAAGCGGCGCCGGGCGCCATCGGCCCCTATGTGCAGGCCACCCGGATTGGCAACATCCTCTACACCTCCGGTCAGATCCCGCTGGACCCGGTGAGCGGCGACGTTGCGGAGGGGATCGAAGCGCAGACCCTGCGCTCCCTGCAAAACGTACAGGCGATTGTCGAGGCGGCAGGCGGCGAGGTGCGAAACATCTTCAAGACCACGGTGTTTGTCTCGGATCTGAACGACTTTGCTGCGGTCAACCGGGTCTACAACGACTTCTTCACCGAGCACGATGCCATGTATCCGGCTCGCTCCTGCGTAGAAGTGGCTCGGTTACCGAAGGATGTGAAGATCGAGATAGAGGCGATTGCTGCGCTGGAGTCCTGACGCGGCGATCCTTATCAATAAAAAGAGCGGCAGCTCGAGGCCTGCCGCTCTTTTTTCATCGAACCCGCCGTGCGCGATAAGGGCGCAAGGAGCAGGTCATTCTGGATCAGGCGATCCGTTCGATACGAGCCATGTAGAAGCCGTCGAAGCCGGTCTCGGACGGGCTCACGGTGTGATCGTCACGCAGACGGAAGTTTTCGTTGGCGGCGAGGAACTTGTCCACCTGCTGGCGGTTCTCCTCGGGCAGGATGGAGCAGGTTGCATAGACCAGCAGGCCGCCGACTTTCACCATCTGGCTGTAACGCTGCAGGATCTCTTCTTGCAGCGCGACCAGCACCGGCAGACGCTCGGCGGTATCACGCCACTTGGCATCCGGATTGCGCTTGAGTACGCCAAGACCGGAACAGGGCACGTCAAGCAGCAGGCGATCGGCGCTCTCTTTGAGGCGCTTGACGGTCTTGCTGCTGGTGATGACCCGGGTCTCCACGTTGTGGGCACCGGCGCGACGGGCGCGCTGCTTGAGGTTCTCCAGCTTCCACTCTTCCACATCCATTGCCAGCAGACGGCCTTTACCCTGCATCATGGCGGCGATATGCAGGGTCTTGCCACCGGCACCGGCGCAGGCGTCGATCACCCGCATGCCTGGGGCAACTTCCAAAGCGGCAGCAACCAGCTGGGAGCCAGCGTCCTGCTGTTCGAAGCAACCATCGGCAAAGGCCTTGGTACGGAACAGGGCGGCGTCAGAGGTGACCTGCAGGGCAGTCTCCACACCTTCAACCGGAATGGTGGTGACCTGCTCTTTGGCCAGCATGGCTTGCAGTTCATCACGGGTGCACTTGAGGGTGTTGACCCGCAGGTAGCGCTTGGGCATCCAGGCCAGGGCGGCACGCTCGGCAGGCCAGGCTTCACCCAGCTGCTCGCTACCCAGTTTCTCCAGCCAGCTCGGGCAACCATCCATCAATACCGGGTTCTTCTTCGCCTCGGTCAGACGGCGGCGGAATGCTTCTTCATTGAAGCGATCCAGGGTCGGGTGATTGGGCTGGGCAATTTTGTGGAAGGCGTGCCAGCTGTGCAGCAGTGGCCAGACATTCTTTTCGGCCTGACGCACCTGAATACCGGTGAGGAAACAATAGAGGCTGAGACGGCGCAGCAGGTCGCCGGTGACCAGGGCAATCCTTGCCTGTTCTTGCGGTTTGAGTTCGATGCCGGAGAAGTGACGGGCATAGGCGCGGTCGAGGGTAAGACCCTGACCGAGCACATCGTCAACAATGGCAACGACCAGATCCCCGAAACGGGGCAACAGTGGGGATTTGAGCATGAGATTAACCTTGGCCAGATAAAGATGAACCGCACCTTTGTGAAGAGGAGCAGTTCTAAAATTGACAAATCCGCGCAATGATAGGGGTTAGACGGGGTTGGCGCAACACTCCCACTCGGGAATGGTGGAAAGGGTTGCTTCAGCTTTGTATTGATGTGGCCGAATAAAAATAAAGTACAGGCCGCAATTCAGGCGATTGCATTAATACAAGGACTAAAAACAATGCATGTGACGAAATACTCTAGGGTGGCCTTGCTGGTTGCCAGCATGCTGGGCTCAACCAGCCTGATGGCCAGCGAGTGGAGCACGGTAGCCGCCAGAGCGACTGCGGAGCAAGGTTATGAGGTGCGGGCCAATCAGTTTCGAGTGGCCAAGGTGCCGCTCGACTATTTTGCCGGACTGCAAGCCGGGGTGAGTGAGCTGACCCTGCCGCTGCCCGATGGGGGGGAGGTCACCTTTGCTCTGGAAGCCTACGACTTGCTGCCTGCAGATCTTGCCGCCAAGTATCCGCAGATCCGCACCTTCAAGGGGTACAACCCGGCGCATCCGATAGAGACGGGGCGCTTCGATCTGGGGCCACAGGGTTTCCATGCCATGTTCAGCCATCAGGGCAAGATTGTGTTTGTCGATCCGCTGCGCAATGCCGAAGGGTATGCCGTCTATTACCAGCAGGATGCCCATAGTCGCCTGGAGGATGAGGCGGACAAGGTGCTTGGCCATGATGCCGACAGGGCGTTGCAGCAAAGGGTGCAGGTGGATGGTAATGTGCGTAAGCGCTACACCATCGCCATTTCGGCGACGGGGGAATATACCCGATACCACGGAGGCTCCAGGGTACTGACCATGGCGGCCATCACAACCCTGCTCAACCGGGTGAATCAGGTCTATCAACAGGATGTGGGGGCAGAGTTTGTATTGGCCAGTGGCAATGACAACCTGGTCTTTACCGATCCGGCCGGTGATCCCTTTGATAACACCAATGCGGATGCTGATCTGAACGTAGATGTGCAGGCTCAGGCGTTTGCTGCCGGGGATGTGGGGGCATTTGATATCGGCCATGTCCTCAATACTGGAGGCGGTGGTTTGGCGAGTTTGGGGGTGTTATGTGTTGATACCCTGCCACCCTATTACGCCTATGGCGCCAAGTCATCTGGCATGACGGGTTCAAAAGAACCAGTCGGCGATGCTTTCTTTATAGACTATGTGGCCCATGAAATTGGCCACCAGTTTGGTGCCGAGCATACCTTCAACGGCACGACCGGCAATTGTGGTGCGGGTAACCGTGCTGAGGAGCAAGCTTGGGAGCCGGGCAGTGGCAGCTCCATCATGGCCTATGCCGGCATCTGCGGTGAGGAGAATATCCAGCCACACAGCGATCCCTATTTCCATAGCAAGTCCATCGAGCAGATGCGAGCTCATATGGCGAGCGTATCGACCTGCGGAACCACGCTCGAGTTGAGCAATAATGCTCCGCAGGTTGCGGCCGGCAACGATTATGTGATCCCGGCCAATACGCCCTTTGCCCTGAAGGGGGCGGGGGCGGATCTGGATGGTAACCCTCTGCTCTTCAACTGGGAGCAGATCGACAAAGGCACCGAATCGAGCAGCGTCGCTACCATGGTTGACGATGGCTCCCGGCCGCTGTTTCGTTTTGTCTCTCCCACGGCATCGCCGGAGCGGATCCTGCCGAGTTTGCCATCCCTGCTCTCCGGCACGCTTGCCAAAGGAGAGGCCTGGCCGACCACCAACCGGGATCTCAATTTCAGACTGACGGTGCGAGATGGTCAGGGTGGCGTTGCCAGCGATGACATGAAGGTGCAGGTGGTCAATACCGGCACAGCATTTCGCATCACCAGCCCAATTTCCGGGGTCACCCTCACGCCCGGGGGGAGTCAGTCACTGACATGGGACGTGGCTGGCACCACGTTGCCACCCATCAGTTGCAGCAAGGTGGATATATCTGTAACCCAGGACGAGGGTGCTAGCTGGGCACTCCTCGTCTCCAGCCAGCCCAACAGCGGCTCTGCCACAGTGACCCTGCCGGGCAACCTCACCAGCAGTGTCAGGCTGAAAGTGGCTTGCAGCGACAACATCTTCTTTGCCATCAGTCCCCTCAAATTGCCTCTGGTGCAAGGTGGCTCTAATTCAGGTGGCGGTGGTGGTGGCGGGGTGCTCGGATTGTGGACGCTAGCACTGGCGCTGCTTGGCTGGCAACGGAGGCGCACATGAGGGGAATCCCCCTGTTGCTGCTTGCCATGCTCGGCGGTTGTCGGGTCGATGCCAGCACCCTGGAGCAGGAGCTGAGTGCAAACCTTGCCAGGCAGGATTACCGCCTCATCGTGATCGCGGGGCGGGGAGAGTTCGCCCCTGGTATTGCAGCCGAGCAGCAGGCAGAGGCCAAGGCGCGCTGTGGCAAGCGTTATCTGGATGGATTGGGCGATGTGATAAGGCCCGGCCAGCACGAAACGCATGCCAAACTGAGTGCCTACGCCAGCGAGTTTAACCGGCGCATGGTGATTCATTGCCCGATAGCATCGGGCGCGGATAAGCAGTAATACGCCAACGAACCAATCCAAATGGGGGGATATTCAGCCTCCTATCTATCCGTGAAGGCGCCAATGGCGCCTTCACTTTTTTCCGTTGTTGAATGGGGTCAGTCTGTATCGCCTGAGATGGGGAGCGTGGGTGTAGCACGATGTCTCAGCGTGACAGAAGTTTTGTGCGAATTTTCTTTTCTGTCTGTCACGCAGATCGTCAATTGACGCTGCACCATACTTGTTGTCACCAAGGTAGGGCAAGGAGGCTCTATGAAGCATGGCATTGCGGTGATTATCACCAGTTTGTCTGTTCAGGTTGCAGCAGAACCACAGTGGACCTTCATGGATGAAAACTTGGAAAGGGGAGGGATCTATGATGTGCGAGCTGACAAGGTCAGAGTGGTGGTTCCTGACAAGCCTTTTGAACCCGGGCATCTCGCCAGTGTGTTGACTTTGCCACTGCCGGATGGCACTACGGTGCAGTTTGATGTTCATCCCAATGCCTTGCTCCCGGAGCCTTTGGCCCAGCGTTATCCATCTATCAATACTTACAGTGGGAAGGCTATCGAGCGGGCGGCGGATACAGGCCGATTTGATGTCACCACACATGGTTTTCACGGTATGTTTACCCATCAGGGGCGTACCTTTTATGTCGATCCGCTTCAGGACGGTTTCTCTTATGCCGTTTATGAACAGCAAGATGCCTGGCGGCGACAGGATGTGGATCAGGTGATTGATCCTCATGGTATCGAGCGTGAGCGAGCTGTGCTGGTCGATGGCAATTTGCGCAAGCGCTACACCATCGCCATCTCGGCAACCGGGGAATATACCCAGTATCACGGTGGTACCAAGGTTGCAGCACTCTCGGCCATTGCAACACTGCTTAATCGGGTCAATGAAGTCTATCGCCGTGATGTGGGGGCCGAGTTTCAGCTTGCAGCCGATACAGACAAGGTGATTTTCACTGATCCGGCGACGGATCCTTTCACCAACTCGACCCAGGATATTGCCATCAATCAGGTCCAACAGGATTTGCTGTTGAATCCATCCTTTGATTTGGGCCATCTGCTGGCGACATCAGGCGGCGGAGTGGTGACCATGAGATCCATATGTAACCCATTTGGCCGTTCACGGGGCATGACCGGAGGCTCACAGCCTATCGGTGATGCATTTTTTATTGATTATGTGGCTCACGAATTGGGGCACCAGCTGGGGGCCGAGCACTCCTTCAATGGCATGGCCGACAGTTGTGCAACAGGTCGCAAGGCTAGCTCAGCCTGGGAACCGGGCAGTGGCTCGACCATCATGGCCTATGCCGGGATCTGTGGTGAGGAGAATCTGCAAGTTAACAGCACACCTTTTTTTCACAGCAAGTCGATCGAGCAGATGCGGGCTCTGATGGCCTCTCTGCCCTCCTGCGGCACCGACCTGGCGCTTGCCAATAACGCGCCAGTTGTGGATGCGGGGGGCGATAGGGTGATCCCCGCCAATACGCCTTTCACTCTTGTCGGTAGTGCGCTGGATCTGGATGGTCATCCCCTCAGTTACACCTGGGAGCAGGTTGATCTTGGCAATGCATCCTACAGCGTGGCAACCATGGTGGATGATGGAACCCGCCCGCTGTTTCGCTTTGTTTCACCGACATCGGATCCCCGCAGAACATTGCCCGCCATGAGCTCTCTGATATCGGGTGTTTTGGCCAAAGGAGAGGCGTGGCCTGCGACCAATCGCAATCTCCAGTTCCGCCTTACCGTACGTGATGGTCAGGGGGCGGTGAGCAGTGATGAAATGGTGGTTCAGGTGATCAATACCGGCGCGGCATTTGCCATCACAGCTCCGCAGATCGGCGCCATGGTGGCGGGTAGCACTCAGCTAGTGACATGGAATGTTGCCGGGACCGATCAGCCTCCTATCAATTGTCCCAGAGTGGATTTGGCACTGACACAGAATGGTGGTTCTACTTGGACTACGCTGGCAAGCGGGCTTGCCAATAACGGGTCGGCCAGTGTGGTGTTGCCTGCACCGTTGACCAGCACGGCCAGGCTGAAGCTGGCATGCAGCAATAATATTTTTTTCTCTATCAATGGGATAAGAGGTAATGCGTCTGCCACTACGGAAAGTGCAACTGTCATTACCGACAACAATGCGGGTGGCGGCGGTGGTGGTGGTGCAGTGAATCTTATCGTGATCCTCCTGATGGGAGGGGCAGCCGGATGGCGCAGGTATTACGGTTAGCCGTCAGTTTGCTGTTTCTATATATCTGCGCAGCGCCTGTTGTGGCCGCATCACTGACCGAGGCAATAGATGAAAGTCTTGCTACTCAGGATTATCGGCTCATCGTGCGTGGCGGGCGCGGTGGTATGGCCCCGGGGGTTGTGGAGTCATTGCAAGCAGAAGCGAGAACTCGGTGCGGAGTCCGTTATCTGAAAGGGTTCGGTGATGTGATTGAGATGGGCAAGGAGGCGGAGTTTGAGCAGCGGATTGACTATGCCACCCGATATAACCGACAGATGCTGGAAAGGTGCATGCCGGAGGCGATTCAGAGGTAATAGTTTGCAGGTAAACACAGCGGGGAGGCAGTTGCCTCCCCGCTGTGTTATGGCTTGTCACTGACAGATGAGCGGAGCACAATGCCTGCGTCACTCTCTTGATGGTCGTGGAACCATTATTTATTTGAAGGAAAATCAAGATGATGGATGTTGCTGATCTGCGCCGTGAATACTCCCGTGGCGGGCTGCACCGGGCCGATCTGCCGGCCGAGCCGCTGGCGCTGTTCGAGAAGTGGTTGGCGCAGGCCTGTGAGGCCAAACTGACCGATCCCACCGCCATGGTGGTAGCGACGGTGGATGCCGATGGTCAGCCCTGGCAGCGTACCGTGCTGCTCAAGCACTACGACGCCCAGGGGATGGTCTTTTACACCAACATGGGTAGCCGTAAGGCGCAGCAGCTGGAAGGCAATCCTCGAATCAGCCTGCTCTTCCCCTGGCACACGCTGGACAGACAGGTTCATGTGACCGGTCGGGTGGAGAAGATGAGCACCTTCGAGGTGATGAAGTATTTCCACAGCCGTCCCAAGGATAGCCAGATCGCTGCCTGGGTCTCCAAGCAGTCGACCCGCATATCGGCCCGCGGCGTGCTGGAGGCCAAGTTCCTTGAGCTCAAGCAGAAGTTTGCCAATGGCGAAGTGCCGCTGCCGAGCTTCTGGGGCGGATTCCGGGTGGTGATCGAGACGGTGGAGTTCTGGCAGGGGGGCGAGCACCGGCTGCACGACCGCTTCTACTACACCCGCGACGGGGATGGCTGGCATATCGAGCGTCTGGCACCCTGAGCGCGCTGTTCAATTCTGTTTTCACAAGGAGTGTGTATGCGTCTGTATGGTGATCTGCGTTCCGGCAACTGTTACAAGGTGTGGCTGCTGGCCCGCTGGCTGAAGCTGCCCCTTGAGTGGGTTGAGGTGGATATTCAGACGGGGGATACCCGTACCCCCGCATTTCTGGCCAAGAACCCCAACGGCAAGATCCCGGTGCTGGAGATTGGCCAGGGCGATACGCTGGCGGAATCCAATGCCATCCTCTTCTATCTGGCGCAGGGCTCGTCTTTGTGGCCAACCGATCCGCGCCAGCAGGCCGAGGTGCTCAAATGGATGTTCTTTGAGCAGTACAGCCATGAGCCCTACATCGCGGTGGCCCGCTTTATCGTTCACTATCTCGGCCGACCCGAGTCGCAGGAGGCGAGGCTCGACGGTCTGAAAGCCGGTGGCGAGAAGGCGCTGGCGGTAATGGAGCAGCAGCTGAAACAGAGCCCCTACCTGTGCTGTGATGCGCCGACCATCGCCGATATCGCCCTTTATGCCTACACCCATGTGGCAGAGGAGGGGATCTTCTCCCTGCAGGGGTGGCCCGCTATCCGTAGCTGGATCGCCCGTATCCAAGCCCATCCCCGCCATCTGACGCTGCCAGCGGCCTGTCAGGCCAGCTGATGGAATTGCTGATCGAGGCCAGTCTGTGGCAACCGCAGTGGACTGCGCTGTTGCAGTACTGGCAGCAGCAGGGTCATCGCTGGCAGCTGCTGCTGGGCAAAGAGGCGGCGGCCGCCCTCGATCAAACCGATGCACCCTGGGCGAGCAGCCCTCCAGACGGGGTGTTCTGCCCGGGAGCCCTGCTGGCTGCCTGGCTCGATGGGGATCTGCTGGTGGATTTTCATGTTGATCCCAGCCGCCAGATCCTGATCAGCGCCTCTACTTCCCTATTGACCCTCGCCAGGGAGCAGGGACTGCTCACCCTTGGCCCTGTGGGGGCCGATCTGCCGCTCACCCCCGAGGCCGATTTGGGCGCCGTGCTCAATCGCCTGCTGGTGCGCCGCGTGACGGTGCCGACCCTGGCTGAGGGGCATTCGCTATCAGGCGTCGCGCTGCGACCGCTGCAGGCCGCCGATGATCGCGAGATAGTACGCTACTGCAACGACGAGGCGCTGGCCCGCTACACCCTTAATATTCCTCATCCCTATCCGCCGGAGGGGGCCCGCGACTGGCTGGCGCTCAGCTGGCGCAAGGCGGCGCTTGGTCTTGGCTGGAGCTGGGCCATCACCTTGCCAGAGGAGCAAGGTGCGGCGTTGCTTGGGGTGATCTCCCTGCACTGGAATGGCGAGCTGGCCTGGTGGGTGGGCGTGCCCTGGCAAAATCGCGGTCTGGCGACTCGGGCCGCAGGCTTGGTCAAGGGGTTCGCCTTTGCCCAACTGCAACTGCCTGCGCTGACGGCTCGCCATATGCCAGACAATTTAGCCTCCGGCCGGGTGATGGCTAAAGTGGGCATGCACTATCGCGGGCGGCGCCATATCAGTGGTCGCCAGCCGTGCGAGGTGAGCTACTGGCGACTGGATCGCGCACCCTCCTTGCCCAGCCCCTTGCCCGAGGAAATTGCCCGCTGGCTGGCAGATGAGCGGATCGCCGTGGTGATCCTGTGGGATCCTGCCACGACCAATCGGCAGAGTGCCAACGGCAAGCTGGCCATCTCGCTCTTTGTGGATGAGAGGGGCGAGGGGGAGAAGCCCTATTTTCTGCGTTGCCCGCCGCATCTTGAGAGGTTGCTGGCGCTGCACTGTTACCCCGTCGATCTGCTGGAGCAGGCCGAACCGGAGCAGTTGTCCCATCTTGGCGGCGTCTTGCTGAAAGACAGGGATGAACGGGGGCTGGCGTGGCTGCTGCAACTGGTCGCGCTGCAGCGTCAGGGGCCCGAGCTGCTTAGCCGCGAGGAGCGCGTATCACGGCTCCACTGGTTCAACCAATTGATGGCGCAGGCGCTGGGCGGCAACGGTGACTCTTCGCAGATACGCTATCAGCAGTTACGGCTGCTGGTGGAGCTGCCGGAGCTGGTCGACGAGCTGGATGGCTGTTGGCATCAAACGCCCGAACTGACCTTTGAGCGGTTGGCGCGGGAGGCTCCCGCCCTCTGGCTGGCCTACCGCGAGGCGATGAACAGGGCCACCCCGGCTACGCTAACAGCCTTGCAGCAGCAGTTTGCCGCTCGTTTTCCTGAGTGCACCCTCCCATTTTTGGACAAAGGTACTCAGAATGACCAGCCGTTGTGTGGAATAATGCCCGCTCTGCTGTACGAGGAGTAATACCTGATGTTGAGAACCGAGCGCCCCGGTGACATGCTGCCGGTTTATGAGCTGCTGAGTGCTGCCTTCGGTCGTGCCGATGAGGCCGAACTGGTCAACCGCCTGCGCGAATGTGGTGCTGCCGTAGTGACCATGGTCGAAGAGGAAGAGTACGAGTTCATGGGGCACCTGATGCTAAGCCCGATCACCATTAACGGCATGGAAGGGCCCTGGCTCGGTCTGGCGCCGGTCGCGGTTCATCCCGACTGGCAAGGTCAGGGGATTGGCTCTGATCTCATCCGTGAAGGGCTTGATACGGCGCTTGAGATGGACTGGAAAGGGGTGGTGGTACTCGGGGATCCGGCCTATTACAGCCGTTTCGGTTTCCGCCCGGCTAGCGAGTTTGGCCTGCACTGCATCTATGAGGTGCCTGCCGACTGCTTTATGGCGATGGAGCTGCAGGAGCGCGGTTTTGCGGGTGTGCAGGGTGAGGTGCTCTATCACCCCCTGTTTGATGAACTCCCCGACGAGCTGCCGGACGCGCAGGCAGAAGTGTCCCATTTATAGCGAGACGTCGCAGCGACAAGCCATAGCGAAAAAGCCCTCATCGAGGGCTTTTTCATCTTGTATTGGTCCCTGCCGGGCTTATTCGAGCAAATTGGCTCAGGCAATAATATCGAGCTGGGTACCCTTGCGATTATCTTCACCCACCATGTCACCCATCTGCTGGGCGAGCGGGCTCTGCTGGAATTGCATGTAGTCGCTGAGATTCTGCTGGCGCTGGTAGCGATTCGCTGCCTGATACATATCAGCCGTGTTCGGGCCCGATTTGCTGTCGCTCTCCTGACCGCTGGCCTCCAGGTAGCGCTCCACCACGGCTTTATCTTGCTGGTTAGCCGTATAAGAGACCGCCAGGGTTCTGCGAGCCGTTGCTTTCTCTTCGCTCTGTGCCTGCAATTCATCCTTCTTGGTCAGTGCTTCGTTACGGGCCTGACTGACCTGCTCGGGTGTGACAGCGGGAGAGGAGGGGTATTTGCCGTAATCGGGCAGCGGCATGGGCCGGGAGGTGATTTGCATGGTGGCGCTTCTCTTGTGAACAGGGATGGACGCATGATACCCATCTATGTTAGCTCAATAAATCACCACTTGTCGGTTCATCAAGAGTGGGTTCAGCTTCGCGCATCGATGGTTAATTGAACCGCCTCTGAGTGACAAAAAAGGCGCCATAAGGCGCCTTTTTATCCTTCGCTAACTGCTGGATCAGTTGAAGAACCAGTAACCACGGTTGACCAGACGGGTCAGCAGTTGCAGGAAACCGGCCTGATCGGCCAGCTCCACCATGTCGGCTTGAGTGATGATGTCTTTGTCACACAAGAGCGAAATGGCTGCCGCGTCTTCGCTCTGCAGCGTCCAGGCTTCGCCGTCGATGAAGCATTGCTGGCTCTCGCCGCTAAACCAGACGGTGCGCAGGCCTGGTACCTTGATGGCTGGCTCGCCCTGGGTCAGCAGGTCGGCAACCTCCTCGGCGCTATAGTCCGGCTCGACCGGATTGACGTCCAGATCGTGCTTGGCCTCGGAGATCATGGTGCCGAACCACTCCTTGAACAGGGTCTCGTCATCGAGGGCCTGTTGCATCAGCTCGCGCAGACGGTGCAGCTCGTGGGGCTGGATCTCGCCGTGACGGGCGCGGGGCTTGAGGTCGGCATCGCCGTAACGCTCGGTACGCACCTCGTTGTCGATCAGGTGATCGGCAAAGGAGGAGATAAGCGCCTTGGCATCCGGCGCGCGGAAACCCACCGAGAAGTTCATGGAGGGCTCGATGGCGTAGCCTTCGTGGGGGAATCCGGGCGGAATGTAGAGGATGTCGCCCGGCTCCATGATGACGTCGATGATCGCCTCGAACGGCTCGCAGTGCAGCAGGGCGGCGTGGGCTGCAAACTCGTTGAGCGGCTTGGCATCGCCAACCCGCCAGTGGCGTTTGCCCAGACCCTGGGTGATGAACACGTCGTAGTTGTCGATGTGGGGGCCGACACCCGCATGGGGGGTGGAGAAGCTCACCATCACATCGTCAAAGCGCCAGCCCGGAATGAACTGGAACGGCACGGCCAGCTCGTTCACCTCGGGAGCCCAGTGGTTGCAAGCCTGTACCAGAATGGTCCAGTTCTCTTCGCCCAGATGGTCATAGGATTCGAAGGGACCGTGGGCCGCATCCCACTTGCCGTCGAAACGGGTGACGAGGCGGGACTCTACCACATCTTCCATGGCCAGACCCGCCAGCTCGTCCGGGCTGATGGGATCCTGAAAGTCCTTGAAGCCCCCCTTGATAAGGAGCGGGCGCTTCTGCCAGTAGTGCTCAAGGAAGTGAGCGATATCCAGATTGAGTTCGTACATGCTGTTTCTCGTGTCTCGCAAAGAGGTTTTGCCCAAGGCGGGCTTGGGAAAAGCCACTCGGGATCCTGCCGTGGCAGGGAAAATAACAGGGGCCCTGTGGCATATCGTGCACAGGGCCCCTTCGTCACAACCGGTTGGCTTACTTCAGCAGATCAACCAGACGCTGGGCGTCACCGATATAGTTGGCCGGGGTCAGCTTCTTCAGCTCGACCTTGACCGCTTCCGGCAACTCAAGGGTGTCGATAAAAGTACGCATCCCTTCGGCATCGACGCGGCGACCACGGGTCAGCTCCTTGAGCTTCTCGTAGGGCTTCTCGATACCGTAGCGGCGCATCACGGTCTGGATCGGCTCGGCCAGCACTTCCCAGTTGGCATCCAGATCGGCGGCCATGGCGGCGTCGTTGGCTTCCAGCTTGGAGATACCCTTCAGGGTCGCCTGATAGGCAATCAGGGAGTAACCCACTGCCACACCCAGGTTGCGCAGCACGGTAGAGTCGGTCAGATCACGCTGCCAGCGGGAGATAGGCAGCTTGCTCGCCAGATGCTGGAACACGGCGTTGGCCAGACCCAGATTGCCTTCGGAGTTCTCGAAGTCGATGGGGTTGACCTTGTGCGGCATGGTGGAGGAGCCGATTTCCCCCGCGATGGTGCGCTGCTTGAAGTGACCCAGGGAGATGTAACCCCACACATCGCGGTCGAAGTCGATCAGGATGGTGTTGAAGCGGGCCATGGCGTCGAACAGCTCGGCGATATAGTCGTGTGGCTCGATCTGGGTGGTGTAGGGGTTCCAGGTCAGGCCCAAGGAGGTAACAAACTCCTCGGAGAACTGGTGCCAGTCCACATCCGGGTAGGCGCTGAGGTGGGCGTTGTAGTTACCGACTGCGCCGTTGATCTTGCCGAGGATCTCCACCGCCATGATCTGCTTGAACTGACGCTCCAGACGGTAGGCGACGTTGGCCATCTCCTTGCCCATGGTGCTCGGGGTGGCCGGCTGACCGTGGGTACGGGAGAGCAGCGGCATGTCACGGTACTCGTGGGCCAGACGCTTGAGCTCGTTGATCAGCTTTTCGCAATAAGGCTTGATGACCTCTTCGCGGGCAGTTTTCAGCATCAGACCGTGGGAGTTGTTGTTGATGTCTTCCGAGGTACAGGCGAAGTGGATGAACTCGCTGACAGCCGCCAGCTCCGGGTTCACTTCGACTTTCTCTTTGAGGAAGTACTCCACCGCTTTCACATCATGGTTGGTGGTGCGCTCGATCTGTTTGATACGGGCGGCGTCACTCTCGTTGAAGTTGCTGACGATGCCGTCGAGCAGGGCGTTGGCGGCCGCACTCAGGGCTGGGACTTCCGGGATCCCGGCGTGGCTGGCCAGTTTCTGCAACCAGCGAACCTCGACTTCAACGCGAAAACGCAGCAGGCCGAATTCGGAGAAGATAGGGCGCAGGGCATCGGCCTTGTCGCCATAACGACCGTCAATCGGGGAAACAGCAGTCAGCGCGGACAGCTCCATGGGGTGAACTCCTGATGATTGGTGTGGGGGATCCGTATTCACTTGCGCGCCGGTCGGGGTGTATCAAGGCTGATGTGCGGCTGTTCACCTTGTCCTCCCTCTGCCTGCGCGCAAGCCAATGATTAGTAACGCTTGGCCAGTTCCACCATCTTCTTGCGAGTGAAGATGATCTGGGTGCGGCTGCCACCGAGCTGGCGCCACAGCACCACGGCGCGGATGCCTGCCAGCAGCAGGGCGCGCACCTTGTGCTGCACCAGCGGCTGCTGCAGGAACAGCGGGGTGCCTGCCACCTGAATGCGCGGCCCGATGGGGCTGATAAGGTCGCTGTAGATGCTCGCCATGTTGGCCAGGATCTGCTCGTCGAGCAGATCGAAGTGCTGTTGCTGGCGACCGATCTGGCTGATCCGCTCACCCAGCATGTTGAGAATGTCCTTGCGCTTGGCCAGCTTGCGCTCCAGCGCAATCAGGCTCACCACATAGCGGGTCAGCTCGGCATTCTTCTGGCTGCCGTCGGCACCCAGCTGCTCGACCAGCGCACGGTAGCCGTCGCGAATGGCCAGATGGGTGTTGTTGAACACCTCGAGCGGGTGGCTCGGATTGGTCACCAGAATGCTGGAGAGGCTCTCGCGCAGGGCGGCCTCGTCACAGCTGCCGTCGCGGGCCACCTTCTGGACCAGCGCGGCCGCCTGGCAGATGCCGGCAAAGGCCATGGTTCTGTCTTGGAATTTATCGCTCACGTATGCTGCCTTTTGCTATTGGCTCAAACCGGATGGCTGAAACGCTGTTCGATGATGCCGCCGCCCAGACACACTTCCCCGTCGTAGAAGACGGCGGATTGGCCCGGGGTGACCGCAGCCTGTTTCTCGTCGAAGATGACCCGGATGGTCTCGTCGTCGATGGGCTGGATCAGGCAGGGAATATCCTGCTGGCGGTAGCGGGTCTTGACGGTGCAGCGACGCGGCTCGCGAATGGGGGTGCGATCCACCCAGTGCAATTGGCTGGCAATCAAACCATCGGAGTAGAGGCGGGGATGTTCGCCCTGCGCCACCACCAGCACGTTGCGTTCGACCTCTTTGTCGACCACATACCAGGCCTCTTCGGTGGCATCTTTGCGACCACCGATGCCGAGCCCCTTGCGCTGGCCCAGGGTGTGATACATCAGACCCTGATGCTCGCCGATCACCTTGCCATCCACGGTCTCGATTTTACCGGGCTGGGCGGGCAGGAACTTGGCCAGGAAGTCCTTGAACTTGCGCTCACCGATAAAGCAGATGCCGGTGGAGTCTTTCTTCTTGGCGGTGATGAGATCGAGCTGCTCGGCGATGCGGCGCACCTCGGGCTTCTCCAGATCGCCAACCGGGAACAGGCTCTGACCCACTTGCTTCTCGCTCAGGGTATAGAGGAAGTAGCTCTGATCCTTGTTGGTATCGAGCCCGCGCAGCAGGCGCGGGCGGCCGGTGCTGTCGTCACGGCGCACATAGTGGCCGGTGGCGATATAAGTGGCACCCAGCTCTTCGGCGGCAAATTCGAGGAACGCCTTGAACTTGATCTCCTTGTTGCACAGGATATCGGGGTTCGGCGTGCGGCCCGCCTTGTACTCTTCGAGGAAATGCTCGAACACATTGTCCCAGTACTCGGCCGCGAAGTTGATGGTATGGAGTTTCATCCCCAGCTTGTCGCAGACGGCCTTGGCATCAGCCAAATCCTGGGCGGCAGAGCAGTACTCGTCCGTGTCGTCTTCTTCCCAGTTCTTCATGAACAAGCCTTCGACCTGATAGCCCTGCTGCTGGAGCAGGTAGGCCGAGACGGAAGAATCCACGCCGCCGGACATGCCGACGATCACCTTGATTTGGCTGTTGTCTGTCATTAGTCGAAGTTACCAGTTCGTTTAAACGGGGCGTATTCTACCAGAGTTTTGCGCCCCCGGTCACATATCCATGCCGCAGTTCCCATCAGGAACCTTGCGGCAGGAAATCGTTTTTCTTGTGGCGATTGCCAGCGGATGCCTGCTCTGTCCCTAGCTCTGGATAAAGGCCTTGAGCGCCGAGAGCGGCAGGCGTGTTCCCGCCAGATAATCCTCGATGCACTGCCACACCAGCGGGCTTCTCAGGGCCGGTTTGCACTCGGCGATCTCCTCCAGGGTGAGCCAGTGGCAGGCGAGGATATCGCCGTCAGGATCCTCTGGATGGTGCTGACCCGGCGCTTTTTCAAGGTCGAAGATGATGGCGGTGCGCACATAGGTGGCCTCGCTGTCGGCCGGTTTGAACAGATAGGTACCAAGCCAGGCGGTCGGCGTGGCGGTCAGACCCGTCTCTTCTTTCAGCTCACGACAGGCCGCTTCAAGCAGGTTTTCCCCCGGCTCCACATGGCCGGCAGGTTGGTTGAAACGGCGCTGGCCTTTTATCTCCTCTTCCACCACCAGAAAGCGCCCCTGCCACTGCACCAGGGCGGCGACCGTCAGGCGCGCCTCCATGCGGGCGTGGCTGGTGGCCGATTGCTCTGCCTGATTGCTCATCATGACTCCTTGTCGCTGCTATTGGGATTGCCCGCTCGGGCGGGTCTGCGTGCCGTTCCTCGCCCGCTGCTGCGGGGTTTGCCGCTGGTCGAGTTTGAAGTTGAACGCTCGGTTGGGTGAGTGCTGCGGGGGCGCTCGTCCCGTCTCGGCTGGCTGGCCCGCCGTGGCGCATCCCCTGCCGGTTTGGCCGGTTTGGCGGTATGAGCGCCTGAACGGGATGAGGAGGGACGCGGGCTGCGGCTGGAGCTCGGCGCCAGCTCGGGGGCGGGCAGGGCTCGGCTCTCGCCGGGGGCCAATCCATCTAACGTCCAGTCACCGATGGCATAGCGAATAAGGCGCAGGGTGGGGTGGCCGATATGGGCGGTCATCCGCCGCACCTGCCGGTTACGCCCCTCCACTATCTTGATCTCCAGCCAGCAGGTGGGGATCTCCTTGCGCTTGCGAATGGGGGGATTGCGCGGCCACACCGCAGGTTCATCCATAATGCGCGCACCGGCGGGCAGGGTCATGCCGTCGTTGAGCTCCACGCCGGCGCGCAGGGCGGCCAGTTTCTCCTCGCTCGGGATCCCTTCCACCTGCACCCAATAGGTCTTGGGGGTCTTTTCCCCCGGCTGGGTGAGGCGCGCCTGCAGCTTGCCATCGTTGGTGAGCAGCAACAGCCCCTCGCTGTCGCGATCGAGCCGCCCTGCGGCGTAGATGCCGGGCTCTTTGATGTAATCCTTGAGGGTCTCGCGGCCCGCCTCGTCGGTGAACTGGCAGAGCACCATATAGGGCTTGTTCAGCAGTAGCAGCTTGCGATCCTCGGGTGCCAGCTCCGGTTTGCGAGGGGCTGCTGGTTTGGCCGCCGTGCGCGGGGCGTTATCACGCGGCGTACGGTTGACAGAGAGACGGGAGCGGGGAGATTTCATCGGATACACACTTCAGACAGACGATGGCAGCGAGTGTACCACAGGGTGCTGAGGGCAGGATGAATGGCTGGCGTTACAGCAAGCAGCGCCCAGAGCCAATTCGCCTAGCTCAGCAGGCTCTCGATGACGATAGCCTGACGGGCGGGGGCAGAGCCTGCCTGCAACAGAGCGTGGTTGACCACATCGTCGATCATCGCCTGCGCCAGTCGGGTGAGGGGGCGCAGGGTCTCCCGTCCGCTACCGACCGGCACCGCCAGCAGAATAATGGTCTGCACCTGCCCGATTTGAGAGCCCCACTCGATGGGCTCCTTGCAATTGAGCAGGGTCAGCGCTGGCTGGCTGATCCCTTCGCTCAATACATGAGGCATGGCAAGGCCGGGGCGGATGATGGTGGCCGAGACCTGCTCGCGCCGCTCTACCGCAGCGGTCAGTGTGGCGCGGTCGGTGATCAGCTCGGCGGGCAGCAGATCGATCAGATGCTCGAGGGCCTCGGCTTTGGTCAGCGGTTCGGGGCTGTGGGCCAGCTGGCGCAGGGCAAACTGGTAGCCGGGCAGGGCGTTGGCCAGTCGCAACTCCGCCAGTGCGGCGGTGTGCGGGCGCACCAGTGGTTGACCCAGCTCCCCGCACCAGCAGGTAAAGGCCATGTGGGCCAGCTCGGCATCGCACCCTTCAATCTGCAACTGGCAGAGATCGCCGGGCTGGGTGGCGAGGGTCAACAGGGAGAGCTGGTTGCTGGCGGCAACGGTCTGGCGCCGGGTGAGGTTGGCACAGCGGATGGTGGATTTGAACATCCCCGCCAGCCGGTTTAACTGCTTGGCCTGGGTGATGCTCAACCCCTGCTGGCAGTAGAAGGTGATTTCGCGGGTCAGCATCAGGCCGGGATCGGCAGGGCCTTGAGTACGGCGTTGGCATCCAGCAGCACGGTTTCCAGTCTCACTTGATGGATGGTGCAGCCGAGGAAGCGCTCTTTCTGCTCAATCTCGATATCGGAGGCAATCAGCACCAGGTCGGCGCTGGCAATATCGCGGGCGGTCAGCATGTTCTCCATGCCCATGGCGCCCTGAGTTTCGACCTTGATCTTGAGTCCCAGCCCAGTGGCGGCTTTTTGCAGGGCATCGGCAGCCATATAGGTATGGGCAATACCGGTCGGGCAAGCGGTGACGGCGACGATCTTCATCTGCTCTCTGTGATGCTGACAAGGGGGAGCAACAAGATAGCGCCAGCGGGGGGCTTTTACCAAAAGTCCATATGAAAAGTGGGATCTTGATGGGGATATGCCCGTCCCTTGAACGGTAGTGCAGGCTCATGCCGGGCCAGTCGGGTGTCTGATTGCTCCAAACAACAAGGGCCACCCCTGTGGGTGGCCCTGAACAATCTGCGTCTGTTGTTATGGCTATCAGGCGGTCTGGGCAGCCAGCTCGGCGGCTTTCAGTTCGCGCTTGATGCGGCGGATCTTGCGCTCTTCGGCGACCGCGACACAACCCATCAGCACCAGACAGGCGGCGGCTGCGATATCCAGCGCCGCGAAGGTGCCGGTCCAGCCGGTCAGACCGAAGATGGGGGTGCCATCGGCGATCATGCCCAGACCCAGCTTGGCGAAGCTGTCACCAATCAGGTAAGCGAAGGTGCCCTTGACGCCATCGGCTACGCTGATGCCCTGCTTGGGGACGAAGCCCACGGCGGCGACGCCGATCAGCAACTGCGGACCAAACACCAGGAAGCCCAGGGTGAACAGGGAGCCCAGGAACATGAACTGGGTAGTCGCATGCTGGTAGAGACCCAGAGTCGCGATGATCAGCGCCAGTGCCACACAGGCAACCAGACCACGACGGCCATTGGCCAGATCGGAGAGGTAACCCCACATCAGGGTACCGACCAGTGCGCCCACTTCGAAGAAGGTAAAGCCCTGAATGGCAACGTCTTTGGAGAAGCCCAGCTCCTGGTGGGCATAGACGGTAGACCACTGGTCGATACCGATACGCACTACGTAGAGGAAGATGTTGGCAAAGCAGAGCAGCCAGATCACTTTGTTGAGCAGCACGTACTTCACGAAGATCTGCCACTTGGTCAGCTGCTGCTCCTCGGTAGCGATATCCTCTTCGCTCGCCACTTCGTCAAACAGCTCTTCCACCTTGCCCAGGCCATAGGCTTCCGGCGAATCGCTACCAAAGCGCAGGCCGATAAAACCGACGATCAGCGCGATGATGGAGGGGAAGATAAACATGCCGAGCACGTTGCCATCGAACAGGTAGTTGGCACCGAACAGCGCCACACCGGCCGCACCGGCACCGCCCACGTTGTGGGAGAGGTTCCACATGCCCAGATAGGTGCCGCGCTTGTTGCGAGGGGTCCACTTGGTGATGGTGGAGTAGCTGCACGAGCCACCACAGCTCTGGAAGAAACCGCTCAGGGCATAGAAGAAGATCATGAAGTAGAGGCTGAAACCGGTGCCGCCCATGCTGGCACTGAAGCCCAGCATGCACAGCGCGGAGAGGATCAGCATCAGCGGCAGGAACTGCTTGGTGTTCTTGCCGTCGGCATAGTAGGAGACGATGGTCTTGCCCACCCCGTAGGTGATGGAGAAGCCAAGGCCGATCATGCCAAGCTCGGTCATGGAGAGACCGTACTCCTGGATCATGTCATTCTGCGCAATGTTGAAGTTCTTGCGGATCAGATACATGGTCAAATAGCCAATAAATACAACCAGATAAGATTGCATAAACGGCTTGAACCAGAGCTTGCGCCGGGCTTCGACCGGCAGGTCCAGGGTGGGGACCCGGACCTGTTGGAGCAATTTCAACATCTTCGTTCATCCTCTGCGAGATAGACGGTATTTCCGCCGCGCCCCTCATTTGTAGATAGGTTGTTCGAGGTCACGCCACGGAAGGGGGAACGGAACGTCGGGGCTGTCAGCCGTTGCTGCGCTCGACGCTCCATCCATATAAACCCGGGCCCGGCACGGGATGACGGGGCACATTGCCCGTCGCGGTGCGGGTCACGACATCAGGTGAGGTGACTCTAATAAGAGGGGCAAAAAATGGCTTGAGAGCCATCCCTAGTGGGGCTAGGAAATTTTCCTAGTTTTTGCGCTTTCGCGGACAAAGCGTGAGAAACATCACACCGCTGATGCCGGATTGCTGCCATTTCAGCCAGTTTGGCGCTCTGTGCGAGTGCTGGTCTGGGCTGGGGAGGTGGGATGGATTGGCCAGAAGGGAGCCAGGGAAAGGTAAGGGGAGAAGTTAAGGGAAAAGTGAAGGGAGAGGGCTGATTGACCACCAATTCTCAGGTGGCGATATTGGGGAAAGGCCCGCCAGCCATCCCAAAAACAAGAGGCCACCCCGTGGGGTGGCCTCTTGTCACGTTTTACGAGCCGCGATGGCGAGGGGGCACTCAGGCCGCCTTGGCCAGAGTTACCTCATCACTCTTTTTGACCCGCAGTTTTTTCAGGGCAACCGCCACCACGCCGGTGACGATGGCACCGCAGATCATGCAGAGCAGGGCCAGCAGCGGCTTGTTGACCGCACCCAGCAGGGCCACGATGGGGCCACCGTGGGCAACGCTGTTGGTGATGCCGAACAGGAAGGCCATCACGGCGGCGGTCATGCTGCCCAGAATGTTGGCCGGGATAACGGCCAGCGGGTCACGGGCGGCGAACGGAATCGCCCCTTCGGAGATTCCCACCAGACCCATGGCACCGGCGGCTTTGCCCGCTTCGATTTCAGAGGCATCGAAGATACCGAGCTTGCGACCGAGCACGGTCGCCAGCGACATGCCAAGAGGGGCAGCCGGGATGGCGCAGGCCATGGCACCCATAAACTGGGTCTGACCGGAGGCAATCATGCCCACCGAGAACAGGAATGCCACCTTGTTGACCGGGCCACCCATATCAAAGCCGGCCATACCACCCAGCACGATACCCAGCAGCACCAGACTGCCACCGCTCATGGAGAGCAGCATGGCGTTCAGGCCAGTCATCATGTCGGCAATCGGGGCGCCGATGATGAAGATGAAGACCGCAGCGATAAAGAGCGACCCGACGATGGGGGCGATCAGGATCGGCACCAGCGGTTGCACCATCTTGTGGTACTGACGGGTGGCAATCCAGTGCACCAGATAACCGACCAACAGGCCTGCAATGATGGCACCGATAAAGCCGGTACCGGCGTCAGCGCCGTAGAAGCTGCCGTTGTTGGCGATCCAGCCGCCGATAAAGCCCGGTGCCAGTGCCGGACGATCACCGATGGCGTAGGCGATATAGCCCGCCAGAATGGGGATCATCAGGGTGAAGGCGGCCACGCCCACGTTGAGGATCTGGTTCCACATGCTCCCTTCCGGGATCTGCATGCCGCTCGGGGTCGGGTTGCCGCCGATGGCCAGTGCCAGCGCAATCAACAGACCGCCGGTCACCACGAACGGGATCATGTGCGATACGCCGTTCATCAGGTAGCGATAGAGATCGGAACTGCCACCCGCGCTCTTCTCTTCACCTTTTTTATCTTCTTTGCCAGCCACATAGGCGGGGGCTTTCAGGGCTTGCTCGATCAGACCCTTGCCATCCTTGATGGGGGCTTTCACGCCGGTCTTGATGAGCGGCTTGCCAGCGAAGCGGGCCATGTCCACCTGCTTGTCACAGGCCACCACGATGGCGGTGGCGCGGGCAATCTCGTCTGCGGTCGGGCTGTTCTTGACGCCGATGGAGCCGTTGGTCTCCACCTTCACCTCATAACCCAGCTCCTTGGCGGCGCGCTCCAGCGACTCGGCCGCCAGATAGGTGTGGGCGATACCAGCCGGGCAGCCTGTGACACCGATGATAAAGCCCTTGCTGGTGGTCGGGGCCGCGCTCTGCTCCTCTTTCTTGGTCAGCAGCAGCGCCAGCGCATCGGCCGGGGTGTTGGCCGCTAGCAGTTTGGCGATAAAGCCCTCTTCGATCAGCTTGCCGGAGAGCTCGGCCAGCACTTCGATATGGTGGTTGGCGCCGCCATCGGGGGAGGCGATCATAAAGAAAATGTGGGACGGCTTGCCATCTTCGGCGCCGTACTCGATGCCGTTGCGGCTGATGCCGATGGCGACCGCCGGATTGCACACCGCCGCACTCTTGGCGTGGGGCAGGGCCACGCCCTCTTCAAAGCCGGTATTACCCAGCTCTTCGCGGGCCCACAGATCCTTGATAAAGGCCAGCTCGTTGCTGACCTTGCCTTGCGACGCCAGCAGGCGGGCCATCTCGGTGAAGACCTCTTCCTTACGCGTCGCTTTCAAATCGAGGTTGATCAGATGTTCATTGATCAAGGTGGTGATCATGGCGCTCTCCCCGCTTCCGGTGACGGAAGCTATGCGTGAGTACGTATCGACGTACTGGATAAAAATGACCTGTTCATTATCGTGGCTCGCTCGTCCCCTCCCTATCGGACAAATGTGCTAATCACTGGATTTTTGTGCGCAGTAAAACGCGATGTGATGAAGATCCCGTTTTCAGGCGGGACTCGCCATTTTCAGGTCATTGCTGATTTTTTCTTTAAAAACAGATAAATGGATTATGGTTGGCCTCGAAATCAGGTTTGTAATGCGTCATGTCAATAAATTAATCACCAGCAGGGTCTGGATTTATATGTGGTTTTAAGGCGTTATCAGATGTGACCCTTCTCACAAAAAGTCGCCATTTCGTCGGGCGGATTAGGATTTTTATGCGCCTGATGGCGGAGGCCAATTGGATTGGCTGGGCGAGCGCAGAGGGGCGTTGTTTGGGAAGAAAGTGTGGTGGCAAGAGAGGGATGGCCGAAAAGAGAGAGGTGATAACACGAACGTTCGAATACGCTGCGCTATTCGAACCTGCGGATTACACCATATGCGCCACCGACCCCAGCCAGTTGGGAACTTGTTGCCGATACCACTCCAGATATTGCTGTGCCTGCGGCTTCTCTCTTCTGGTCAGCAGATTGGTGACCTCAATAATCAGCCAGCACTTGGCCATGACGAGATGGCGGAGCAACCGGTCGCCAGAGAGCAGCGAACTGTGGCGCAGATAGCGTTCAATGATGGTTTCATATTCAGCCAGCGAACCCATCCGCGGCACCAGCGGGGCCAGATCGATGGCCGGACTACCATAACCAAATCGCTCCCAGTCAAACAACACCAGCTCACCATTGTCGCGGGTGCCCCAGTTTCCCTCGTTGCTATCTCCCGAAATCAGGTATGACTCCTCGAATAGTTCGTGGCCGACTTGCTGGATATGGCGGATCTTCTCGTTTACCGCTTCCGGCAGGCAGAGTACAGAGAGCGCCTCGTTGGTGTCGGCGAGCGACCAGCCGTGAGTTTTCACCGCAAAGTCGGGCTGATAGTTGGCGTTATGCAGGCAGGCCAGCTGAGCAAAGGTCTGTTCGTTGTGGTGCAGCTGCGTGAGCGTGACCGGATGAGGGATCTGCTCAAGGAACAGGGTCTCCCCTTCGACCTTGAGCAGGGAAGGAGTGTTGAGCCCGCTCAAATGCAGTGCGGCGCGTTGGTAGAAATGGCGCTCGACAGGCGATGCGCAGCTTTTTCTGATACAGGGCTTGCCATCCAGCAGCTGGATATTGACCGAAGCGCCCCCCATTTTCGCCAACTCCTGTTGCGTCATCCTCTACCCCGTTAGCTATGAGTTGTCAGGTGCGTGAGATAGCTATTTACTTCTGCCCGAGTCGTGAAACGGTGCTTGTCGTTTGGGAATCGATCAAACAGCTCGCGATGGAATTGGCGGGAGCTTTTACCGGCTCGCTGCCCATATTCCGATGCCCACACCAGCAGTTGTTGAAAGCTCTTTTCGGCTGCCACTGCATCCCGTTGCCTGGCACTTTGTGATCCACGCGATAGCAGTGAATCACGGCATACTGACCAGTCGAGATCCAGAAAGAGAAGGGTATCAGCGGCATCAAGCAGTTGCTCGGCCAGGGCACCAAATACCCCTTCGACCACCCATGATGGCTCTTGAGCAAGTGTTTGAATGGCATGATCAATCTCATGCTGGGGCCGTTTTTGGTTAAAGCCGCCCGGCTGCCAGACAATGGTGTCCAGATTGACCTCGCGGATAGTTAACCCCTCAGCCAATCGAGCTGCCAACCAGCTCTTGCCCGATCCCGAGTTGCCAATAATCAGAATACGTTTCATCTATGAGTGCTCTTTTCTGGAACAGATATCTGGAGGCTGGAAAGTAGGGGGCAATGCGCAGCTCTGCGGGATCGGCCTCCAGCAGCAGCGCTAGCGGCAGTTGGTCGGGGTTCGTCTCGACAAACGTCATCTTTATTTCTCTTTTATCCCGCTCTGACGGTCCGTGGTGCGCCGTCCTCTGGGCCTGATGGTCACTCAATATTCCAGAAACTTCTCGCCGCAGCGCTCGCAGATCAGGTGCTTTACATGGGTGGCCTGGTAAGCCAGCGTTTCGCCAAACGCCCAGTTGGTAATGCTGCTGGAAGTAAAGGCTTGCCAGAAGGCTTTGCGCGGATCCTTGGGCATGATGTCCTGGCTATGATCGCGGGCGACCAGCACCACGATATGGCGGGTACGCTCGCCACATTTGTCACAGCGATGGATTTCACTCGGTGGGTTCTGGTCGTGCGGGTTGCTCATAAAGGGGCTCGTGAAGAGAAGGGGCTCCCATCATATGCCTCTCCACTTGACTCTCAATTCCCTCGCTGCAAAGAGGTGATCAGGCTCACCTTCTATCTTGGGGGGCTGGGTCTGGAGTGGGAATTTACTGTGCTTTCACCGGTACCGAAGGCCAGAACCTGTGGTAGAAATCCAGTGAACCCTCAAAATGGCCCTGCAGTATTTCCGGGTGAGGCGACTGTTGAAAAATGGCGATATGGTCGGGGGTCAGCTTCTTCCAGCCATAGTTAAGGGGCATGGTGAAGCTGCCATGCATCTTGTTAAGGTCACTCAAAGGTGATTTGGTCTGGGGGGCTTCAACCTGAGAACGTTCAGTGACGAAGAAAATGAGCTGGCTACCCAGCACAGCCTGATATGCCGTGACCATCCAGGTCGCTTTGGAGCCGTGTTCACGTTCGATGACGGTAAATTTGCCAGCTCGGCAAACGGCATAATAATCAGCCTCTTTGGATGACAGACGCATTTCATAGTCACAACCCAGACTATTTAGCAGTATCAGCGAGACCAGCAGCATCCCCAGCGAACTCGACACATAGAGCAGCCGAGTCAATAAACTACGTTTCATCGCTGTTTCTCCTGAAATTTTGCCTGCTCGTCACCCACCATCAACCAGATCTCCCCCTGTTTTGGGGTCGGCAGTTGGCTGGCTGGCTTCTGGGTATGGCAAAGGATCCCTTCTCCGGCCGGTTCGCATTTGACGGTGACCCAGGTAGTACTCAAGTAAATGCCTGTCAGCAGTAGCAGGAGCACAAATCCCCCCATCATGATCAGCATCAGATTTTGCTGCCAGCTGGACAGCGGGAGCGGCTTTGGCTCTTTGCTTGTCGTTGCAGATACCGGATGGGTTGGGTCATCCGCGGTTGACATGACAGGCGTGGCAGCAGCCTCTTCTTCACGGGCTGCTTGCGGTTGGGCCAGCTCGGCCTCTTGCATAGCGACAGCGCCGGGGGCAAGCATGAACAGATAGCCTTGCCGCGGCAAGGTTCTGATCACCGCCTCTTGTTCCGGGGTATCGAGATAGCGGCGCAGGTTGGCGATGGCGACTGGCAGTGAACTGGCGCTGACCGGTCGACCCAGCCAGCCGGTTTGCAGCAGCGTTTCTTTGCTGAGCAAGGTGCCAGCATGCGTGAGAAAATAATGCAGGAGACGCGCTTCAGCGGCAGAGACACGCATGACCGATGGCTCGCCATCCTGGCGTCGGGTCAACGTAAGTTGTTTGGTGTCCAGCACGAATCGGCCGAAAGAGTGCAAATGGGAATCCTGATCCGGAAGCATGGCGTGGTGAGCGTCTCGAGAGTCATGATGCTGAAGGTCAACTTGATAGTGAACTCTGACGGGGGAGGCTCTTTTTTGTCAAGGGACATATGTGCCTGACAGGCTTCTGTTGTTGCTGATCGTGTCGTTGCTGCTCAAATCGATGCAGCTTGAATGGGAAGAACGTAGGGCGCAGCGGGCTGATCACCACCATTCTCCTTCAAGTCTGCATCATGTGCACGCTGCTCCACCCCATCACCAACTGGCCTAAATACAACAACTCCTTGATTATCAAAGTCTCACTCACCTTCTTGATGTTCAAGGTGATGTTTAGCCTCACTTTATATAGCAATTCGGGGGCTTATCGGGGGCTTAATAGGTGGTGCAGTTCATGGTGTTATTGAATGGGCCTTGGCGGCAGATGGTTTGTCTTGGTCTGGTGTTCTGCAATACCTGTTGTTGCTGGCGCCCCATCTCGGCGCCTGTAGCCGACAACTGATTGCCGCTGTCGATAAGTGCTTGCCAGCGTGCTTGGTTTGCCTGCTCAAGTGATATGCAGGCGTTGCTGTCGTGGTAGGTTGACATGCACTCAGCGAAACGTGAGGAGGGGGTGCTGCACCCAGTCAAGGTAAGCGCAATCAAGGAACAACAGATTACTGCTTTACGAGTGTTTTTCACGGTGTTGTCTCTCACTTAATGGATAGAAATGTGAACAAGTTCTTTTTCGCACGCAGCTAGGCGTTCACGGGCATCCGTCAAGCAAGCCCTTTAGTGTCTAGCCAGCCTGATAGATAGAATGACGCCACTTTTTCGTTGTCGAAAATCCAGAAACTAAACTGCTAGACGTCAGTGCGCTGTACTTGCATTGTTGGCTCCTGATTAATGTAAAGGCAGGAGCCGTCACAACAGACTCCCGCCCTGAGCAGAGGAAGAGGGTGGTTAGCGTTTGAGGTTCATGCCGAGGAATGAGCCATCTTTGCTAAAGGTACACTCGAAGAAAATCTCGTCACTCTGCCCCGGCACCACGTATTTGCCATGGCTTTTTTCGGCGGGCAGGGTGCTGACATCATCCTTGTATCTTCCCAGATCTTCGGCAGCAAAATTCAGGCAGTAGTTGGGCATCTGGTTGACGGCAAGTCGCTGTTTGTGGTCATGACTCGGGGTTGAAGAGTGAGAGCGTTGTACGACAGCGCCACACTCATCACGTTGCTCGTCACTGATGTCATTGACCTTGCCATGTTTGACGGCCAGGCGGATGCACTGCTGATCTTGTTGGTTCCACCAATATTCGACGGTACTGCTGGGGGCAGAACCTTTTACAAAACCGCGGTCACTCAGTTCCTGTTTGACCCAACCAATATCCTGATAATTAAGATCGGCCGTGTCGGCCGCCATTATCGGCAATGCACAACCAGAGGTGCTCAGCAAAACAGCGATAGCAATATATTTAGAAGATTTCATTTTCATGGGGATGTTCCTGTTAATCATGATAATTAAATTAGGCGTGGCAATTTTCATTGCGTGTGTCAGAGGCATTTTTTACGTCACCATGAACACTTTTCAACTGCAAACATTGATGAGAGTTGTCGTTATACCAGATGGCAAAGGAGGCATGGTTACCGTGATCATTTTGCCAGCCATCGACCATATGAAATCCATGTTGCTGCAATTGATCACTGGCCTGGCTTTCACGCATGCCGGTCAAATCTTGCTGCTCGAATTGTGCTGAGCCGCTCTCTTTTCCTGACTTTTTATGATGCCCGGCATAATAGCCAATCGCACCGGCTGCACCCAATGCTGTTGCACCAATCAAGGCATCACGGGTACTGATATTCGAGCAGCCTGTGGTCAGCAAGGTCATGGTAACAAGGATGGCTAAACTTTTTTTCATATCTCACCTGTTTGGCATTTGTGATGTGGAACGTTGCTTTCTGACCTGAAGCCTAACTGGCCAGTCCAGTGAGATGCCAACTAAAAATAATTATTAAAAACTATTAAAATAAATTAAATCATGAGGTTAGTGAGTGATGTGGGCGGCCAAACGCCCATTTTCAAGCACGTTCGCTGATGCGGTGAGCAAGCTACCTCTCTCAAACTGCGAGGCTCCCATCCAGTGCGAAAGGGGAGGCAGGCAGCAAGTGAGCCATCTGCCAGGACAAGCTCCGCCATCCTCGTTTTTTATATTTTCGCGTTAATATCTTTTAATAATGTTTATTGTGTTGGTACGGCTAACGCTATTGGTTATTGTTGAACTGCTCCGGCCAATTGCGACATAGCGCATTAAAATTGGCACAACAACATTTTTGTTCAGGTACTTATGCCGAGGTGTGTGATGAACTTTTATTTTAAAGCATTCAAAAACTACTTTAATTTCCACGGGCGTGCATCACGTCAGGAATACTTTATGTTCTTGCTGTTCCATACCGTGATTGCTGTGATTTTAACGCAGTTATTCAACTCCCCGGATCATATAAATTATGAGCTTGGCGTGTATGGCTTGCTGACCATTATTCCTTGTGCAGCGCTGGCGGTGCGTCGGATACATGATACCAATCGTACTGGTTGGTATTTGCTGCTCGGTGCTGTCCCCATTATCGGATTTGTGCTATTGCTACTGATTAAATTGCAAAAAGGTTCTGATGAAGCCAACCGCTATGGTGAGGCGTTGCTGTAAATAGATGGCACGGCTTTTTATAGCAATGACAAAACACCGCCAATTGGCGGTGTTTTGTCATATATGGGGATGCCATGAGTGATGGGGTGGGCATCGGCAGATAAGGCCGCTTTACTCATCCAGCTTGTGGTTCAGGCCCCCTTTACTACTCTGCAAGCCTCCTCGCTCAGGCTGACTCACGCTTCTGCAAGTTGGGGGTGATGATATGGCGGTTGGGGGCGAGCTCGGGCTGCTGCATCCGGGTCAGCAGCCGCCTTGCCGCCTGACGGCCGATTTCGCGGGCCGGTGAGCTGACGAAGGTGAGGGCGGGGGAGGTGAGTTCTGCCTCCGCCACATCGTCAAAACCGAGCAGGGCCACCTGCTGGCCGATGTAGTTGTCCTTGCCCACGGTGCGGCCGCTCGCCTCGACGCCATAGATGGCGCCGAGCGCCACCTCGGGGTAGTGGCAGAGCACGGCGGTCACCTTGGGGTGCTGGTGCAGCAGCTGGGCGATGGTGTCGGCGGCGCTGCGTTGGGTGCGCTCGCACTCCAGTACCCATTCCGGTTTGAAGGGGAGGCCATATTGCAGCAGGCTGGCGCAGTAGCCGCCGATCCGCTCGGCGCGGGTGAGGGAGTCGGCCCGCCCGCCGACGTAGGCGATATGGCGGTGCCCCTGCTCGATCAGGTAAGTGGTGGCCTGCTTGGCGGCGTGGGTATTGTCGGGGCCGATAAAGTCCACGTCATCCCGATAGTAGGAGCGGGCGGCGCACACCACCGGCAGCTCGGAATCGAGCAGGGTCTCCAGGGTTTTGGCCGCCGCGCCGCGCACCGGATTGAAGATGATGCCCGCCACCCCCTGCCGTGACAGGGAGTGGATGCTCTGCTGCAGCCGTTCCGGGCTGTGGCCGCACTGGGTCAGAAACAGCAGATAGCCCTGCTGCTCAAGCACCTCGCTCACCCCGGCGGTCACCTCGGTATAGAAGGGGTCGGTGATGTCGCGCAGGATCAGCCCCACCAGATTGGACTGCTGGCTGCGCAGGTTGGCGGCGGCACTGTTGGGCACATAGTCGAGCTCTTTTATCGCCTGCTGCACCCGCTCGGCGGTGGCCGGCGAGATGCGCCCCTTGCCGTTGAGCACCATGGAGACGGTGGTGACCGACACTCCCGCCCGCTGGGCGACATCGGTGATCTTGGTGGCTTTGGCAGAGAGGGATTTGGGCGACATAGGGCGAACGGATGACGGACAGTTGAGAGCGAGGCTCAAGCATACCTGCTCATATGCCCAAGTGAAACGTTACATCACCATCTGGCCGATCCGGCTCACAAATTTGGATCCTGCTGCCAGCCAGCCCCCTTATTCTGTGATCCTGTCGGCACTTGTAAATTGATAAAACGTTTTATCATCCAGCAAAACCTGATGCTGACCCGCGCCTCTGCGTCGAAATTGCCACGAGCAGCCACGGGGAAAGCCGCAGATATTGCTGTCTATTCACAAGGAGCCGTTTCATGGCCAAGCCTCAAGCCAAATCCACCATATGGGAGTTCCTGCAGAGCCTCGGCAAGACCTTTATGTTGCCGGTCGCCCTGCTGGCCTTCTCGGGCATCCTGCTCGGTGTCGGCAGCTCGCTCACCAGCGATGCGGTCAAGCAGAGCATGCCCTTCCTCGACAATACCGTGCTGCAACTGCTGTTCCTCTGGATGACCAAGGTGGGGCTGGTGGCCTTTATCTACCTGCCGGTGATGTTTGCGGTGGCCATTCCGCTCGGGCTGGCGCGAGAAGAGAAGGGGGTCGCGGCCTTTGCCGGTTTCGTCGGCTATGCGGCGCTCAACCTCTCCATCAACTTCTACCTCACCGTGGCCAACGTCATCGGTGACGGGGCGGCGGAGAAGGCCTACGGGGTGAAATCGATCCTCGGTATCAGCTCCATCGACACCGGGATTCTGGGGGCCATCATTGTCGGGGTGATCGTCGCGAAGCTCCACGCCCGTTTCTACACCTACAAGATGCCCGATGCGCTCGCCTTCTTCGGCGGTGCCCGCTTCGTGCCCATCATCACCGCGCTGGTGCTGGGTGTGGTCGGCTTGGTCGTGCCGTTCGTCTGGCCCTGGTTTGCTGCCGGCATCAATGGCATCGGGGCGCTCATCTCCCACGCCGGTCCCTTCGGCCCCTTCCTGTTTGGTACCGGTGAACGTCTGCTGCTGCCGCTCGGCCTGCACCACATTCTGGTGGCGCTTATTCGCTTTACCGAAGCGGGCGGCACCCAGCTGGTATGTGGTCACGAGGTGAGCGGTGCCCTCAATATCTTCTACGCCGAGCTCTCCTGCGCCGATACCAGTGGATTCTCTGTCTCTGCCACCTCCTTCCTCTCGCAGGGCAAGATGCCTGCCTTCCTCGGCGGCTTGCCGGGCGCGGCGCTCGCCATGTATCACTGCGCCCGCCCGGAAAATCGCGGCAAGATCAAGGCGCTGCTGGTCTCCGGCGTGGTGGCCTGCGTCATCGGCGGCATCACAGAGCCGCTGGAGTTCCTGTTCCTGTTCGTGGCACCGGTGCTCTACGTCATTCACGCTATCCTGACCGGTCTGGGCTTTATGACCATGGGGCTGCTCGGCGTCACCATCGGCAACACCGACGGCAACCTGATCGATTTTCTGGTGTTCGGCGTGCTGCAAGGCACCGCCACCAAGTGGTATCTGGTGCCGGTCGCGGCCGCCATCTGGTTTGCCATCTACTACAGCGTGTTCCGCTTCGCCATCGTGCGCTTTAACCTGAAAACCCCGGGCCGCGAGATTGAAACCAGCGAGACTGCCCAGCCCGCAGGCAAGAAGGCCGGCAACAGCGGTTACAACGGTGAAATCATCCTCAACGCCCTGGGCGGTGCCGATAACATTCTGGCGCTCGATAACTGCATCACCCGCCTGCGGATGTCGGTGCAAGACATGAGCCGGGTTGATGACAAGGTATTGAAGGCAAACGGCGCCATCGGGGTGATCAAGCTCGACGAGCACAACCTGCAGGTGGTGATCGGCCCGCAGGTGCATCTGGTGAAAAACCAGCTGCAGAGTCTGATGGGGGCCTGAACCGGCCAATAAGATCCGAACGGGGGGCGCAAGCCCCCCTTGTTTGCCTCTCTCAATATGTCTCCTGTTTATGGAGGGAGAAACTTCATGCACGATATTTATGACTTCGACCATGTGGTCGACCGCCACGGCACCTACTGCACTCAGTGGGACTATGTAGCCGACCGTTTTGGCCATGCCGATCTGCTCCCCTTTACCATCTCCGACATGGATTTCGAGACCGCCCCCTGCATTCGCCAGACCTTGGCAACTCGCCTGGAGCACGGGGTATTTGGCTACAGCCGCTGGAATCACGACGACTTCAAAGGGGCGGTGAGCGACTGGTTTGCCCACCGCCACGGGGCGAGCCTCGACCCCGAGACGCTGGTCTACGGCCCCTCGGTCATCTATGTGATTGCCCAGCTGGTGAGCCTCTGGTCGGCGCCGGGTGAGGGGGTGCTGGTGCATACCCCCGCCTACGACGCCTTCGGCAATATGCTGACTGCCAACGACAGGGTGCTGCTGCCCTGTCCGCTCAAAAAAACAGAGGGGAGCTACCAGATCGACTGGGCCTGCTTCGAGCAGCAAGCCGCTCGTCCCGATTGCCGGATTTTGCTGCTCTGCAGCCCCCACAACCCCACCGGCCGGGTCTGGACGCGGGATGAACTGGGCCGGATGGCCGCCATCTGTCAGCGCCACGGGGTCAAGGTGATCTCGGACGACATCCATATGGATGTGAGCTTTGCCCGCTACCTGCCGTGGAGCGAGGTGGCACCGGACGATCACTGGGCGCTGGTGAGCTCGGGCTCCAAATCCTTCAATATTCCCGCCCTTGGCGGCGCCTACGCCTTTATCGCCAACGCCGCGGCGCGGGCCTCCTATCTGCAGCGGCTCAAGGCGGCCCATGGCCTATCATCGCCGCCCATTCTCGGGGTGCTGGCCCATATCAGCGCCTATCGGGACGGGGCTGCCTGGCTCGATGCGCTCAAATCCTACCTGCACGGCAATCTCGCCCACGTAGCGGCGCGCCTCAACGCAGCCTTCCCCGCCATCGACTATCGGGTGCCCGAGGGAACCTATCTCGCCTGGATTGACTTGAACGGTCTTGGCATCGACACCACCGAACGGATGAATGAATTGCAAACCTTGCTGGTGGAGAAATACCGGGTCGCCATCATGCGCGGCGACACCTACGGCCCCGAAGGCACAGGCTATATCCGCCTCAACGTCGGCTGCCCGCGCTCGAAGGTTGACCAGGGGCTCGACGCCCTGATCGGCGCGCTGGGGGAGGTGGGGTAGAGCAAATCCATTCAACATGAGAAACATAACGGGGCCATCAGTGATGGCCCCGTTATGTGGGGAAATATAAAAAACCGCCCCGGATTTACGGGGCGGTTTTTTATTTTGCGATACCGAGATGAGTCGTGGACGACACAAGGGCTCAGCGATAGCGGCCACGTACCGAGCTGCTGGCACGGCCGGCCATCTTGATCAGGCTCTGGCGGGTGTGCAGGTGGCAGAGCGCGACGCCGAGGGCATCCGCCGCATCCGCCTGCGGGGTGGCGGAGAGTTTCAGCAGATGGGTCACCATATGCTGCACCTGCTCCTTGGCGGCACCGCCAGTGCCCACCACTGCCTGCTTGATCTGGGTAGCAGAGTATTCGCTCACCGGCAGATAGGCGTTGACCGCGGCGACGATGGCGCTGCCCCGGGCCTGCCCCAGTTTCAGGGCCGAGTCGGCGTTGCGGGCCATAAAGACCCGCTCGATGGCAAACTCGGTGGGTTTGAACTGGGTGATGATCTCGCATACCCCGTCATAGACCTGCTTGAGGCGCTCCGGCAGCTCGCCGCAATCGGTGCGGATGCAGCCAGAGCCCAGGTATTCGGCCTTGCCGCCCACGACCCGGATAACCCCGTATCCGGTGATCCGCGATCCCGGATCGATGCCCAAAATAATGCTCATGGGTGTTGATTGCTCTAAACGCGAGTGATGGCCGCCAAGATAGCAAACTGTGGCCCGTTTGGCTGTATGTCCCGGGTCAAGCGGGCAAAGATTGGCCAGCCTGCGTCGAGCGTGGTTAGCCCTTGAACAGCGCTATGGTGTCGCCATCCTGCAGGCTGCCCGCGCCGCGCACCACCACCCGATCCCCCTGCTTGAGGGCGCCGCTCACCGCCACCTGCTGGCTGTCGCCAAACAGCACGGTGACCGGCACCCGATTCACTTTGAGCGATTTGCCGCTTCTCGCCACCTGATAGACCACGCTGCCATCGGTGCCGAGCACCAGAGCGTCCCGGGGCAGCAGCATGCTCTGCTGATCCCCCAGTGGCAGGGCAACCCGTACCGGCGAACCGATGATGAAGTTGCCCGCTTCCGGTTTGAGGCGCAGCTCGATGAGGCGCGATTTGGGATCGGCGCTGGCGGCCCGCTGGTAATAGACGCCGTGACCGCTCAACTGCTCCCCCTCCACCCGCAGCCGGGTTTGCGGCGCCAGCTGCTGGGCCCAGAGAATGGGGGCCTGCAGGCGGATATCCGGCTGATCCGGGTTGACCAGCTCCAGCGCCTGCTCGCCCGCGTCCACATGCTCGCCGGGCTGGATGAAGTGGTTGTTCACCACCCCGTCGAACGGGGCATAGATGTGGCTGCGGCGCAGCTGTTCTTCAATCTGGTTTACCTGTATGGCGGCCAGTCGCTCGGCCAGCGCGGCCTGCTCCACATCGTAACTGGCCTTGTCGTACTGGCTCTGGGAGGCGCTCTTTTGCTGGTGCAGCCGGGTGATCCGCTGGGATTCGGCGCGGGCGAAGCGCAGGTTGCTCTGCCATTTCGCCTGCTCGGCGCGAGCCTGCTCCAGCGAGAGGCGCAGCGCCGTGCTGTCGAGGCGCAGCAGCTCGTCCCCTTTTTTGACCCGGCTGCCAAATTCGGCGATCCACTCCACCCGGCCGCTCACTTCGGCGCTGAGCGCCGCTTGCTGGCGACTCGCCACCGTGCCGCTGACCCAGATATTGGCGGCCGCATCCCCTTGGGTCACATCCGCCAGGGTCACCATCTTGCCCTGATCGGCCAATACCGGTAGCGTGCTGCCTGCTATCAGCACAGCGCCAGCCAACATTCGGGTAATCATATGTGTCATCGATGAGCTCCTTGCTCAGGCCCGCTGGCGCAGGGGTTGTGGGATCGCCACCTGCTCCCCGAGACGCAGGAAGGCAGGCAACAGGATCAGGGTAAACAGGGTGCTGCAGCTCATGCCGCCGACAATGACGGTGGCGAGCCCGCGGTAAATTTCGCTCCCCTCGCTCGGGCTCAGCATCAGCGGCAGCATGCCGAAGATGCTGGTGAGACTGGTCATGGCGATGGGACGCATCCGGCTTTGCAGGGCATCGGCCACCGCCAGCTGGCGGCTCATGCCGTCCCGCTCGGCGGTGCGGGTCTGATGCACCAGCAGGATGGCGTTGTTGACCACCAGTCCCAGCAGGATGACAAAGCCGATGATGGTGAGCAGATCCATCGGCAGCGGCACCAGCAGCCCGCTCAGTTGCAGTGCCAGCACGCCGCCAACTGAGGCAAGGGGCAGGGTGAGCAGCACCAGCAGGGCATCCTTGAGGGAGGCAAACACTCCCCACAGCAGCACCAGCAGGATCACCACGGCAAACAGGAAGATGGTCCCCAGATTGTCGAGCGCCTGTTGCAGGCTGTCGGCATTGCCGGCAATGCGCAGCTCGCCACCGGCGGGCAGCAGGGGACGGATGGCGGCAAAACTGCGGTTTTTCAGGGTGTCGATCACCTGCTCCATGGTCATGCCCGCCGGGGGCGCTATCTGCAGGCTGATGCTGCGCCGCCCATCGGCCCGGAAGATGCTGGCCGGGCCCATGTCGTGCTCCACCCGCAACAGCTCGCCAAGGGGAACGATGCGCCCGGAGGGGGTGGCCAGCGGCACTGCCTTCAGCTCGTCCGGATTGGCGGAGCTCTGCCCCATCAGCATGATGTCGAGCCGATCCTCGCCATCGAAATACTCGCCGACCCGCAAGCCGTCGCCAAAGGTCTGGATGATGGTGGGCAGGGGTGTGCGATCCCAGCCCACTTCGGCGAGGCGCCGATCTTGCGGCACCAGTTTGAGCTCGGGGGCGGTGAAGTCGAGACTCGGTTCGGGCCGGATCTGTGCTCCCGGCAGGTCCTTGCTGAGGATCCCCATGCTGGCACGGGCCGCCTGATAGAGCTCGGGCAGGTTACCCCCCTGCAGCAGCAGGGAGACGCCGTTCTCGCTGTCAAAGCCGCCAAACAGCGACCCCTGACCGCCGAACACCCGTGTGTCGGGAATACCCACCAGCAGCTGTTTCATCAACAGGCTCTCCAGCTCCTTGATGCGGTTTTCGTCTTTGGGGCGCACGCCAATCTGGGCGCCCCCCGGGTAGCGCAAGATGTAGTAGTTCTTGAGGGCAGGCTCTTTCTCCCCCTTCATGTAGGGGGCGAGGCGGGCGATCAGGGTATCGATCACCTCTTCGCGCTGGGCCTTGAGGTTGACCCCGGGGGTGAAGTTCATCCAGACATCCACCGCGTCCCGTTTCACGTCCGGCAGATAGTCCATCTTGGGCAGCAGCGCCCAGGTGGCCAGTGCCGGCAGACTCATCATCAGGGTGATGACCGTCCAGCGTTGGCGTGAGGTCGAGGTCCAGCGGATCACATGACGGGTGGTGCGCTGCCACAGCGACGCATAGGGGTCGGTCAGTGTTTCATGTCCCATCCAGCGCGCCGCCACCGCAGGCAGCACGATGACGGCGACCAGCATGGAGACCGTTACGGCGCAGGCGATGGTCAGCGCCAGATCGGCAAACAGTTGGCCCTCCACATCGTTGAGCAGCAGCACCGGCAGGAAGATGGCGACCGTGGTGAGGGTGGATGCCACCAGCGCCGTCCACACCTGACGGGTACCTTCGAGCGCCGCCTCCGCCTTGCTCAAATCCCCCCGCTCGTGGCGCCGGTAGATACTCTCCAGCACCACGATGGCGGCGTCGAGCACCATGCCGACGGCAAAGGCGATGCCTGCCAGCGAGATGATGTTGAGGGTGCGATCCATCACCTTGAGCAGGCAGAAGGTGAGCATGATGCTGATGGGGATGGCGAGGGCAATCATCAGGGTCGCCTTGAGCTGGCGCAGGAAGAGCCAGAGGATGGTGCAGGAGAGCAGCACCCCGAGCCCCAGGTTGGCAGTGACCATGCTGACGGCGCGATTAATGTAGAGGGAGGCATCGAATGACTGCTCCATGTGCAGCCCGACCGGCTCCAGCACCTCGCGGTTGAGCTCGTTCACCCGGGCCTTGATCGCCTCAAGGGAGGCCAGGGCATTGGCGCCGCTCTCCTTGAAGATCTGGGCGGCGATGGCGGTATTGCCGTTCTGGATCCGCAGCACCGGGTTCTCTTCCCTGGCCACCCTTACCTCCGCCACATCCCGCAGATAGATGGGCAGGCCATTGCGCCAGTCCACCACCTTGTCCCCCAGCGTCTCGACATCGTAACGACCGGCGAAGCGCAGCTTGTACTCCCAGCGACCGATGTCGAGGGTACCGGCCGACACGTCCCAGCCGGTGGTGGCGCGGCTGGCCAGCACCGGGATCTCCACCCCCAGCTCGGCGGCGCGATAGGGGTCGAAGCGGATCTGGATCTGACGCTCATTGATCCCCTCGACTGCGACCGTCGAGACCCCTTCGATGCGTTCCAGCTCGGGTTTGACCCGCGCCTCGATCAACGCCTGATGATCATCGATCACCCCTTTGGCGCCGGGCAGTTGCTGGATGAAGAAGAAGGTGAGGGTATCGTTGCTGCTATAGTTGTTGACGTAGGGGCCGCCGATCTTGTCCGGCAATCCCGAGACCCGGTTCAGTCGCGAAATCACGTCGAGTTGGGCCCGTTGCATGTCTGTGCCGAGGGCAAACTCCATGTCGATTTCGGTAAAGCCGGGATAGCTGTTGCTGACAAGGCTCTTGAGCCCTTGCACCCCCTGCATCTCCTGTTCGATGGGGTCGGTGATCTCCGACTCCATCTCCTGGGGCGAGGCTGAACGCCAGCTCACTGAGATGTTGAGGTGTGGACGGTCGATGTCGGGGAACAGCTGGATCGGCAGTCCCCGGATGCTGAGCAGGCCCAGCAGGAAAATCAGCACGATCGAGACCGCCACCCAGATGGGGCGTTCGATCGCCGTTTTGGCGAGGTTCATTCACTCTTCCTGAGTTGTTGTTATCGGCCATTCCGCTGGCCTTGCTTCCAAAGCCCCTGCAACAGGGACTCAAGCATTTAACTGGAATTCTCCCGGCTTGTAAATGCATGGTTAACAAACAAAAAACCGGCCACGAGGGCCGGTTTGGTACTGGTTTGCCAGGGGATCAGGCTGCGTGCCCGACCTGGTTTGGCTGCTTGTTTGCTTGCTGGGAGAAGCCTTCCAGCTCGCCCGGGGCGAAGTTGTCTACCTGAATCGCTTCGTAGCGCAGGGCATCGGCGGCCAGCAGCTTGTCCGCTTCGTCCTTGCTCAGGATGGAACCGGCCAGTGCGGCGGCAACCAGCTCCGGCAGCGCCAGTTTGCGGGGCAGTTTGCCCTCTTTCTGGGCCTGCACCAGCTTCTTCTCGTAGGGCTGCACGGAGACCATGGCCTGGAAGGCGCGCTCCATCAGACCGACCGGATCCGCATCGTCCTTGCCGACGTAGCACAGCGCCGTCAGACGGTCGCGGAACTCGCCCGGCTTCATCATGGCCAGACAAATGGCGTGGCAGCGATCGTCGGCCGGCATCTTGTAACCGACGCCAAACGGGAACACCACGCGCTTGAGTACGGCACCCACCACCTTGTTCGGGAAGTTCTGGAAGAAGCCCTCGAACGCCTTGCCAATCAGGTAGAGGTTGCGCTCTACCGCGTACTGCACGAACGGCAGATCGGAGACCATGCGACCCTGATCCTCGTAATGCTTGAGGGTGGCGGAGGCCAGATAGAGGTGGCTCAGCACGTCACCCAGACGGGCGGAGATCATCTCCTTGCGCTTGAGATCGCCACCCAGCATCAGCATGGAGACGTCGGCGCACAGGGCCAGCCCTTTACTCATGCGGGAGAGTTGCTTGTAGTAGCGGGCGGTTTCGCCAGCTACCGGTGCGCTGTTGAACTGGCCCAGAGTCAGCCCCTGGAACAGGGAACCGAAGAAGTTGCCGGCGCCAAAGGCGATGTGTTTCATCAGCAGGGCGTCAAACTTCTCAAGACCGCGTTCCACGTCGGTATCGGCCGCCGCTTCCAGCTCGGCAAAGACATACGGGTGGCAGCGGGTAGCCCCTTGCCCGAAGATCATCAGGTTGCGGGTCAGGATGTTGGCCCCTTCCACCGTGATGGCGACCGGAATACCCATGTAGGCGTAGCCGGTGTAGTTTTTCGGGCCCAGCTGGATGGCGCGACCGGCGTGGATGTCCATGGAGTCATCCATGATCTGGCGTGCCATTTCGGTCATGTGGTACTTGGAAATCGCGGTGACGATGGCCGGTGCCTGACCCAAGTCCAGCGAACCGGCGGTCATGCGACGGGCCCCTTCCAGCTGATAGGTGAGGCCGCCGATGCGAGCCAGCGCCTCTTGCACCCCTTCAAACTTGCCGATGGACATGCCGAACTGCTTGCGTACATAGGAGTAGGCACCCACGGTGCGGCTCGCCATATGACCGCAAGCGGTGCCAAGGGCAGGCAGCGAGATGCCGCGACCGGCGGAGAGGCACTCCACCAGCATGCGCCAGCCACGACCGGCGTAATCCGGGCCGCCGATGATCCAGTCGAGCGGAATGAACACATCCTTGCCGAAAGTCGGGCCGTTCAGGAACGCCAGACCCATGGGGTAGTGACGATCGCCAACGCGCACACCGGGGTGGCTGGTTGGGATAAGCGCGCAGGTGATGCCGAGCTCTTCCTTGTCACCCAGCAGCTTTTCCGGGTCATAGAGTTTGAACGCCAGCCCCAGCACGGTAGCGCGCGGCGCCAGGGTGATGTAGCGCTTGTTCCAGTTGAGGCGAATACCCAGCACCTCTTCACCCTTGTGCATCCCCTTGCAGACGATCCCCTTGTCAGGAATGGCGCCCGCATCGGAGCCCGCTTCCGGCCCGGTCAGGGCGAAGCAGGGCACTTCCTTGCCATTGGCCAGCCCCGGCAGCCAGAAATCTTTCTGGGCCTGGGTGCCGTAGTGCATCAACAGCTCGCCCGGGCCGAGGGAGTTCGGCACCATGACGGTAACCGCCACGCTCAGGCTCTTGGTGGCGATGCGGGTAACGATGGTGGAGTTGGCAATCGCCGAGAACTCGCGGCCGCCATAGGATTTCGGGATGATCAGGGAGAAGAAGCCTTCCTTCTTCAGATAGTCCCACACCGGCTCCGGCAGGTCTTTGGTTTCGTTGACGATCTTGAAGTCATCAACCATGGCGAGCAGGGTTTCGACCTGATTGTCGATAAAGGCCTGCTCCTCTGCGGTCAGCTCGGCCTTGCCGTAGCCGTGCAGTTTTTTCCAGTCGGGGTTGCCGCGAAACAACTCGCCATCCCACCAGACGGAGCCGGCTTCCATGGCCTCCCGCTCGGTAGCTGACAAGGGCGGCAGTATCTTTTTGAAGATGCCGAACACCGGACGGGTTACCACCTTTTTACGGATGGAGGGTACGCCGAGCACAACGGCTATCGCCAGCACCAGCAGGACAAGCAATGTGATCATACCGAAGTTCCTTCTATTTCACTGTTTCCGTTGATTTATAGTTGGTTGTTACACGGCCAGGGAGAGCCTGGTCGACTCCACGGGCGCCCCGACTCCGGACGCCAGATAAGGAATAACGTTGCGCACCAGCCCTTCCACATCGAGCTGCTGGCCAAAGTCGGCCAGGGCGATGTCGCGCAGGGCATCGGCAGAGGCCATGGTGAATACGACGGTGCCCAGGGTGAAGTGCAGGCGCCAGAAGAGATCCGCGGGCGACAGGGCCGGATTGGCCTTGGAGATGGCCTGGGTGATCCGCTGCAAAATGGGGCCATAGTGGGCGGTGATAAAGCGGCGCAGGTGGCCCTGGCTGTCGATATAGCCGCGCCCCAGCAGCTGCATAAAGATGGCCGGGCCGTTGGCTCGCACCGCCGAGAGTTTCATCAGTGGCTCTACAAAACTTTCAAACAGTTGCAGCAGGGTCAGCTGCTCTTGCTCCATCAGTACCCGCAGGCGAGCATCAAGATCGGGCATAAACAGGCTCAGATAGCGGTCGAGCACCGCCTGGATCAGCTCCTTCTTGGAGCCGAAGTGATAGTTCACCGACGCCAGATTAACGTCGGCCTCGCTGGTGATCAGACGCAAAGAGGTATCGGCGAATCCCCGCTCGGCAAACAGCACTTCAGCGGCGTCGAGAATACGGTTTTTGGTATCGATTTTACTCACTGGACACCTCACTTAAACGAATGTTTAAAAAGTACGTTTCATAACGTGAAGTGTCAAGAGAATGTGAATGGGTGTTAGCGGAATGTTTTTCGATGAAAAAAGCAAAGTGGGCGGAACTTAGTCAAAAAGCAGGACTCTATATCTATGCCACTGCAATTAAACATTAAGTCTCGCCCAACCTGCTCCATGCTAGTTGGGCTTTTTTTTTTGCGCGTTTGTTACCGGTTTGCGGTTTGCAGGCAAAAAAAAACCGCCGCAGGGCGCGACGGTGGGGAAAGTGAGTTCGCGTCATCCTGACGGCAAACTGTCGATGCGAGTTCAGGCATGTATCGACGGAGGCAGTATGCCAGCCAGAGCCCCTCAGACTATGTCAGCTTCGCGGTATTTTGTGACAAAGTGTGGCAAGCACTGGCGTGGCCCAATTCCCCCTACTTTGTTATGCTGCCCCTTCAAAATATGAGGGGAGAGAAGATGAAGTACCCGGTCGATACCCACACTCACACCATTGCCAGCACCCATGCCTACAGTACCATCCACGACTATCTGCCGATAGCCAGGGCCAAGGGGATCAAGCTGTTCGCCACCACGGATCATGGCCCCGAGATGGCCGATGCCCCTCATGTCTGGCACTTTGCCAACTTGCCGATATTGCCAAGAGTGGTGGATGGGGTAGGGATCCTGCGGGGTATCGAGGCCAACATCAAAAACCTGGAGGGGGAGATCGATTTTCCCGAGCGCTATGAGTCGCGCCTCGACATGATCATGGCGGGTTTTCATGAGCAGGTATTCCCTCCCTGCGATCAGGCTACCCACACCCAGGCGATGATCAACGCCATCAAGAGCGGTCGGGTCGACATGATCAGCCACCCGGGCAACCCTTCATTTCCCATCGACATTCAGGCGGTGGTCAAGGCGGCAGCTGACTATCGGGTAGCGCTGGAGATCAACAACTCCTCCTTCATTCATTCCCGTCCGGGGAGCGAAGGCAACTGCCGTGCCATAGTCGAAGCCGCGCGAGATCTGGGGGCCTATCTCACTTTCGGCTCCGATTCCCACGTGGCATTTACTCTTGGCGATTTTGGCCACTGCCACCGTCTGGTAACCGAAGCGGGCTTCCCGCAAGAGCGGCTCCTGGTGCGCTCCCCCCGCGCCCTGCTCGAATTTCTCGAAAGCCGCGGCCGTGCCCATATCCCCGAGTTTGTCGATCTGTAAATCGGGCGCTAACACCATGAGCCAACTCATAAAATCGAGCTGGCTCAATTGACTTGCCGGTCATTTTTTATGAATGTGGAGAGCAACAAGCCGGTATAGCTCAGTTGGTAGAGCAGCGCATTCGTAATGCGAAGGTCAGGAGTTCGATTCCCCTTATCGGCACCAGATCGTGAGGGCAGGTTTCATTTGTGAAACCTGCCCTTTTTTACATGGCTTTTGCCAAGGCTCGCTCCACATAGAGATAGCCAATCCCCATCACCTGCTGGGCGCGGCTGAGCTGGCCGAAACGGATATGGGTGGCGTTGACCGCATCGCTGCAGTCGAACGGGTTGGCGCCGGTCTGACTGACGATCGTTTGCAGCCAGGTTTCACCGAAGTGGCAGCTGCGGCCATAAAGCCAGATGCGGTTGATGTTGAGGATATTGAGGAAGTTGTAGAGGCTCAGGCCAATGGCGCGGGCCCCTTCGTCCACCAGAGCGCGGATCATGGCATCCCCCTGATGGTAGAGCGTGAGCAGTTGGGCGGTATCCAGCTCTACACCAGTCTGCGCCGGGTTGTCGGCACAGGCTTGTTGTTTGAGAAAGACCCGGGCCCGTTTCTTGATGGCAAACAGCGAGGCGACTGTCTCCAGGCAACCATAGCGGCCGCAGGCACAGGCGCTGCCGTCCGGATTGATGATGGTGTGCCCTATCTGGCCGCTGCCAAACAGGGCGCCCCGGTAGATCTGGTCGTTGATGATAAAGGCCGAGCCGATACCGTAATCGACGTTGATGACGCAAAAATCCCCGTTCCCTTCCCGGTCCTGCCACTTCTGAGCCAGCGCCAGCATGATGCAGTCGTTATCCACCATCACCTCGCAACCCAGCCGCTCCTCCAGCAGGTACTTGAGCTCGACCGGTGCGTGCCAGGGTGCTTGCGGCATGGTTTGTGATACCCCGGTCGCCGGGTTGACCTGACCGTGTACCGCCAAGGCCAGCCGGATCGCCAGTCCCTTGTGGCGGCGCTTGTGCTGGTAGTAGTGCGCTTCAATCAGGTGCAGCAGCTCATCGGGGGTTTGCGGGGCAATCTTCTGGCCGCAGAACTCACCCAGTGGGGTGATCAGGTTATCCACCAGGATGCTCTCCAGATGGGTGGGGCTGATATTGAGGCAAAGAATGGCCCCCTGGCCGCTGGCAATGCGGTAGCTGCCGCCATTGATGCCGCGCTGGGAGAGGTTCTGATCGCTGTGGCTGATGGCGCCATCGGCCACCAACTCGTCAAGGATCTTGCTGACCGCAGGAATGGAGAGTTCGCAGTGGCGCGCCAGGGTGGACTTGCTCGCCTCTTTTAGCTGATAGAGCAGGGCAAGCAGCACCTGCTTGTTGTGGTGGCGGACCTTCTGGTTGTTCAACCCTATGCTCATCGCTTCACTAAACTCTGTTTACTATATTGCGTGATCTTTCAGCAATTAATGCAGGTTTAACCATTCTAATCTGGTCTTACTGAAAACTTTACTAACAAATGTTGAGTGAGGCGAGATTAATGAGAGCTGATGTCAAGGTCTGGGTAGAGACCATCTCACTGCCGACCTACGAGGTAGGCGCCGAAGATCCCAACCCCATGTTTCTCGAGAAGCGGGTCTATCAGGGCTCCTCGGGGGCTGTCTATCCCTATGGGGTGATCGACACCCTCACCGGCCAGAAGCAGATGAAGTCCTATCAGGCGGTCTGGCTGGAGAACGACTTTATCAAGGTGATGCTGCTGCCGGAGTTGGGGGGGCGTATCCACCGTGCCTACGACAAGGTGATGAATCGCGACTTCGTCTATTACAACGAGGTGATCAAACCGGCGCTGGTGGGGTTGGTGGGACCCTGGATTTCCGGCGGTATCGAGTTCAACTGGCCGCAGCACCACAGACCCACCACTTTCATGCCGGTGGACTTCACCATTACGGAACGGGAGGGCGGCGCCAAGACCGTCTGGCTCGGCGAGGTGGAGCCGATGCGTGGTCTGCAGGTGATGGCGGGCTTTACCCTCTATCCCGACAAGGCGCTCATCGAGATCACTGGCAAGGTGTTCAACGGCAACGACACGCCGCGCCACTTCCTCTGGTGGTCCAACCCGGCGGTGAAAGGGGGCGATGCCCACCAGAGCGTCTTTCCGCCCGATGTGACCGCCGTCTACGATCACGGCAAGCGCGACGTCAGCGCCTTCCCCATCGCCCGCGGCACCTACTACAAGGTGGACTACTCCGCCGGGGTCGATATCTCCCGTTACCGCAATATTCCGGTGCCCACCTCCTATATGGCGGACAAGTCTGACTATGACTTCGTCGGCGCCTACTGCCATGACGAACAGGGCGGCCTGTTACACGTGGCGGATCACCACGTTTCGCCGGGCAAGAAGCAGTGGAGCTGGGGCAACTGTGACTTCGGTCTGGCCTGGGATCGCAACCTGACCGATGACAGCGGCCCCTACATCGAGCTGATGACCGGGGTCTATACCGACAACCAGCCTGACTTTACCTGGCTGGATGCGGGGGAGGAGAAGGTGTTTGTGCAGAACTTCCTGCCCTACAACACCCTCGGTACCCTGCAAAACGCCAACACCCGCGCCGCCATCAAGCTGGAGCGTAGCGATGACGGCCTCGTCTGCGGAGTCTATGCGGTGGCGCCGCTTTGCGGGGCCCAGTTCGAGGTAAGTGACGAGAGTGGCGTGCTGTTCACCCAGATGCTGGATCTGCAACCGGGTCAGGCCTGGCTTGAGCCGCAGGCCATCACCAGCGAGGGACGTTTGCAGGTACGCCTGCTGGATGAGCAGGGCCAGCCGATCCTGAGCTATCTCGAGCATCAGCCCGCGGGCGAAGCCCTGCCTGATCCTGCCACCGCGCCGGAGCCCGCCATCAATCTCGACTCGGTCGACGAGCTCTACTTCATCGGCCAGCATCTTGAGCAGTATCTGCACGCCAGCCGTTCGCCCTTTGATTACTACCTGCGGGCACTGGAGCTGGATGGCGGCGACTATCGCTGCAACCTGGCGCTGGCAACGCTGGAGTACAACCGCGCCAACTATGAGCAGGCGCTGACCTACGTCAATCAGGCGCTGGTCCGTGCCCATCGCCTCAACAAGAACCCCCAGTGTGGCAAGGCGAGCTTGCTGCGTGGCCATATCGAGGAACGTTTGGAGCAGTTCGATGCCGCCTTCGATGACTTCTACAAGGCGACCTGGAGCGGTAACTGCCGCGACAGTGGCTTCTTCGGGCTGGCCCGTATCGCCATGGTGCGCCGGGATCCCGCGCAAGCGCTGCAATTTGTCGAGCGCAGCCTCGCCGTCAACGGCACCCACTACGGCGCTATCGCCCTCAAAGGGTTGGCGCTGCTGGAGTCTGGTGAGCAGGAGGCGGCCATCGCCTATATCGACGAGCAGCGCGTTCGTTATCCACTTCACTATCAGCTGGCCTTCCTGCGCTGGCTGGCAAGCGAGCAGCCGACCGATCTCGAGGCGCTGCGCACCCTGTGCAACGGGCGCGGAGTGAATCTCTGCTTCCTGGCAAGCGATCTGCTGGCATTGGGACGTCCCGAGCTGGCGCAGCAACTGCTCTCAACACTGCCGGTGGAGGAGACCCTGCCGCTGCTGTTCCAGGCTGCATTGTTGCCGGAAGGTGAGGCGCAGGATGCCCTGCTGGCGCGAGCCGAGCAGGCCTTTAGCCGCAAGGTGCGCTTCCCCAATACCCTTGGCGAGGTGGCCATGCTGGCGCAACTGCCACACAGCTGGTTTGCCAGCTACCTGCTGGGCTGCTTCCACTACAGCAAGCGCAGCTACCCGCAAGCCATTGCCCTGTGGCAGCAGGTGTGCGAGCTGGCGCCCGGGTTTGCCCCAGCATGGCGCAACCTTGGCATCTATCACTTCAACAAGAGCGGCGATCCGGTGGCGGCCGAGCAGTGTCTGAGCCGGGCCTTTTCCCTCAAGCCGGATGATGCCCGTTTGCTGTTTGAACTGGATCAACTGCACAAGCGCTGCGCCATGGCGCCAAGCGAGCGGTTGGCGCTGCTGGAGGCGCATCGTGAGGTGGTCCTCAAGCGCGACGACCTGACCGCTGAACTGCTCAGTCTCTATCACATCACCGGCCAGCTGGAGGCGGCGGCAGAGATCTTGCGGCTGCGCGAATTCCACCCCTGGGAGGGGGGCGAGGGTAAGGTGACCGGTCAGTACCTCATCAATCAGCAACGCCGGGCGTTGGCGTTGATGATTCAGGGACGCCACGAGCAGGCTATTCCGTTGCTGCAACAGGCGTTGCACTACCCCCTCAATCTGGGAGAGGGACGTCTGGTTGGGCAGACCGACAACGATATCCATTACCTGTTGGCGCTCTGCCATCTGGCCTGTGATAACCAGAGTCTGGCGGCCCAGTGCCTGCAACTGGCCTGTCTGGGTCAGGGGTCGCTGGGGGCCAGCCGCTACTACAACGATCAGCCGGTGGATTATCTCTTCTATCAGGGTATGGCGCTGGCACGTCTTGGTCGGGTTGCGGAGGCGCAGCGTCTCTTTGAAGGAATGGTCGGCTGGGCCGAGCAGGCGATGGGCGAGTCGATCGAGGCGGACTTCTTCGCCGTCTCACTGCCGGATCTCATCGTGCTGGATGACGACCCGCAGCACAAACATCGCCAGCACTGTCTGCTGGTCAGAGCACTCGGTCTGTTGGGGCTGGGTCAGCGGGATGGTTGTGAACAGACCTTGCGAGAGCTGCTCACCCTTAACCCGGCTCACGACAAGGGACACCTCTTTGCCCTGATCTGCCGCGAGCTGTCACTCCACTCATAACTCTCATAACAAAAACCGGCGCCCCGCCACGGTGAGGGGCGCCACTGCACCCTACAATCGACAAGATAGAAAGGATGAGTCATGGAACGCACGAAAAATCAATTGGATACGAATGGGCTCAATATGAGCTACATCTGGATGATCTGTTTGGTGGCCGCCTGCGGTGGCCTGCTGTTTGGTTATGACTGGGTCGTGATTGGCGGGGCCAAGCCCTTCTATGAGGCCTATTTTGCCATCACGGATCCGGCCCAGTCCGGCTGGGCCATGAGCTCGGCGCTGGTGGGCTGCGTGCTGGGGGCCGCCATCTCCGGCTGGTCAGCCGACCGCTTTGGTCGCAAGAAGCCGCTGCTCCTGGCCGCCATCCTCTTCACCATCTCGGCGTGGGGCACGGCTGTGGCGAGCAACTTCGATCTCTTTGTGGTTTATCGCATCATCGGCGGGATCGGCATCGGCCTGGCCTCTGCGCTCTCGCCCATGTACATCGCCGAGATCAGCCCGGCCAACAAGCGCGGCAAGTTCGTGGCCATCAACCAGCTCACCATAGTCATCGGTGTGCTGGCGGCTCAGCTGGTGAATCTGATGATCGCCGATCCGGTGGCAAGCAATGCGACTCAGGCCGATATTCTGGCGACCTGGAATGGTCAGTCCGGCTGGCGCTGGATGTTCGGTGCCGAACTGGTACCTGCGTTGGCGTTTCTGGTGTTGATGTTCTTCGTGCCGGAGTCGCCGCGCTGGTTGGCCAAAGATGGTCAGTATGAGAAAGCCTCCCGCATGCTCGGCAAGATTGGCGGGGATGCCTATGCCAAGCAGACCCTGGCCGATATCCGCCAGACTCTGGTGGGCGAGACCCACAAGGTCTCGCTGGCGGAGCTGGGCAAACCCTCGGTGCGGCCGATCCTCATCATCGGGATTGTACTGGCAGTCTTCCAGCAGTGGTGCGGCATCAACGTGATCTTCAACTATGCGCAGGAGATCTTTGCCTCCGCCGGGTTTGACATCAACAGCACCCTCAAGTCCATCGTCGCCACCGGTCTTATCAACTTGCTGTTTACCCTGATCGCGCTGCCCATGGTGGACAAGATTGGCCGCCGCAAGCTGATGCTGATTGGCTCGGCGGGACTGACCATTATCTACGGCATGATGGCGGCGGCCTACGCCACAGGCGTACTGGGGCTGCCAGTGTTGCTGCTGGTATTGGCGGCCATCGCCATCTATGCCTTGACGCTGGCGCCGGTCACCTGGGTGCTGCTCTCGGAGATCTTCCCGAATCGGGTGCGTGGGCTGGCGATGTCGGCCGGTACGCTGGCGCTCTGGATCGCCTGCTTCGTGCTGACCTACACCTTCCCGCTGCTCAACGCCGGGTTGGGGGCTGCGGGCAGCTTCCTGCTCTATGGCCTTATCTGTTTTGCCGGTCTCATCTTTATTTATCGCAAGGTGCCTGAGACCAAAGGGGTGACGCTGGAGGCACTGGAAGCCCAACTGGCCCAGGGCAAGGTCGAACTGACGCCAACCAAGGCGAGCGCCTCGGCATGACGGTTTACACATTGGGCAACCCGCATCTTCGGATGCGGGTCTCTGCACAAGGGGCCTGCCTGCTGGGTCTGGAGGATGAGCAGGGGCGCCCGCTGTTGCGCGGCACTGACCCGGCGCAGCCCTGGCATCCCGGCCAGAGCGCGCTGTTTCCCATGTTGCCGCTGGCCAACCGGGTCGCAGGCAACCGTTTTGAGTTGTGGGGGGAGGAGCATCGCTTGCCAGAAAGTCCCGTCGATCCCGACTTCTTCCTGCATGGCGATGGCTGGTTGCAGTCATGGCAGTGGGTGGCGGGTTCTACCAGTTCGGTGACGTTGCAGTTGACCAGCCAATGCGGCCCTTTTCACTATCTTGCGGAGATAGACTATCGGCTGCATGGTGCGAGCCTGGTGGCGCGGATCAGCCTGACCCATCTCGGGGAGAGCCCCTGTCTCTACGGCGCGGGTTTTCACCCCTTCTTCTGGCGCGACGAGCAGACCCGCATCCGTTTTCTGGCGAGCGGCGTCTGGCAAGAGGGAGCAGATCATCTGCCGATCGACTGGTCGAGCAGGCTGGCGCCCCATCACGATTTTCGCCAGTGGCAGCGCCCGCAAGGGTGGCTCAACCACTGTTACGGCGGCTGGCGTGGTCAGGCCGAGCTTGACCATCCTGCCCGCCAGCAGCGGCTGCTGGTTTCAAGCGAGTGTGCCTTCCTGATGCTCTACCAGACCGATGAGGGGAGTGGCTTCGTTTGTCTGGAGCCCCAGAGTCATGCCGCCAATGCCCACCACCTGGCCGGTCACCCCGGTTTGCGGCTACTCGCCAGAGGTGACCGCATGAGTATCGGGATGACCCTGACAGTGGCGTCCGGGGGCTGATAATGATCTGGCTTGTGGTATTGGTGAACGCAAAGAGCCACCCGTCGGGTGGCTCTTTTTATTGCGGATTATCCTGCCTGTTACCTGATCTCCGGTCAGGCTATCTCCATCTCTGGCTGTGGTGTCGAGGTGTGTTGGCTGGTCAGCTTGTCGATGCGCACCGCAGCTACCTTGAACTCGGGGATCTTGGCGTGGGGGTCGGTGGCATTGATGGTGAGCCGGTTGGCCGGGGCTTCGGCGAAGTGGAACGGGATAAAGACTACACCCGGTTGCATCCGCTTGGTGACGAAGGCGGGCAGTTCGATATGGCCGCGGCGGCTGGTGACTTTCACCTGTTCGCTGTTATTGATCCCCAACCGCTGCGCATCCACCACGCTCATCATCACCCGTGGCCCAGCCAGCTTGTCGAGCCCCTTGGTCTTGCGGGTCATGGTGCCGGTGTGGAACTGCTCCAGCAGGCGGCCGGTGGTGAGCACGATGGGATAGGTCTCATCGGGCAGTTCGGCGGCATAGCGGAACGGGGTCGCGACCATCTCCCCCTTGCCACGGGTGAACTGCTTGCCGTGGAGCAGGCTAGTGCCTTCGGGCGCCGCGTCGTTGCAGGGCCACTGTAGCCCTTGTGCTCCCACCTTGTCCCACTGGATGCCGGCGTATTGCGGGGTGACTTGGCAGATCTCGGCGGTGATCTCCTGCGGGTGTTGATAGCGCCAGTCGCCGCCCATTGCATTGGCAATCTGCTGGATGATCCACCAATCCTCCCGTGCTTCCCCCGGCGCCTTGAGGGCGGGGGAGATGCGCTGTACCCGCCGCTCGGTATTGGTGAAGTGGCCGCTCTTCTCGGCAAAGGAGCAGGAGGGGAGCACCACATCGGCTAGCTGGGCAGTTTCCGAGAGGAAGATATCCTGCACCACCAGAAACTCCAGCTGCTTGAGCCCCTCGATGACGTGATGCTGATCCGGATCGCTCAGCACCGGGTTTTCACCCATCACATAGAGCCCCTTGATGCTGCCCGCGCAGGCGGCATCGATGGTCTCGGTGAGGGTAAGGCCGGGCGTGCGCGGCAAGTCTGGCTGCTGCCAGGCTGCCACGAAGCGGGCATGCACCTCGGGGCTGGCCACCTTCTGATAGCCGGGCAGGCAGTTGGGCAGCGCCCCCATGTCACAGGCGCCCTGCACGTTGGATTGGCCCCGCAGCGGGTTGATGCCACCCCCTTCGATGCCGATGTTGCCGCACAGCAGTTGCAGGTTGGCGATGGCCCGCACGTTGTCGTGGCCGGTAGTGTGCTGGGTGATCCCCATCGAGTAGTAGATGGCGGTGCGTTCGGCGGTGCCGATAAGGCGCGCGAGCTCGATCACCTGCTCGGCCGGTACGCCGGTGACGAGGGCGACCTTGTCCGGTGCATAGGCGGGGGAGAGCACCTCCGCTTGCAGCGCTTCGAACCCTTCTACTCGTGCGGCGATATAGGCCTTGTCGTGCCAGTCGTGCTGGATGATCTGCTGCATCAGGCCGTTGAGCAGCATCACGTCGGTGCCGGGTCGGTGAGCCAGATAGAGGCTGGCATGGTCCGCCATCTCGATCCGCTTGGGATCGGCCACCACTAGCCGCGCCTTGCCCGTGGTGACTGCCCGCTTGATATGGGAGCCGATGATGGGGTGGGCCGCCGAGGTGTCGGAGCCGATGATGAAGATGAGATCCGAGTGATCAATGCTCGGGATGTCGTTGGTCATGGCGCCGCTGCCGAGTGACGCCTCCAGCCCGGTGACGGTGGAGGCGTGGCAGAGCCGCGCGCAGTGATCCACGTTGTTGGTGCCCAGCTCCCGGCGCATGAACTTCTGGAACAGGTAGTTCTCTTCGTTGGTGGTTTTGGCCGACGAAAAACCCGCCAGTGCATCGCTGCCATAGCGTTTGCGCAGGGCTGTGAAGCGCTCGGCCACCAGAGCGATGGCCTCCTGCCAGCTGGCGGGCACCAGCTTGCCATCCTTGCGGACAAGCGGTGTGGTGAGGCGCTCCTCGCTCTGGATAAAGTCAAAGCCGAAGCGTCCCTTGACGCAGAGCAGCCCCTGGTTGACCGGCGAGTTGCGATTTCCCTCCACATAGCGGATGCGGTTGCGCGCCTCATCGACATAGAGGGTGACGCCGCAGCCGACCCCGCAGTAGGTGCAGATGGTATTGACCGGCGTGAGCAGTTCGGTGCGCCCCTGTGATTTGTCGCGGGCATCCACCAGGGCGCCGGTGGGGCAGACCTGTACGCAGGCGCCGCACTGCACGCAGTGGGAGTCGCCCATCGAGAGTCCCGTGTCGAACTGCGGCCGGTTCGAGAGGGTACCATCGCTGTTCTTGGCAAAGCGCAGCACACCCTGTACCGCCTGCTCACCACAGGTCTGCACGCACTGGCCGCAGCCGATGCAGCGGTTGGCATCAAAGACGATAAATTCGCTGCTGTTATCCACTGCAAACTTCTGGCATTGACTGGTATCGAGAGCGCTCTGATCGACCTTGTATTCGGTGGCGTAGTCGCGCAGTGCACACTTGGTGTTGGCCTGACAGCCACACTCGAGGCAGCGGCTGGCCTCGCTGCGGGCATGCTGGTCACTGAGGCCGCGCTCCACCTCGGCAAAGCTGCCCTCGCGATCCTTCTCTGCCAGATGGGGCATGATGGTGCGGGCGACTTTTTTCAGGTGAGCAAACTGGGCGGGATCGACCTGCTTGAGTGTGGGAGCCTTGCAGGCGTTGAAGGGCCGCACCGGGTCGATCATGTCACCGTGGAGGAACTGATCGATGGCCAGCGCGGCCTTGCGGCCATCGGCGACCGCCTCGATGGCGGTGGCGGGCCCGCGGCGCAGATCGCCGATGGCGAACAGGTTGCCGTGGCCGCTGTGCATGGTCTCGGGGTGGGACTCCAGCGTCTGCCAGCGAGTGAAGGGGAGGGTGAGGGGCTCCCCTTCCATAAAGCTCAGATCCGGCTGCTGCGACACTGCCGCAATCACGGTATCGAACTCTTCGATGAGGAATTCGCCGGTGGGCTCGGGGCGGCGGCGACCGGAGGCGTCCGGCTCGCCGAGGGCCATCTTCTCGAGACGCACCTGACAGACGCGACCACCCTCATCGGCCAGATTCTCCACCGGATTGGTGAGCATCATGAAGCGCACCCCTTCGTGCTCCGCCTCGTCGATCTCGTAGGCTTCGGCGGGCATCTCGGCGCGGGTGCGGCGATAGATAAGGGTGGTTTCTGCTCCCAGCCTGACAGCCGTACGGGCGCAGTCGATGGCCGTGTTGCCGCCGCCGATCACCGCAACCTTCTTGCCGGTGGTGAGCCGCTTGGCCAGCATCCGATCCTTGAGGTAATCGACCCCGAGATAGCAACCGGCCAGGGTGCTGCCCGGGTAATCCATCGGCACCGCCTTGGATGCGCCGACGGCCAGACAGACCGCATCGTAGTCGCGGCACAGTGCCGAGAGGGTGATCTGGTTGCCCAGTCGCTGTTGGGTGTGGATCCGCATGCCACTTTGGCACATCAGGCCGATCTCCTGATCGAGGATCGCCTTGGGCAGCCGGTATTCGGGGATACCGTAGCGCAGCCAGCCACCCGCTTCGGGCATCGCCTCGAACAGATCGACCTCGAACCCTTCGTAACCCAGATAATAACCGCAGGTGAGACCGCCCGGGCCGCTGCCGATAATGGCCACCCTCTTGCCCTTGGCGGGCTTCTTGGCTGGTTGATAGGGGGCAATCTCGGCCAGATCGAGATCGGCGGCGTGGCGCTTGAGATGGCGAATGGCCAGTGGCTCATCCACCAACGCGCGGCGGCACTGTGCCTCACAAAAAGCGGGGCAAACCCGGCCGATGGAAAGGGGCATCGGCAGGGTCTGCTTGATGACTGCCATTGCCGCCTGGTGATCCCCCATGGCGATGTGGTGCAGATAGGATTGAATGTCCACCCCGGCCGGACAGGCGCGCTGGCAGGGGGCTTCGCAATCGGCGTAGTGATCCGAAAGGATGCGGCCGAGCGCCTGCTGGCGGTGGGCGCGCAGGGTATCGCTTTGGCTGGTGATCACCATCCCTGCCTCGGGGCGCGTCTCGCAGGCGCGGCGGATGCCGAGACCGGCAATCTCGACCACGCAGAGGTCGCAGGGGGTCTTGGGGCCGCTGGTGTTGTCACCGCACAGGGAGGGGATGTCGATCTGGTGCTGTTTGGCTATCTGGAGCAGGGTTCTGGTCGGGTCAACCGTCAACTGAGCCCCATCGAGGGTGATGGTGATCATGGCGTCATAAACTCGCTTTCAAGGCGCAGAAAATGCTGCATCTGGCGGAGCCAGCAGGGGAAGCGACAGGGAGGATCGCTTGGTATCTTCTCACCATACCAAAGACAGTATGCAACTTTATTTGATTTAACTCAGGTTCTTTGCCTAAAAAGAAAACGATTTCAATGGTGGTGATATCCGTGGAGGACGCTCTGGACTTTGACTACCTATGTTGAGTTAAAACATCGCATTTCCTGCACTTTTATGGCCATTAAAGCAACCGTAAGCTGTATGTGATATGGAGATTACTCATGATGGCACGATGAGGGATATCCTAAAATATGCAACTTTTGTTTCGGTTTGTGGCGCAGGGCAAGCGACATTGGAAATAGCCGAACTGGCTGCACCTTGCGATCGGAAAAATGAATACAGATATGGCTCTGGATGGGCCATCTGATGAAAATTGCCGCTGGTCACCGTTTTGCTGTACTGAGACCTGATGTTACAACTCCAACTCAATGATTGGGATCTCCCAGCGCTCGATGCATATCTGGGGTTGATACTCTTCTTTCTCCTGTTCTTTACGTCGTTCCACCAGAGCAATCACTCGGGCTTCACGGATGCTATTCATGTCGAATTTCCAGGTCTCTTCGCCGAGCAGGGAGAGGCGAGCTATTTCGTGATTCTGGTGATACACATGAAGCTTGTTGTTTTTATCGGGAGCGATACGCACGGCATCGCCAACCTTTATCTGACTGAGCAGGCGGTGGATACGATGAGTCTCGCTACTGCGTCCGGCATAGCCCAACACCAGTTGCGACATACCCATCATGGCGAAGCGGCGTAGTCTGTCCGGTCGGGTTGCGTTAGGTCTCTGCACGTAGCAGTGGGAGGCGATCAGTGGAATATGGGGGTTACGTTGATCGTGGAGAGCCATGAGAATCAGCCTTTCGATAGCACGAGTCATCCCCAAACAGGGCCACGACATCAGTCGAGTTCATTAATAGCCATCTCCATCTGGCGTTGACCTCTCATGGCGATAATAAGTGCCAAGAGATCAGTGAGTTGGACAAATATTACCCGAAATGTTGAGCGGTGGCATCATTCAGAGCCCTCTGGCCGAGCTTCTTTTGGCTGGCATCCCGTTTTTGTAAATGCCTCTGCCCCCTTAATCGTTCATGTGTGGAAAGTGTCGTCCTTGTCATGGTCAACCCACTGATCTTGTTGGACTATTTCTCTTACTTCTCCGATCGGAACGCATAGTGTCCCTCGATTACTAGCAGCGCCACGCCACCGAATTGGCGACCCGTTACCAGCAGGTATCTGCGCGCACTGTTCATTGCGACTGGCTCACTCTGCTGGAGCCTTGGCTTTTGGCTGCACCGCGCAGGGTGTTTGATGTGGGGGCTGGCAGTGGTCGGGATGCCGCGTTTTTAGCGGGGCTCCATCAGGGCAACACTGTGGTCGCTGCCGAGCCCTGTCAGGCACTCGCTCTACAAGGTCAATGTCATACCTGTGAGGCTGCAGTTGCGTGGGTCAATGACGCTATGCCGGCTCTCTCTCGCGTGACCGGTACTTTTGATCTGATTTTGCTCAGTGCTGTCTGGATGCATCTCCCCCCGGAGTTTCGTCCCTTGGCGCTGGCACGTCTTCATGAGCTGCTCTCACCAGATGGTTATCTGGTATTGAGTCTTCGTTTGGTTATCTCGGAGCAGGATATGCGGGAGCGAGCCATGTATCCGGTAGCTGTCGATGAGGTGGAGCGGCTTGCATTGGAGGAGGGGATGACACTGCTCCATGTGTCAGAACCACAGGAGGATGCCTTGGCGCGTAGCGGCTTGAGTTGGCAGAGTCTGAGCCTTGGGGGTGAACATGCACGCCTCTCCTGAGCAACAACTCGCTTTTATTGCCTATCTGCAACGCATCTTTACCGAAGGCGATTTTGTGGCCACTTACAAGTGCGCCTTGCTTCACGGGATTGCAGATATCGCGATTGAACGCAGTACCGAGACCCATGATCTGACCGCGGCGCGCACTATTACGCTGGACGAACTGGCCACCAAGTTTGTGGAGCTTTATTGGCAGCACCGTCTGCCCTACTCGGCGACGGGAGAAACGGCTACCTTGCTCAAACAGAGCAGCGGTCGTCAGGCCATCATGCTGACGGAGTTGTCCCGGCTGCGTGCAGAGGGGGTCCGCTCGGTAACTGCACTGCGTCGTCACGACGCCTGGCGGCCTCTTCTTGCCCGAGTTCGGCGCATCCTTGTTGAGGGGCCCTTGTGGCGTCTGCAGATATTGGGTGGGCGAGAGGAGTGACACCTCTATCCTCATCAAAGGGGCGCGGATCATATCTGCCTGAACCCCGGCATTATCTACTGTCTCCACCGCTTTTACGATCTGGTGGTCTCCCTCTCCCGACAGCATTGGTTGCAGCTTATCTGCGACATCAAGGGGAATCAGCCACTGATTGGCCCAAGTGTAGGGCTGGAGAATTTTCTATTTGGTTCAAGCCGTCAGGCGCTGGGGCGAGTGGGGGAGGTTTTGAGGGACTTGCAGGCGGGAACCTGTTTTTACTGTAACAAGGCGATACACGGGAATGGCGAGGTAGACCATTTCATCCCCTGGCGTCGTTATCCAATCGATTTGGGCCACAACTTCGTACTGGCACACGCCAACTGTAACCGGAGCAAACGGGATTTTCTCGCCGCTCCCGAGCACAGGGATGCCTGGTACGAGCAGAATATCCTGACTCACGGGGCGTACCTCACTGACGAGCTGGCCCCTCTGGTGAGCGTCGACGCCGTGCGTTCTACCGCCATCGCCACTTGGGCCTATCAGCAAGCACTCCGTGAGCATGCTAGGTTGTGGCGTGGTATTGACCAGTTTGTTGACGTCACAGCCCCCAGTGTGAATATTCCCCTGCGCTTTCTGTGAGACGTTGAGGCTTTCACGCTAGATAAACTCGATAAAAAAGGGCCACCTCTTGCGAGATGGCCCTTTCCAAACGTTTGGGGCTGGGGATATCTGAATTGGATTTGCAATTCATTGATTATATAGGGTGTTTTTAATTGTTAAATTTTAACTTGGTACGGTGGTTGGTACCGATTTGGGATGTGTTTTTTGGACGCCAGTTATCGAAAATGGCATCCCAATACTGGACGGGGCAAGTATCAGACCGTTTATGTTTGTGTCACGGTGTCATTCTGTCACAGCCTTCCAGTAAATCGTCGTCGAAGTGTAGGCCACGTTGCGCATTACTGGTTAAGTTGTTGATTATCAAGGGTAGTGCTTTTTAGTGGTTGAGCTGCTGGAGTTTGGGGTCGTGATGCGAGTGACACAGGTCCTGAATGAGAGGCAGTCAGAGTGTCATGTGGTGACAAGTGGTCCTTGTTGCATGCCATCTCTTCCCCCCTGCTCTGGCGCAGCTCAGACCTCCTGAACGCTGTTGGCCAAGTGATAAGGGGGCAGTCGCCCCCTTGTTCTTTGATTGCGCTATAGAGCCTCTGAGGCGCTCTGGGCGAACAAGCGCTGTGCTTCCTCTTCTGCCTTGCTCGCAAGCTCGGGGGCGAGTGGGGGCAGTTCGATGCCTTCCCGTCCGGTCACATAGAGTGGTCCACCCACATCATCATCGTATAGGCTGCCATCCTCGTGGATGGCTCTTAAGTCGTCTTGAGTGAAGTCGTTGCCAAGCAACTGGGCTAAACGCAACCATACCCAAGACTGGTAGAGGTTGTCCCGGTCGTACTCTTCAATGAGGGCGAGCATGGCCTGTGTATCACCTCTCTGCGCTGCTTGCGTCAACCAGTGGTGAGCAGCTTGTTGGTTGTCGTGTTCCATTGCGAGCCATGCGATGGCTGCCGGGTCGCTCACCGTGGCTGGGTCAATGTCAAAGATGCCGCTATCCAACCTTGCTTCGGCCAGTGCAAAGCGTGCCTCGACGATGCCGCCTTGGGCGGCTTTGAGGGTGTGATGAAGCCAGCGTTGTTGTTCTTCCAACATTGCAGCGAAGCCGTTGGCAAACTCCAGTTCTGGACCGCTCAACACCATCCCTTCCTGTTGCTTTCTGTACCAGTAGCCGCTTGGCACGTCGGAGTTATCAATATAAGTCTCTGCATCACCCAATCGCTGTGCCAGCCACCAGTGCACCTGTGGATGACCTCGTTCTGCGAAGGCCTCCAGTTGCTGCAGTGCCTGTAGGGCGATGGGGGGCTGATGGTAGGCATCAAGTTGCGCTAGTAGTGCCTGCGCCGCATCGAGTGAAGTCGTGCTGGATGTGCTGGATGTGCTGGATGTGCTGGGTTGGAGGTTCGCGTCGTCATCCTCGACCTCATCATCGAGCCAGCCATCTTCCCATGTGTCATCCCAATCGTCTTCTCTAGTCAGGCCGAGAGCCTCGACTTGGATGCTCACCACGCCAGCACGCTGTAGATGCTGGCCAATCAGAAGCGACAGGATTTGGGGTTGGGGTAACGCGAGCTCACGTCCTCGCTGCTCGAGTAGGGCTAGGTCAGGCTGACAGGGCCAAGGAGTCTGGTGCAGAACGATAGCCTCGGCTTGAAGCGCAGCGTAGCTGCGGTAGCCGAAAGCGGCGGCGATCAGTTCGTAGAGGTGGCTGGTCTTGAGTGACAGTGCGCTTGAGTCAGCGAGTTGCTGGCGCGTGCCGTGCACGAATTGCTTGATGGTCATGATCCAATCTCCGAGTCCACGCTTCGGGTCAGGCGCACACGTTTAAGCAACCGGAAGGTGGATGCTGGGTATCAGATCATTAAGGGTATGGGGTATTCAATGCCGGTTTGACTCGTGTGCAAGTCGTGCGGGCCGCACCCAAGCACGGTAGCTAACTGCGCAGTCTTGGGCAAGTGACGTTGAAACAAAATCCCGCATTGTTGATCCACTTAACAATAACGACGTTTGTATGGTTATCTCGGTATTGATTTAATTATCATTTGTCTATGCTGTTTCGGGTGAGAGTCCGTGTGAGTTTGGTAGTGACGATCCCATTGCTTTCGTTCCTCCGTGAGATGTTCGTGCGTTAGTCGGGCCTGTTATCAGGCCCTTTTTTTATTGTGTCTGGCTGATCTGCTCGCCTTCTGACCACTTGAGCTACCTCTCCTGTGATGAACGCATCCAGCGTGACATTACGCATAGTGCAGCGGGGTTCATTTGTATAAACTGCCCGCCAGATAACGGATAGACGACTGACGGGCCGGACTTTTTCTCGCCGATGCATCACCTTGGCTGCATCGCCTTCTGTTGACCCACCACCCTGGATAGGTCCCTGCTGTGCCCTCAAGGCTCGGCATGTGCCGCCCCGTCAGTCTGACAACTTGGCCCGCATCCTCACCTTGGCTTTCGCACAGGTGAGCTGTGACGGCAACACGCATTAACCGGAGAAGCCCATGACCGACCCCAACGAGCTCAGCCTGGCGCTGCTGGCCGCTGTTCCTGAAGATGGCAGCAGTATCGGCAACCAAGCCCTGATGGACACCTTGAAAGCCCAATTCAGCGACCTGACCGATGAGGACTTTACCGCCGCACGCGAGGCCCTGCTGGAACAGGGCGTACTGCGCAAGGGGCGCGGGCGGGGCGGTGCAGTGCTCCGGGTGTTGGATGGCGAAGCCGCCGTCGCTGCACCACGCAAAGCGAAGGTCAGTGGCAGGGCTAAGCAGGCCAAGGATGAGCCGCAAGCTACCGGCATCGAGGGGCTGAAGAAGACCCTGTGGGCTGCCGCAGACAAGCTGCGTGCCGACATGGACGCCGCCGAGTACAAGCACATCGTGTTGGGCCTTATCTTCCTCAAGTACATCTCCGACTCCTTCGCCGCCCGTCGCGCCGAGCTGACCCGTCGCTTTGCCGATGAGAGCGACGAGTACTTCCTCTACGACTGTGACGATGAGCTGCTGGCCGAGGAGCTGGAAGACCGTGATTACTACCGTGAGGTGAACGCCTTCTGGGTACCGGAAGGGGCCCGTTGGGAGGGGCTGCGTGCCCATGCCAAGCAGGCCGATATCGGCAAGCGCATTGACGATGCGCTGACCCTGATCGAGCAGGAGAACCCACGGCTCAAGGGCATCCTCGACAAGCGCTACGCCCGTGCCCAGTTGCCCGATGGCAAGCTCGGCGAGCTGGTGGATCTGGTTTCCAAGATTGGCTTTGGCAGTGATGTCAGTGAAGCACGCGACATCCTGGGGCAGGTCTACGAGTACTTCCTTGGCGAGTTTGCCAGTGCAGAGGGCAAGAAGGGGGGCCAGTTCTATACCCCTGCCAGTATCGTCAAGACGCTAGTGGCGGTACTTGCTCCCCATCATGGTCAGGTCTACGACCCCTGCTGCGGTTCAGGCGGCATGTTCGTGCAGTCGGAGAAGTTTATCGAAGCCCATGGCGGCAAGCTGGGTGATGTCTCCATCTACGGTCAGGAGTCGAACCCGACCACATGGCGGCTGGCGGCGATGAACCTCGCCATCCAGGGGATGGACTACAACCTCGGGCGCGAGAACGGGGATACCTTTACCCGCAATCAGCACCCTGACTTGCGTGCCGACTTCGTGCTGGCCAACCCGCCGTTCAATATCAGCGATTGGTGGCATGGCAGTCTCGAAGGGGATCCGCGCTGGGTCTACGGTACGCCGCCTGCGGGCAACGCCAACTATGCGTGGCTGCAGCATATGCTCTACCACCTCAAGCCAACAGGTCGTGCCGGTATCGTGCTGGCCAATGGCTCAATGAATTCCAGCCAGAACAGCGAGGGCGACATTCGCCGTGCCATGGTGGAGGCGGACGTGGTGGAGTGCATGGTGGCCCTGCCGGGTCAGCTCTTCACCAACACCCAGATCCCGGCTTGCCTCTGGTTCCTCGCCAAGCACAAGACCAGCCGTCGGGGCGAGGTGCTGTTTATCGATGCCCGCAAGCTGGGCACCATGATCAGCCGGGTGCAGTGCGAACTCGATGAGTGCGCGATTGCCCGTATCGCCGATACCTTCCACGCGTGGAAAGGGGATGGGGAGTACGAGCAGTCTTACGAGGATGTAGCGGGCTTCTGCCGCAGCGTGACTTTGGCTGAGATCGCCGAACACGGCCATGTGTTGACCCCTGGCCGCTATGTAGGGGCCGAAGAGGTGGAGGAGGACGATGAGGCCTTTGCCGACAAGATGCAGACGCTTACCGAGAAGCTAGGCGAGCAGATCAGCAAGGGTGCCGAGCTGGATCAGCTGATCCGCCAGAAGCTGGGGGCGCTTGGGTATGAGTTCTAAAGAAACCCAGAGATACAAATTTAGAGAGTTGCTTATTGAGCCTGTGCGAAATGGCATTTACAAGCAAAAGGAATTTCATGGTCGTGGCTGCAAAATAGTCAATATGGGGGAGCTATTCGCATTTTCTAGGTTGGGTGATGTGCCAATGAAACGAGTCGAGCTGACCTCAAAGGAAATGGAGAAGTCACTTTTACAATCAGGCGATTTGTTATTCGCTCGACGCTCATTGACCGCCTCTGGTGCAGGGAAATGCTCCATTGTTAAGAATATTTGCGAGCCAACAACTTTTGAGAGTTCAATCATTCGGGCAAGGCCGAACTCCAAAATCGTTTCCAGTGACTACCTCTACTATTTTTTTTCGTCGCCAGTTGGACGAGAGTTAATGGGGACAATTCTTCGTCAAGTCGCAGTTTCCGGTATTACTGGATCCGACTTAATGGAACTAGATATCTATTGTCCTGATATATCAACCCAGAAAAGAATTGCCCACTTATTCTCTGCCCTTGATGACCGCATCGCCCTACTGCGCGAGACCAACGCCACGTTGGAGGCCATCGCGCAGGCGCTGTTCAAGTCGTGGTTTGTTGACTTTGACCCGGTCCATGCCCGCGCTCGTGGCGAGCAACCAGCAGGTCTGCCCCCCGAGGTCGCAGCCCTGTTCCCCGACAGCTTCGAAGAGTCCGCGCTTGGCATGATACCGAAGGGGTGGGATGTCGGTGTACTCGGTGATGTTGCTGAAACATCGCGAAAACAAATTAAACCTGAGCAGTTGTCAGCTGAAACTTTGTATGTTGGTCTGGAGCATATTCCACGCAAACAACTTGGCTTGGACTCGTGGGGAACGGCAGGAGAACTAGCGAGCGCAAAATCTGCATTTGAGCGAAATGACATTCTTTTCGGTAAGCTACGGCCATATTTCCACAAAGTGGTCATTGCACCATTTGAAGGTGTTTGCTCTACCGATATTTTGGTGTGTAAAGCAAAACAGACGGCTTATCACCATTACGTGGCCATGCATCTTTTTAGCGATGAACTCATCGCCTATGCAGATCGACTTTCAAACGGTGCGAAGATGCCGAGAATCAATTGGAAAGACTTGGCTGCTTACGAAGTCGCCATTCCTCCTAGTGAAGTTGCAGAGCAGTTTTACATTCTGATTGAGCCGATGATTGCTCGAATGTTGGCGAACGTAGAGCAAGCCCAAACCCTCGCCAACTTGCGCGATACCCTGCTACCCCGCCTGATCTCCGGTCAACTGCGCTTGCCGGATACCGAACAACAACTGAAGGACCTCGCTGTATGACGGCCGCTGTTGTAAACGCCACTGCCTTTACCAATGAACACTTCCCGCGCCTGTTGGCTCAGCTCAAGACGATGGGCGACAGAGCTCGCTTCGATAGCGAACAGAGCGAACTCTATCTCCAGTTTATCGAGCAGTTCCCGCTCGACTCGTTGCCTAATCTGACCCTTGAGCAGTACTGCGTGGGCAAGGGGGATGGCAACTCGTTCTGCTGGTGGATCGAGCGTGGTCTACAGCGCGTACTAGCCCGCTATATGCCCGGTACTTCCAAGGGGCACCTTATCTACTTTTTGGGGGATGGGTCGGTCTACAAGAACAAACGGTTAGCGGACTTGAGTGATGAAGAGGCGCTGCGTTACACACTCAAGGTGCAACACTGCGTGGCGGCAGCCGACCCTGATGGTGACCTGAGCTGGATAGATGATGACCAAGAGATCTATCGGCGAGCCGGGGTTGATGCACGAGTGACCATGAGTAATGGCCGAAAATTGAGGTTGGTCACCTGCTATCAGCCATCGCGTATGTTGCCAATATCTTCCCCTGGCCATCTTGGTCACTTTCTTAACGTGTTGGGGTGGCCGTCAGACGATATTCCTCCTGAAAACCAACCCATGGGGCGTATGCAGCGCCTGATGCGTTATTACGACCTGGCCCGCGAGTCGTTACCTGAATTGACCCCATATGGCTTTATGTTGGGCCTGTATGACGAGTCGTTGGGACTGGCACCGCCAAAGGCAGACAAGGACGATAGCGGGAGTGATGATGAGGATGACATCATGAGCGAAGCAAACGACAACCTGGTGATGCCCAAGACCAACTCGCCGTTGAACCAGATTCTCTTCGGCCCACCCGGCACCGGCAAGACCTATCACACCATCAACAAGGCGCTGGCTATTCTCGACCCCGAGTGTCTGGCACAACACGACGATGATGTGAGACCAGAGGCCCGCAAGGCGCTTAAAGCGCGCTTTGATGAGCTGGTCAAGGAGGGGCGTATCGACTTTGTGACCTTCCACCAGAGCTTCAGTTATGAAGACTTTGTGGAGGGGATCCGTGCCGAGAGTGACGGAGACAGTGGTCAACTGACCTATGACGTGGTTGATGGCGTCTTCAAGCGCATGTGTGACGCGGTGGCCGCCAAAGTCACGCGCAGCGACAGCCATGAGGCGATGACGCTGGAGGGGCGCCGGGTCTGGAAGATGTCGCTTGGCAATACCCTGGGGGAGGATGCCCATGTGTTTGACGACTGCATAGAGCAGGGCGTTATTCGGTTGGGCTACGGCAGTTCCCACGACTATAGCAAGTGTCGGACCCGCAGCGACGTACAGAGTGTGTTGGAACAATCGGTAGGCAAGATCAATAACCCAAATGATTATGCCGTTACCAGCGTGATGACGCTGGTCAATCGGATGAAGATTGGCGACCTTGTGGTGGTCACCGATGGTAACTTCAAGTTCCGCGCGATTGGTGAGATTACCGGTGATTATCGCTGTGACGTGCACTACGAGGGGGATGACAGCTACGCACAGGTCAGGTCGGTCAAGTGGCTATGCCAGTTCAGCCCCTCGCTCCCATGCGGTGAGCTGATCAACGGTCGCTTCAGCCAGATGACGCTCTATGAATTGAAGGCTCCGACCTTGATCCCGGAGAAGCTGCTTGCTCTGGTCAATGCCACAGCATCACAAGCTGGGTCGCAGAGTGAACCTGGCGTCACGCTATCGAACAAACGTGTATTGATCATCGACGAGATCAACCGGGGCAACGTTTCGCGCATCTTCGGTGAGCTGATCACCCTGATAGAACCAAGCAAGCGGGCTGGTGCTGACGAGGCACTGACCACCACGTTGCCTTACTCCAAGCGCCCATTTAGCGTACCAGACAACCTCTACCTTATCGGCACCATGAACACCGCTGACCGCTCCTTGGCCGGGCTCGATATTGCACTGCGTCGCCGCTTTGTGTTTGAAGAGATGCCGCCCAGGGCCGATTTACTTGACGGCGTGGTCATCGAGGAAGAGGGGCACAAGGTAGACGTAGGCCGCTTGCTGCACACGCTGAACCAGCGCATCGAGGTGCTGCTGGACCGCGACCATTGCCTTGGTCATGCCTACTTTATGCCGCTCAAAGCGGCTTCAAAGCCAACCTTGGCGCAGTTGGGGGACATCTTCCAGCATCAGATCCTGCCGTTGTTACAGGAGTACTTCTTTGAGGACTGGCAGCGCATCGCCTGGGTGCTCAATGATCATCGCAAGATCAAGGCTGAGGCGATGTTCCTCGAGGCGCCCAAGCTCGAACTCAAGACCCTGCTTGGTGATATAGCGGTTGGGGGACAACGCCAACGTTGGAGTATCAATGAGAAGGCGTTTAGGCGTATTGAGGCCTATGTCTTGACCATCGAGGGTGACAAGGGGGCGCAGTGAAGGCTCCCATCACGGTTCGTGAGTATGGTCGGCTAACCGTTAGAGATAACGCTGTTAATACGCTGACGCTTGCCCATATAGACCCGGTTGATTTCGATTGGCTATGTCAGTTGAGCCAGCGCTACAAGGTAAGCCATGCACCCGCTCTTGCGCAGGTGGAAGATAGCAGGACCTTACAACTGGACAACTACGTGGGGGTGATAGAGACCCCCACCGGGCAGGTGATCGAGATCCTGCCCAAGACCGCCAATGAGGATGACCCACTCGTGGATGGCCGCGAGTTGATCCGCCGGATGCTGGAGCGAGCCCTGGATCTGCCACCCCGTGAAACGGCGGAGGCGTCGCTGGATCGCTTTGATATGCCGCTCAACGAGTGGGTTATCGCGCGCTTTCTGGCCGAGCTCGATCAGCTGGTCAAACGTGGCGTACGCAGTGACTATCAGCGTCTTGAGGCGACCGAGCCGTTCTTGCGTGGTCAGCTGGATGTCGCCCGGCAGATGCGCCAGCCACCGGGCCGGGGCCACCACTTTGCGTTACGTTACGACCTCTTCTTGCCCGACCGGGCCGAGAACCGGCTGCTCAAGCGGGCGCTGGAGACCGTCGCCAATGCGACTCAGCACCCGGACAATTGGCGGTTGGCACAGGAGCTGCGCCACTTGCTGGTGGATGTGCCTGCCAGCCGCGATGTGGAAGGGGACTTCAGACTGTGGCGACATGACCGCTTGATGGCTCACTATCAAGGTGTTCGGCCGTGGTGTGAGCTCATCCTCTATCGTGCCATGCCAAGTGCCCTGAATGGTGAGTGGCGCGGCATCAGCTTGCTGTTCCCCATGGAGAAGCTGTTCGAGCGCTATGTAGAGTCGTGCCTGCGTGAACAGCTGTTGCCCGATGCCAACCTCAAGGCCCAGGTGGCCAGTCAGTACCTTTGCACCCAGCAAGGCAAGCAGATGTTCCGGTTACAGCCGGACCTCTTGTTGCAGCACGGCAACAAGCGTTGGGTGATGGATGTGAAGTGGAAGCGGCTCGATAGCAGTGACCATGACGGCAAGTACGGCATTAGCCAGGGTGACCTCTACCAACTGTTTGCCTATGGCCACAAGTACCTGACCGAGCAGGATGATGGTCATCTGGTATTGATTTATCCATCATGGAGCCAGCTCAAAGTTCCACTCGAACCTTTTTGTTATGATGCCCGCCTGACGTTGTGGGTCTTGCCGTTTGACTTGGCTGCCAGTTCGTCCCACCGGCTGATATTGCCATACCAGCCGGGGGCGGATTCTGCGTGCGAACTGCGCTTGCCACTGAGACCCGCCGAGCCCGCCTGACGGGCGTTTCTCCCTGTTGATGAGTGATGGTGCATGACCGAAGATCAGTTGGAACAAGAGGTGCTGGGGTGGTTGGCCGAGGTGGGCTATCGCGTGGTGTGTGGCTACGATGTGGCCCCCGATTCTGATAATCCGTGGCGTGCGAACTTCAATCAGGTGCTGTTGCTCGACCAGTTGAGAGGCGCTATAGCACGCCTTAATCCGTCTGTGCCGATGGTAGCGCGTGAAGACGCGCTGGCGCAGGTGGTCAATCTCGATACCCCGGCGCAACTGTCGGCCAACCGGGCGTTTCACCGCCTGCTGGTGAATGGGGTGCCAGTCCAGTACCAGCGGGATGGCGAGACGGTGGGGGACTTTGTCCGCCTCGTTGACTTCGAGGATCCTACCGCCAACGAGTGGCTGGCCATCAATCAGTTCACCATCAAGGGGCCCAAACACACCCGACGCCCAGACATCATTCTTTTCGTTAACGGGTTGCCGCTGGTGGTGCTGGAGCTCAAGAACCCGGCCGATGTGAATGCAGACATCTGGAAGGCATTCGACCAATTGCAGACCTACAAGGAGCAGATCCCCGACCTGTTCCAGTACAACGAGATCATGATTGCCTCCGATGGTAGCGAGGCGCGGATGGGATCGCTGTCTGCGGATGCCGAACGCTTTATGCAGTGGCGCACGGTGGATGGGGTCAACCTCGACCCCTACGGTGAGTTTGGCGAGCTGGAGACCATGGTGCGCGGCATTCTGACCCCGGCCATGTTGCTCGATTACCTGCGCTTCTTCGTGCTGTTTGAAGACGACGGCCGGTTGGTCAAGAAGATCGCCGGTTACCATCAGTTCCATGCGGTCAGGGCGGCCATCGAGCAGGTGGTGCTCGCATCGCGTCCAGACGGCAGCCACAAGGGCGGGGTGGTGTGGCATACCCAGGGTAGTGGCAAGAGCATCACCATGACCTGCTTTGCGGCGCGAGTGATGCGAGACGCCGCGATGGAGAACCCGACCATCGTCGTCATCACTGACCGCAATGACCTTGATGGCCAGCTCTTCGGGGTCTTCTCACTCTCGCAAGATCTGCTGCGCGAGCAGCCGGTGCAAGTGAGTACGCGAGGTGACCTGCGTGACAAGCTTGGCAACAGGCCCTCCGGCGGCATCGTGTTCACGACCATCCAGAAGTTCATGCCCGGCGAGGATGAGGACACGTTCCCTGTGCTCAGCGACCGCGCCAACATCGTGGTCATCGCGGATGAAGCACATCGAACCCAGTACGGTTTCAGCGCCTCGCTCAAAGCGCCAGGCAAGGTTGCAGAAGGAGCTGCGCGCTATCAGGTCGGGTATGCCCAGCACTTGCGCGACGCGCTGCCCAACGCGACGTTCGTGGCCTTTACCGGTACGCCCGTATCAGCGGAAGACCGCGACACTCGCGCTGTCTTTGGCGACTACATCCACGTCTACGACATGCAGCAGGCCAAGGACGATGGTGCCACGGTTGCCATCTACTACGAGTCACGCTTGGCCAAGTTGTCACTTAATAACGAAGAACTTCCCCACATCGACGACGAAGTGGATGAGCTGGCCGAGGATGAGGAAGAGAGCGAGCAGGCCAAGCTTAAGTCACGGTGGGCAGCCTTGGAGAAGGTGGTTGGCAGCAAGCCAAGAATTGAGCGGGTTGCCGCCGATCTGGTGGCCCACTTCGAAGAGCGCAATCAGGCGCAGCATGGCAAGGCCATGGTGGTCGCCATGAGCCGCGAGATTTGCGTGCACTTGTATGATGCCATCGTGGCCCTGCGCCCCGACTGGCATGACCCGGACCCCGACAAGGGGGCCATCAAGATCGTGATGACCGGTAGCGCTTCTGACAAGGCATTGCTGCGGCCCCACATCCATGCCACCCAAGTGAAGAAACGGCTGGAGAAGCGGTTCAAAGACCCGAGTGACCCGCTCAAGTTGGTCATCGTGCGAGACATGTGGCTTACCGGCTTCGACGCGCCCTGCGTACATACCCTTTATGTGGACAAGCCGATGAAGGGCCACAACCTGATGCAGGCCATTGCGCGGGTAAACCGGGTGTTCAAGGACAAACAAGGTGGGTTGGTGGTCGATTACATTGGTATCGCCAACGAGCTCAAGAGCGCTATCAAGGAGTACACCGCCAGCCGTGGTCGTGGTCGCCCTACGGTCGATGCCCGTGAGGCCTACGCGGTGTTGGAGGAGAAGCTGGATGTACTGCGCTCCATGTTGCATGGCTTCGATTACAGCGACTACCTCACGGGTGGACACAAGCTGCTGGCAAGGGCTGCTGACTTCATCCTTGGTCTTGAAGATGGCAAGAAGCGCTTTGCCGACAACGCGCTGGCGATGAGCAAGGCATTCACCCTCTGCTGTACCCTTGATGAGGCCAAGGCGGTACGAGAGGAAGTGGCCTTCTTGCAAGCGGTCAAGGTGATGCTGACCAAGAAAGAGGTCACCCGGAAGAAGAAAACGGACGAAGAGCGCGACCTGGCTATTCGCCAGATCATCGGCAATGCCGTGGTATCGGGCGATGTGGTCGATGTGTTTGAAGCGGTCGGCCTCGACAAGCCCAACATCGGTCTGCTCGATGATGAGTTTCTGGCCGAGGTACGCAACCTGCCGGAGCGCAATCTTGCCGTGGAGCTGCTGGAACGGTTGCTAGAGGGGGAGATCAAGGCGAAGTTCGCGACAAACTTATCCCAAGAGAAGAAGTTCTCGGAGATGCTGACCAAGGTCATCCAGCGCTATCAGAACCGCTCCATCGAGACCGCGCAGGTCATCGAGGAGCTGATCGACATGGCCAAGAAGTTTGCTGCTGTGAGCAAGCGGGGGCAGGCCTTGGGCCTCAACGATGACGAGCTCGCCTTCTATGATGCTCTTGCCAACAATGAGGCGTCTGTGCGTGAGCTGGGTGACGAGATACTGGCCAAGATAGCCCACGAGCTGACTGCCAGTCTGCGCCGTAGCGTGACCGTTGACTGGAGTAGCCGAGAGAGCGTCAGGGCCCGGTTACGTCTGTTGGTCAAGCGTATCCTGCGCAAGTACAAGTACCCGCCAGACCAGCAGGAAGAGGCTGCCCAGCTGGTGCTGGCACAGGCTGAGAGTTTGTGTGAGGTGTGGTGTTGAGTGGGGGAGGCGCGAGCCTCCCTCACCTTATCTATCAAGATGTGTAGATATGGCTTACTTCAGTATGACGCTGCCTGAAGGTATCTGGTTGGCCTCTTCGAGGCTCAGGTAGCGTGGGCCTTGTACGCTGGCCAGTGACTTGAATAGCCACGGATGCGGCTTTAGCCAAGCTTTGGTGTCTTCGTAAACGTCTCCACCGACCACGAAGTAACGACCATCACACCCGTCATCGTGTAGTTCATTGACATCAGGTGTCGAGAGTTTCAGCTGGCAGCCTTCGATGACAACCACGACTTGAGACTTGTAAACCCCAATGACGGTGGAGATTTTGTTGGCCATATCACTTGAAACCCGCCAAGCGCTAATGGCGCCCTTGTAAGCACCTCGGCTGGAGTAGGTCTCTACCAAGTTGACTACCAATGCCGTCACAATACGTACCTCGTTAAGTTGTTTGGAATGCGGTTTGTTGCTAGTGACCTGCATAGCCACCGATGAACGTGTTGATAGGGTCAGCGAGACTTGAAGTAGGCGACCTTTTCAAGGAAGTAGCGACCCAGTTCACCTTGATGTTGGTTCGCTTCGCTTTCTGCGCTGGCCAAGTGACCGTTGCGCTCCTTCCATACCGCATATGCGGCGGCCTTCTCGACCTCGACCCGTTCTTGCTGCTCTTTCGGTAGGGCACACAGATTGTGACTCATACTGACCTCTTTGTTATTTGTTGGCGCCATGGTACGCCATCACTGGCATGCGGGACTTGCGCTGGTTCAAAGGTGGTGCGCTATAATGCCTGTATATAAATACAGGTGTTTTGCCATGAAGCTGTTAACCCCAGACCCATCACCTGCCGAGGTGACCATCCCGCTGTTCTTGCACCGCGCCTCTTGCGGCTTTCCCAGCCCAGCCAGCGACTATCTGGAAGGGAAGTTGGACCTCAACACCCACTGCGTGGCGCACCCTGCAGCAACCTTCTATCTGCGTGCCGAGGGGGAGAGCATGACCGGGGTGGGCATCTTTCCCGGTGACTTGCTGGTGGTCGATAAGAGCCTCACCCCGCGCCATGGTGATGTGGTGATTGCACTACTCGATGGCGGCTTCACGGTAAAGACCTTGCAGCTCAAGCCGAGGTTGCGGCTGTTGCCAGCCAATCCGGCGTTCGCGCCTATCGACCCTTGTATGAGCCTCTCTTTGGAGTTGTTCGGAGTGGTCACCCATGTGATTGGCAATCTGAGGCAGCGTGATGGCTATAGCGCTCGTTGATGTAAACAACTTCTACGCCAGCTGTGAGCGGCTGTTTCGCCCTGAGCTGCGTGGCCGCCCGATCGTGGTGCTCTCCAACAACGATGGATGCGTGGTGTCGCGCAGCCCCGAAGCCAAGGCGCTGGGTATCAAGATGGCCGGGCCCTACTTCAAGATCCGCGAGCAGTTCGAGGCGCATGGCGGTGTGGCATTCAGCTCCAACTACGCGCTCTACGGCGATATGTCTGGCAGGGTGATGAGCACGTTGGAGACCATGGCCCCCGAGCTTGAGGTCTACTCCATCGATGAAGCGTTCATGGCGTTGTCGGAGTCGTTTGCCGGGGACCTGACAGCCTATGGACAACAGATCCGGCAGCGAGTGTGGCAGTGGACCGGCCTAACGGTAGGGGTCGGGATTGGCCCCACCAAGACCCTCGCCAAGCTGGCCAACTATGCAGCCAAGAAGTGGCCTGCCACTGGCGGCGTCGTGGACTTGCGTGACGAGCTGCGCCGTGCCCGGCTGATGGCTATCACCCCGGTGGACGAGGTGTGGGGCATAGGACGGCGCTTGGGAGCCAAGTTGGTGGCACAAGGCATCAACACCGTGGCTGACCTGGTGGCTAGCGATGCCAAAGGGTTACGCGCCCAATACGGCGTGGTGGTCGAGCGGATCGTACAGGAGCTGCGTGGCCTGCCTTGCGCAGAGCTGACCGTTGAACCGGCGGCGAAGCTGCAGATCCTCTCGAGCCGTTCCTTTGGTGAGCGCGTGACTGACCGTGGAGAAATGGCCCAAGCGTTGTCAGGCTTTATGGCTCGCGCAGCCGAGAAGCTGCGGGCCGAGGGGATGTGTTGCCAGCGGGTGCACCTGTTCGTGCGAACCAGCCCCTTTGATGAACGAGCCCCTTACTACAGTGAGCAGGCTGGCGTTCGGCTGGTCTGCCCTAGCGATGATACCCGGTTGCTGCTGCAGCAAGTGAACGTGCTGCTACCGCAGATTTGGCGCGACGGTTACCGCTATCAGAAGGGTGGGGTCATGCTGAGTGAGTTTACCCCCAAGGGGCAGCAACAGGCTGACCTGTTTGCCCCGTCCTCCGCTCAATCGGACGCGCTGATGGCCGTGATGGACCAGATCAAAGCCAAGGGATTGGGGCGAGTAGGCTTTGCCAGCCAAGGCACGGGGTCGCCTGAGTGGATGATGCGACAAGAGCACCTGAGCCCCTGCTACACCACCCGCTGGGAGGACCTGCCGGTGGCGAGGTAACCAAGGCACAAGGAACCTGCTACTTGGCTGTAGTAGGACGTTTTGGAAAAGTGCTGCGAATGTAGACGGGTCTCGGTGACACATTCCACATGCGCGGCGGCGGGGTCACCTCCCGCCCCCCCATCTTGATTTGACTCATCCCCACCACCCCGTCGGTACCGGTTTTTCTCCCTTGTGCAACCGATAGCCACACTCACCCTCGACTCATCCTTTGCGGGTGAGTGTGCTGTTATGACCGCTGCTAGGTATGGTAACCAATTGAAATTGCTAGAATGTTCGTTTCCTATAATAGGAAACGAACCCCATCTTTGGCATGACCTAGAGGAGGGGCAGTGCATTCGAGATCCCGTCGAGCAGGGCCGCATCAATCGACCTGTGGCCCAATATCTCTCATGAACTTATGAAGTTACACCCAACTTAATGGGAATAAATATCAATTGCATTTGGTGGCCATTTGTCCCCCTAAAGGGGGACTTAAATCTTGGGGCGGCAATAGTGCCAAAACCAAAGGACATCATCATGAAAGTGAATCTCGATCTCATAGAGCGACTCTTTGGCAAGTCGGGTCGGTCGATCCAGCGGATGCTGGATAACGGTCAGCTGACCAAGGAGGAGATGTTGGACTTCAGCCTGTTTGTCGCGTCACTGACGGTGGCAACAGGGGGCATTCTGGGCAAGCCGTTGATGGATAGCATCAAGTGGGGATTGAGCGAGCGCATCATCTCCGGTCTGAACCCGTCTCTCCTTGGGCTCCATGTTAGTCACAGCCAGCGGGAAGAGAAGGTGAGCGTGAGTGCCAAGCGAAAGGCTCGTCGTGTCTCGCTCAACGGTGATGAGGTGTTGGAGCTGGCCTATCTGATGGCCATCGCGGATGAACATTTCTTTGAGCAACTGCGAGGGCGAGTCGAGACCGACCTGCGGGAGAGGGTATGGTCGCAGGAGGAGCTGGTCGCTCAACTGACACACAAGCGGCAGCATTGGCTTGAAGAGGAGGGGGCTGACGAACCACAATCCCCTCTGCACTAACCACAAACAAGAAAAGGGGCCGCGTCCTGCGGCCCCTGTTGTTTATTATCCTCCTTGTTCCGACAACAGCCTGTCGTGGGCGTCCGCTATCTTGTCCAACGACAATTGATACACCCTGGATTTCTTGTGTCGGGGCAGGTCGCGGCCGGTGCCATGTGTGAGGATGCCGTGTTTACGCAACACCTTATGGACATAGTTGGCGTTAAAACCGATGAAGGTTTGTTTAAACCCATCCACATAGAGGTGCAGTTCGAGAGAGGTCGTGTAGCCGTAAGTCTCTCCCAGCTTCGTGACATTCGGCCCATCGGCAAGGAACTGCCCTCTGCGGCGTTCGAGTAGCTCGACCAACTGCTCGATAATGTTTGCTTCTTCAAGGGATCCGCTTGTACCACGCCTTGCGAGCCACTTACGGAATAGTTGCTCGACAACGGCTGCTACACTACCCGCAGGCCAACCTGTGATCCCGAAGCGGTTGGCCAACTCACCTGCAGCCGATATCAATCCGAATGCATCGGCCACCCTTTGCACTTGGCCATCACACTCTTTGGCTCCAAGCCGTCGCATCATGTCTGCGCGATGCTCGTCAACGAATGCCTGAGCACCATCGATGTCCAAGGTCAGCTCTTCAACAAAAGAGCGGAAGGCAACGCCATGATACCGGGTAGTACGTTCTGCGAGGGTCTTGGAGAGGGAGGCTCCACTCGGATGGCCATGCAACTCTTCGAAGATGCCATGGCGGTCGGTATCGGCCTCAATATTGATCATGCGGACATCATGGCCAGCTTTGTGACGCTTACCGACCGAGGCAAGGCTGTGCTCCAAGTCAACTTCCCCGTTGCTGAGGAAGGTTGTTCGCCATTGCAGTTTGGCACGGCGCGACAGATCGGCATTGGCACGAGCTCGTCCTTCACCGTTGGCCAGCATGTAGATGGTGTCGCCCAGAACATGAGGGTCTGCCTGCCCGATCTCGTCCAGAAAGAGGGTGCTGTCGTTGCACAAGTCTGCGGTGGTTTCCAATCCCACCTTGGTGGCATTCCATGTCTGGATCTTGTTGGCAGGCTTGCCGAGCACGCTGGCTGCAACCAGCATGGCGGTGCTCTTGCCGATTGAGGATGGCCCCACCAGATGGACGCCAAAGCTGCTCTGATTGGTCAAGCGCAGCAAGGGGCCAGCGAAAGCAAGCGAGGTACTTAATAGCAAGCGGCTGTTGCCAAGGCACAGCGCCGCAACTTCATCACGCCATTCGTCCAAGGTGCCTGCCACGTCGGATTGTATTGGGGTATGACCGGTATAGATATACTTGACCGCATTGGCATATCCCACAGCCCCATCTCCAAACATGAAGATGTGGGTATCCGGGATCCAGCCTAGCCGGTCATGCCGAATACGCGTGTTGTCAGTGGGCTTCGAGTTGAGATAGTCAATCAGCTGTCTCTTCATACCCAAGTTGAAGCGATAGCCTCCGTCCATCAGCTTCATCAACGCTTCGCGTCCGTCAGATAGCAGGTGAACATCTCGAATAAACGCCTCCTGCGGCCGGCCATCCGGGCTATACCAGTTGACCTGTATGCCCCAGCCTAGACCCGCAGTGTCGCTCCCGCTGGCGATTACCCAGAGTGGAGCACCGATCCTGCTCCACACATCGTCTTGACCTTTGTCAGTGGTGACACAGTAGAGTCCATCTTGAAACTCAATGGGACCTAACTGGAAGGGCTCAACCTTCAGCTCGTAACGCCTTGTATTCATGAGATATTCCTTTGTATAAAGTTGGTTGAACGATCCGGTCTCGTTGGTGTTTGTGACACAGTGACGCCGTGACACCGGATTTAATGGGCTGGAGGAGCGGCCTCAACACTCGCGAGCAGTGCGGCTTTGCCGTTAAGGCAGAAGAGGTCATTGAAGTCGGTTATACCGGGGATGGTCGGTGGCACAATCAAGCGGCCGTGCAGTTGATATGCTGCTGTACGCGCTTTGGTTAGTCCGGGGTTGCCAGCAGTGGCATGATCGTTGTCTGCACACACCCACAGCTTGCTGCTGCTATAGAGCGTGCGAATGATACGGCCGACCTCGAGCAGGTTACCGGCAGAAAATGCAATGGCGACCGGTATGCCGAGGTTCTCAAACAGCGTGGCCCCGGTTGCATAGCCTTCACAAAGCAATACGGGGGCGTCGGACTTGGGTGAAGGGCCAAGGAGTAAGAACCCGCCCTTGAGTGACAAACCCCGATGGAAGCGCTTATTCCCGCTTTCATCAATGTCTTGCAAGCTCAACAACTGGGAGCGTGCATTGAAGACCGGTACTATCAACCGGTTACCAAACTGACGAGAACCGACCCCTGAGATTTGTTTGCGTGCAAGGTAAGCGTGTTGGTATGGGGGCTCGGCTGCCCCCCAGATCTCTTTGGCTTCCTTGAGCGCCTTTGCTTGGACCTCGGCAAGCCGATTTGCCTCAGCAGCTTTTGCCTGCTGAGTGAGTTGGGCACGTATATAGCTTGGTATTGCGGGTCCGATTGGCCGCCATACGCACTTTATTCCCGTCTTCCACGAGCCAAAAGCGGCGTGATTACCCAACTCGTCGGTGATCAACCAACCATTGCGTGTACCTGGGCGGTCCCCTTGAATATGAAAGCGGAGGACCTGACCAGGTGTAGGGCTCAATGAGCGTGATGGCTTCACGCCCATGGCAATCATTGAGTCCTCCAAGGAGAGGGCGGTGGTCATGGTTACATCCCCCCGACCAACTTCTGCATCAAGTCCTCGATATCACAGCTGCGCCAAGCGACGCGGCGACCACCGAGGCTGCACTTTTTCGGGTAGATTCCCTTCCGAATACCGTCATACCACGTTGTCTTGCTGACAGGGATTAAAGCCAGCACTTCTTTGATATCCAAGAAGCGAAAGGAGGGTTCAGTGGATGAGAGCGGCTTGGCATGTGGGGCTGCGTGGAGGTGCTCGGCCTCTTTGATATGAGTCGAACGAGTGCTTTTAGTTTTCATACTGAGCTCCTTGCGTAGCGGTTCGTCAAGGTACGGCATGGTCCGGGGCCGTACAGTGCGCTCAGTAAACCACCGACCCGCAAATGCTATCGTCCTACTAGAACACCACTTTTATATGAATTATTTTCATCGAATGGTAGTGTTTTATTTGTTTTTGGAATGCATTGACGAAGCCAACAAGAAGGCATCCAGCAAGATGCTCAGTCATAAAGGGAGGAATAAAAAATGCCAGTCAAGCTGATGACTGGCATTGGAAGGTAGGGGGAACTGGTGCTGGTTCGCTCCCTACAAGATTCACGGCACTCTGGTGGCTAGATACGGAAAGGACCGAGCTTTGCTTGCTCAATATGTTCGCTCCACCACTTCATCATCGGGATCCTCTGTTCGAGGTAATCTGAGCGGTTATAGGCGCGGCGTATCTCGTTTTCATCGGCATGTGACAAGGCGGCTTCAATGGCATCTGGGTTGAAACCCTGCTCGTTCAGTATGGTACTCCCGAGGGAGCGCATACCATGAGCAACCAAGCGTCCCCCATAGCCAAGTCGCCTAAGCGCCGCATTTGCCGTCTGTGGGTTGATGTGTCCAAGAGGCTTTCGATAACCAGGAAACACGAATGGGCGATGGCCACTGATGGGCTTCATGCACTCAAGTATTGCAAGGGCCTGCTCGGTTAACGGCACCCTATGTGGCCTCGACATCTTCATCCGTTCAGCCGAGATGGTCCATACCTTGGTGTCGAAATCGATCTCATCCCAGCGAGTACCGGCCGATTCACTCGGCCGTACCAGTGTATGAAGGCTCCATTCGATTTGGCGGCGGGTCTCATGAGCGAGCCTGCCATCGTAGATATCGGCCATGAGCAGTGGGAGCTCGGATGGTTGGATTGTTGGCATGTGCTTTTTGCTTGGCTGCTTGAAGACTTTGCGAATCGCTGAGCAAGGGTTAGCTGTAAGCAAGCCATGGTTAACGCAGTAGTCGAGAATTTCGTTAATTCTCTGGCACAAACGACGCACAGTTTCATGCTTACCATCAGCTTCTAAAGGTCGCAGCGTCTCGATGACTTGCGGTGCTTTGATCTGCTCGATTGGGACTCGGCCGATATAGGGGAGTACATAAAGTTGCAGAGACCGCCATGTATCAGTCGCGTAGGCCGGGGTAACCGAATGCCGCTTGAGCTCCAACCACTTTGCCGCCATGTGCTCAAAGGTGGCCATCTCGGCAGCAAGTTGTGCTGCTGCGGCTCGGGCTCGTTCCTCTCGGTGAGTTTTCGGGTCTATGCCTTGAGCAAGGAGAGAGCGAGCTTCATGTCGCAACTCTCTAGCTTTGGCGAGGGTGATCTCTGGATAGGTTCCCAGTCCGATATTGGTCCGAGCTTTGCTAACAGGACGGTAGTACTTGAATACCCAAAGTTTAGAACCTTGCCGGGTGACCCGAAGCTGCAGCCCTTCACCGTCAGCTAAGGTGTACTCTTTCTCTTTGGGTTTGGCTGCTTTGATCTTGGTGTCGCTCAACCGATCTTTAGTCATTGTATCCTCCTTGATACAAGTACAGGTCTGGTACCAATGGAAAAATGGCACCTAATGCTCATTGGTACCATCAATGGTACCTACCTATACGGATTTCGTCGAACTCCCCCGAACTTCTCCGGACAACAAAAAACCCGCAAAGCCTTACGCTCTGCGGGTTTCTGTACTTCTTCGTTCCCGGCCGGAACATTATTTGGTGGAGCTGGGGGGATTTGAACCCCCGTCCAAAATTACTACATCCTTGGCACTACATGCTTAGTCACTCTTTACATTCGCCAACCCGCTGCGGAGAGACACGCTACGAATTGACTAGCTCGATTGGTTTTAATGCTTCCGCCCCGAGCAGGACTTCCACACGATCCTGTGAAGGATGACCTTCCGATTCCCTAGGACACAGGCAAGCTAGGGTAGAAGGGCTCTATGCAGGTTATTAAGCTGCTAGTGCGTAGTTTTCGTCGTTTGCGACTATTTTTTTGCGGTTTATTAACGAGGCCTACCGCACCTCGGCATGCACCTTGGGTTTCGTGAATCTTGTCGAATCCAGAATCAGCCCCAAGTTGTTAATTGCGATTGTACGCAAAAATGCTGTCATAGCAAGGCGTTGATACCCATTCCCTCTGGCAGCAAGTCTGTTTGCCGATTTATTGTACGCAGCTGAGCCTGAAGAGCCAGCTGCGCCGGGGGAAGGTGAACTGGCGTCCAGATCCTGCCAGTAGCGGGTTAGCCGCGATGCTTGTTCTTCATGATGCGGGCTTTTTCCCGATCCCACTCGCGGGCCTTGGTATCTTCGCGCTTGTCGTGCTCTTTCTTGCCCTTCACCAGGCCGATCTCGACTTTGACCCAGCACTGTTTCCAGTAGAGGGCGAGGGGAACTATGGTGTAGCCCTGACGGGCGATCAGGCTTTCGAGCTTGTCGAGTTCACGACGGCTCAGCAGCAGTTTGCGGGTGCGGGTCGGGTCACATACCACGTGGCTGGAGGCCGCTTGCAGTGGCAGGAAGCTGGAGCCGAACAGATAGGCCTCGCCATCGCGGAAGATGACATAGGCTTCGCTGATGTTGGCCTTGCCCGCCCGCAGGGATTTGACTTCCCACCCTTGCAGGGACAGACCCGCTTCGATCTTCTCTTCGATGAAGTATTCGTGGCGCGCGGTTCTGTTGAGTGCAATGGTGCTGGACCCGGCTTTGTTTTTACTGTTTTTTTTGCTCATGACGGGCGATTTCCGGCAATGACTAGGAGGCTCGTATTATACGTAGGCAGGGGCGGCTGTAAAACGCGCAGCAGGTCAAGTGGTGGCTTTCTGAGCGGTTTGGCTGAGGTTTTACCTCCACAACCCCAAACATGGTGATAAAATCGCGCCGATTGGATGAGGAAAAGCCATGCCCCGAATTACGCGCAGTGCCCTGGTGATGTTCAGTGCAGAACAGATGTTCAAGTTGGTTAACGATGTGGATGCCTATCCGCAGTTTTTGCCCGGCTGTGTCGGCAGCCGTGTCCACGAGGCTGGCGATGACTACATGATGGCGTCGGTCGATGTGGCCAAGGCGGGGATTGCCAAGACCTTTACCACCCGCAATCAGCTGGATGTGAACCGTCAGATCAGGATGGAGCTGGTGGATGGCCCGTTCCGCAAGTTGGCGGGCTGGTGGACCTTTACCCCGCTCGATGTGGATGCCTGCAAGGTGGAGTTTGATCTCGATTTCGAGTTTACCTCCAAGCTCATCGAGGTGGCCTTTGGTCAGGTATTCCGCGATCTGGTGAGCTCCATGGTCTCCGCCTTCTCCAACCGGGCGAAGGAGGTATACGGTGTCTGACCAGCTCAACATCGAGGTTGTCTATGCCTTGCCGCAGCAGCAGACGGTGATTGCCCTGCGGGTGGCGCCCGAGACCTGCGTGCTGGCGGCCATCGAGCAGTCCGGCATCGTGCAAAAGCACCCCGAGATTGACTTGTCGGTCAACAAGTTCGGCATCTACAGCCGCCCAGTGAAAGGGAGCGAGCCGCTGCACGACGGCGATCGTATCGAGATCTACCGCCCGCTCATCGCCGATCCCCGCGAGATGCGCAAAAAGCGGGCCGAGAAGGCCAAAGAGGAGGGGAGAGCCGATAGCGTGACCGGTGGCCGCCCCGATGTGCATCGCAAGCTCCGCGAGTAGCGGTCAGGTTTTTCTTGCAGAAAAAGGCGCCGAGGCGCCTTTTTTTGATCCCGTTAACCGGTGAGCTGGCCGAGGGGATATCAAGAGAGGGCTGCTTCTACCAAACCCAGTCGGGCACGGGCCCAGGCGACCAGTAGCTCTACCCCGCTTTGCATCACCCGCTCATCGAAATCGAATTCGTTGTGATGGTGCGGCGCCGCCAGATCGGCCCCCAGGATGAGGTAAGCCGCTTCGCCTCCCTGCTTTTGCACCCGCTCCATCAGAAAACCGGCATCTTCGCTGGCACCAAAGCGGCGAGTCTGGATGGTAGCGAGCCCCTGCTTGCGGGCCAGCGCCGCCAGCTCGGCCTGCAGTGCCGGGCTGTTGTCGAGGGCAATGGCCTCACCCTGCTTGATGATGCGATAGGTGACTCCGTGGGCGAGGGCAGTCCCTTCGACGATGCGCTGTACCTGACTGAACATGTAGTCGTTGAGCGTGCTATCGGCGCCGCGGGTTTCACCGCGCAGCTCGGCATGATCGGGGATGACGTTGCGGCCGCTGCCAGCGTGAAGCTGGCCGACGTTGATGCGGGTCATGCCGTCGCGGTGGCGGGGAATGCCGAGCATGGCGGTGGTGGCCATGCAGGCGGCGGCCAGCGCATTGCTGCCGGCATTGGGTTCGAGCCCTGCATGGGCGGCGGTGCCCATAAAGTGGACGTCGAACTTGGTGGAGCAGAGAAACTCGGTGGGGTTGATCACCAGCTCGCCGCTACCAGCGTGAATGCCGATATGGAGCGAAAGCAGGGCATCCACGTCATCGAGTGCACCACCGGCCGCCAGCGCCTTGCCACCGCGGCACCCCTCTTCGGCCGGCTGGAAGAAGAGCTTGATGCGACCACACAGCTGCTCTTTCATCGCCATCAACTGGCTGGCCAGCCCCATGCCGATGGCGGTGTGGCCATCGTGAGCGCAGGCGTGCATCCACCCCTTGTTGTGGGAGGCAAAACCCTCCTGCTGCGGTTGGTGTTGTTCAGCATCGGACTCTTCCACCTCCACCGCGTCGATATCGAAGCGAAAGGCCAGGGTCGGACCGGGACGGCCGGTATCCAGCTCTCCCATCAGGCCAGTGACATCGCCGATCCGCTCCAGCCAGTCGGGATGGGCTCCCTGACGGCGGGCACGGGCCTTCTCGGCCGCCACATCCACATCACGGCCCATCATCAGATTGCTGGCCAGCAGTTTGTCGCCAAGCACAATGCGATAACCGAGCTCGCTCAGGTGGTGGGCAATCAGGCTGGTGGTGCGAAACTCTTTCCAGGCGGCTTCCGGCAGGCGGTGCAGGTCGCGGCGCCACAGGATCAGGTGCTCAAGGGTCATCTTGGCTTCCTTGGTGATTCGATTTATCGGCTATTGTGCCTTTTTTCCCGGCTGACCACACGGGGCCAGCAGCTGGTCGGGGGAGCTGTGCGTGCGAGTGGTGACTGTTCGGGCCGTGAATAGTGGTGAGCGCCCATAAAAAACGCCTCCACAAGGGAGGCGTTGTCGATAGCTGGTTATCAGGCCGCGTGATGGTAAGCGGAGGCTTCAAACAGCTTCTTGTTGGCCACCAGATCGATGGGGTCAAAATCATCGACGTTGATGGTGCGCAGGCGACTTACTTCGGCGCGGCGCAGCAGCTCGGCTTCGCTCTGGGTCAGTACGCCAGCGGCCAGACCCATGTCGGCCACCTTGTCCAGTGCCATGAAGGGGCGCTTGATGCCATCGCTCTTGCAGACTTTCTCGAACAGCGGCTCGGCGGCCAGTACGTCATCGAGCGCCTGCTCCAGCAGACCGAAGGGGTTGCCCTCTTCGCGAGTCAGGTATTGCCCCTTGGCCAGGCGGCTGCGGGTCTCGCTCGGGGTTTGCAGCAGACGGGCAACCTGTTGGTCCAGCTTGTCGCACGGACGGTTCAGGTCACGACCCAGCGGCAATACCACGGCGCGCAGGGCAAGCCCAATCCAGCGGTTCGGGAAGTTGCGCAGCAGCTCGTCGATCGCCTCTTGCGCCTTGAACATGGCATCTTGCAGTGCCCAGTGCAGCAGCGGCAGGTCAGCCTGCTGGCGTCCCTCGTCCTGATAGCGCTTGAGGGCGCTGGAGGCCAGATAAAGCTGGCTCAATACGTCGCCAAGGCGGGCGGAGACCCGCTCCTTGCGCTTGAGCTCGCCACCCAGGGTGCCCATCGCCATGTCTGACAGGAACGCCAGGTTGGCCGAAAGGCGGGTGAGCTGCTGGTAGTAGCCCTTGGTCTGGTCGCCATAAGGTGCCGCGGCAAAGCGGGCGCCGGTGATACCGAGCCAGAAGCTGCGTACCAGGTTGCTGATGGCAAAGCCGACGTGGCTGAACACCGCCTTGTCGAAATCTTTCAGCGCCTGCTCCTTGTCGGGATGGCTGGCAGCCAGCATCTCCGGCAGTACATACGGGTGGCAGCGGATAGCGCCCTGACCATAGATGATCATGCTGCGGGTTAGGATGTTGGCCCCTTCCACCGTAACGGCGATGGGGGCACCCTGATAGCCACGGGCCAGATAGTTGTTGGGGCCCATACAGATGGCCTTGCCGCCGTGGATGTCCATGGCATCGATGATGCACTTCTGGGCACGGTCGGTGAGGTGGTATTTGACGATGGCGGAGATGACAGAGGGCTTCTCGCCAAGGTCGATACCGGTCACGGTCAGGTTGGCTGCGGCGCCCATGATGTAGGCGTTGCCGCCGATGCGGGCCAGCGGCTCTTCAATCCCTTCCATCTTGCCGATGGGCAGCTTGAACTGGCGACGGATGCGGCTGTAGGCACCGCTTGCCAGGGCCAGCATCTTGACGCCGCCGGTGCTGTTGGAGGGCAAGGTGATGCCGCGACCGACCGACAGACACTCGACCAGCATGCGCCAGCCCTGACCGGCCATGGCCGGGCCGCCGATGATGAAATCGAGCGGGACGAATACATCCTTACCCTGGGTCGGGCCGTTCTGGAACGGCACGTTGAGCGGAAAGTGGCGACGGCCAATGCCGACACCCTTGATGTGAGTCGGGATCAGCGCGCAGGTGATGCCGAGCTCTTCCTCTTCGCCCAGCAGGTGCTCGGGGTCACGCAGTTTGAAGGCCAGACCCAGCACGGTAGCAATGGGGGCGAGCGTGATGTAGCGCTTGTTCCAGGTGAGGCGCATACCGAGCACCTCTTTTCCTTCCCACTCGCCCTTGCAGACGACACCGAAGTCGGGGATGGAACCGGCATCAGAACCCGCTTCCGGGCTGGTCAGGGCGAAGCAGGGGATCTCTTTACCTACCGCCAGGCGGGGCAGGTAGTAATCCTTCTGCTCGTCGGTGCCATAGTGTTGCAGCAGTTCGCCCGGGCCCAGCGAGTTGGGTACGCCAACGGTGGAGGCGAGCACGGCGCTTGCGCCGCACAGCTTTTGCAGGACGCAGGACTGGGCGTAGGCCGAGAACTCCAGACCGCCATATTTCTTCTTGATGATCATGGCGAAGAACTTGTTGTCCTTCAGGTATTGCCACACCTCGGGGGAGAGATCCGCGCGCTCGTGGGTCACTTCCCAGTCGCTCACCATGCGGCACACTTCCTCGACTGGGCCATCCATAAAGGCCTGCTCTTCGGCAGAGAGGGCGCTGACCGGAATGGCGTGCAGCTTTTTCCAGTCCGGGTTGCCCGCGAACAGATCGGCTTCCCACCAGGTGGTGCCCGCTTCAATCGCCTCTTTTTCGGTGCGGGACATCTCCGGCATGATCGATTTGTAGATCTTGAACAGCGGCTTGGTTATTTGATTGCGGCGAAACTCCACCAGATTGAGCGGGATGGCGATCACCGCGAACAGCGCCCATACCAGCAAGGGCACATGACCATAGATGGCGCCAAGCGCCAGGGCGGCGCCGGTGACCAGGGTGGAGATGAACAGGGATGCCCGGCGATAGGCCAGGGCTCCGATAACCAGGATCACCCCGAGCAGAGTGAGGGTCGTCGTCATTGCTTGCTCCTTGCGTGTATAAATGTGCCAACTTGGTGTAACTCATCCAGAGGTCTGACCTGTTGGATATGGCCCCTGTTGTAATTCATACGCACAAAGTTATCAAGCTGTTTACATCTTCATTACCTTCTCTCTGTGATCCCCATAACGCTCACGCGCCGCCAGCGCTGTGGCTCGCAGGGGGGCGACTGTGCGATTCGCTTGTGCGAGAATAGCCGCGATCTACAAGCACACTAAAAACAGTGGAAGAGACATCATGTACCAAGAATTGATCCGCAATGAACTGACCGAAGCTGCCAGCGTGCTGCAGGCCTTCCTGGCTGATGAGCAGAACCTGAAAAACATCGAAGCGGCCGCCAAACTGCTGGCTGACTCTTTCAAGGAAGAGGGCAAGGTGCTCTCTTGTGGCAACGGTGGTTCCCACTGTGACGCCATGCACTTTGCCGAAGAGCTGACCGGTCGCTATCGCGAGAACCGCCCGGGTTACGCCGGTATCGCCATCTCCGATCCGAGCCACCTCTCCTGCGTCTCCAACGACTTTGGCTATGACTATGTCTTCTCCCGTTACGTAGAAGCGGTCGGCCGCCGTGGCGACGTGCTGCTTGGTATCTCCACCAGCGGCAACTCCGGCAATATCCTGAAAGCCATCGAGGCTGCTCGCGCCAAGGGGATGAAAGTGATCGCCCTGACCGGCAAGGATGGCGGCAAGATGGCAGGTCTGGCGGATGTCGAGATCCGGGTTCCGCACTTTGGCTATGCCGACCGTATTCAGGAAGTGCACATCAAGGTGATCCACATCCTGATCCAGCTGGTCGAAAAAGAGATGGCCAAGTAATCAGGCTGTCACTACCAGACAAGGGCAACGCCGGTAGCATGGTTCGCCATCGGCCGGTTGTTGCCAGTCACAGGGGAAGGGATTGCGCCTTCCCCTGCTGTCTGTCGAACCAGCGTGCTGGTCGAACATGACACAAGCCAAATCATGAAAGGAGTCTGCCGGATATGTGCGAACTGCTCGGCATGAGTGCCAATGTGCCGACCGATATCTGCTTCAGCTTTACCGGGTTGATGCTGCGCGGCGGCAAGACCGGGCCCCACAAGGATGGCTGGGGGATCACCTTTTACGAAGGGAAGGGCTTTCGCACCTTCAAGGATCCCGAGCCCAGCGCCCAATCTCCCATCGCCAGACTGGTACAGGCGCTGCCCATCAAGAGCTGCGCCGTGGTCAGCCACATTCGGCAGGCCAACCGTGGCTGCGTGTCACTGGAAAATACCCACCCCTTTACCCGTGAGCTGTGGGGCCGTTACTGGACCTTCGCCCACAACGGTCAGCTGACCGGTTACAAGAAGCTGCCAACCGGTCGCCACCGTCCGGTAGGGGATACCGACAGCGAACACGCCTTCTGCTGGCTGCTCGACCGGTTGGAGCAGAAGTACCCCAAGCGTCCTGCAAACTTTCCCGCCATGTTTCGCTATATGGCCACCTTGTGTGATGAGCTCAGGGGGCTTGGGGTATTCAACATGCTGCTCTCGGACGGGGAGTATGTGATGACCTACTGCAGCAATAACCTGCACTGGCTGACTCGCTGCGCGCCTTTTGGCGAGGCGAGTTTGCTGGATGAAGAGGTGGTGATCGATTTCCAGAGCGAGACCACACCCAACGATGTGGTGACGCTGGTCACGACGCGGCCGCTGACCGGCAATGAGAACTGGATCAAGATGGCCCCCGGCGAATTCAATCTGTTCCGGCTTGGGGAGCGGGTGGCGACCAATCGGGTTGCGCTTGGGCAAGATAAAAAAATACCAGGGTAGATACCTACCCTGGTTCTTCGCAGCAGCCATAAAAGGCAAAAGGGATGAGAGGTGTTGCTGAGCATCATCACTCTGACGGCATTGAGTGTTGATCAATTGTTAATTTGTGGCAATCAAGTTGTTGTCTTGACGGGCGTTTGAGCATCGCTATTTCGATACGGATCACATTTTTTGCCACTTTATTCCCTGAGTCATCCAATCGGGTGCTTCATCACTGCCTGGTCGTGAGCCACGACATCGAAAACTATCTATAGTATGGTCTGTTTGAATACCGTTCTGGAGGAGCCTCGAATGGAGTGGGTGGATCGCAAGGTGTTGCAGCAGCTGGCAGAGGATATCGGTCCGGATATGCTGCCCGTGGTCATCGCAGTCTTTATTGAAGAGGTGGGCGAGCAGCTGAGTCAGCTCAGACCCCTCTATGAACAGGGAGAGTGGGAGGCGCTGGCTCGGGTGGCGCACAGCATGAAATCATCCTGTGGCAGCTACGGCGCCATGCCGAGCTATCAGCAGGTGATGGCGCTGGAGATGGCCAGCAAGCAGGCCGATGTGGCCGAGGCAGAGCGCCAATTGCAACTGCTGGAGGCCTCCTTGCCCCAAGTGCTCGCGTTTCTTGCCGATTATCAGTAACGGCGCCATGCAGGGATGCCGGGGCGCCGTGACCGTTGCCTAACGCTGGTTGAGCAGTTGCTGGATGATCCGGTCCAGCGCCAGTTTCAGCTTCAACCTATCATGCCGATGGGGCAACTCAAGCTCGCCCAGCTCGGCTTCGATCACACGCCCTTGCCAATCCCCCGCATCACCCGCGCCTTGTGGGGCCAGAATGGCATCCAGCCGACCCTGACCGACCCGGCACTCCAGCCAGCGACACTGACTCATCAGATCCAGCTGGCTGGCTGGGCCGTTTTCCGCCACCAGATTGCAGACGAAAACCAGCATGGCGCTGCTCTCGTTGATGGCCTGTGCGATCTCGGCCAGCAGCAGTGGCGGCATGATGGAGGTGAGGAAACTGCCCGGCCCCAGAATGATCATGTCCGCCTGCTGCAATGCCAGCACCGCTTCCCGGGTCGCTTGCACCTCCGGCATCAGGCCGAGGGAGAGGGGCGGTGTTGCCAGTTGATCGATGGATACCTCTCCCAGGATCTGGGTGCCACACTCCATATGGGCGCAGAGATCGGTGGGAAATTCAGACATGGGTAGCAATTGTGACTCGATTTTGAGCATGTCACTGATCAGCTTGATAGCATCAAGAGGACGGACACAGAGATTATCGAGCGCCAGCAGCATCAGGTTGCCAAGGTTGTGGCCCGCCAGCTCGCCTTTGCCGGCGAAGCGGTATTCGAACAACAGGCTGCCGATGCTGGGATCGGTGACCAGCTGGTTCAGGCAGTTGCGCAGATCGCCCCAGGCGATGCACTCCTGACTCTTGCGCAGGCGTCCGGTCGAGCCGCCATCATCTGTGGTGGTGACGATGCCGGTGAGCCGTTGACCGAGAAACGAGAGGGACGAAAGCACTCGTCCCATGCCATGGCCACCACCGATGGCAACGACCCGATCGAAGTCATTGATGTTTTTTTGCCACATATGGGCGTCCTGTCATTGGTCTCAGTTGACCGCTATGTTAGCAAGCGAAGCGAGATAATTGTTTGATAAAGGTATGATTTTTGCTTGAGGCTGCCATTCGATAAAACAAGGAGATGGTGTTGAAATTTCTGACCGTTCACTCCCTCGCCCAGAATTCACCGCTGGCGGCCCAAGATATCTGCGCGCAGCTGCGCCACCATGCCGATCAGGCCCCCTCCCTGCTGTTGCTCTATTTTACCCAAGCCCATGAGGGGGCGATACTGCGCGACGCGCTCAAATGCCAGTTCCCGACGACCCGCCTGCTTGGGTGCAGCTCTTGCGGTGGTGTCATGACCGATATGGGACACCACGCCCGAGACGGATATGGGCTGGCCGTTGCTGCTCTGTACGATGAGAAAGGGGCATTCGGGGTAGCCGGTGCCAGCGGTGACGGGGTGGATGTGCGGCAGTTGCTGCGCCGAGCCATGAGCGACTGTGGTCGACCGGGCGAGCTGCCCCAGCTGATCCTGTTTCATGCCAGTCCCGGCAAGGAGGAGGGGCTGCTGGCCGGAATCGAGGCAGAACTCGGTGCCTCGGTGCCGGTGGTCGGTGGATCCGCGGCTGATAGCAGCGTCAGCGGTGACTGGCAGCTCTGCTGGGATGAGGCGGTGGCTCAGGATGGCATCGGTCTGGCGGTGCTCTATCCCGATTGCCAGCTGGCTTTTCAGTTTCACTCCGGTTATGTGCCTGCCGAATTCAGTGGTGAGATCACCGCCTGCAACGGGCGGGAGGTACTCACCATCGATCACCAGCCTGCTGCCGAGGTCTATGCCCGCTGGTGCGGTCGCGAGCAGCCCTGGCCGGTGGGGGCGATTTTGCGGGAGACCACGCTCACCCCGCTGGCCCGTCAGGTGGGAGCGCTGGATGGCATTCCTTACTACAAACTCTCCCACCCCGAAGCTGTGACCGAACAGGGCGGGCTGCGGCTCTTTACCGATGTGGTGCAAGGGGAGCGTCTGCTGTTGATGTACAGCAGTCAGGAAGGGTTGTTGCAGCGCAGCCTCAATGCCATGCGTATCGAGCCAGGGTATGGGGTCGACGTGGAATTGCAGCCTATCGGCGCTCTCATCATCTTTTGTGCTGGTTGTCGTTTGGCGCTAGGTGATATGTTGTGCCAATTTGTCGAGCAGAGCCAGGCTCGCCTCGGCAAGATCCCTTTTATCACCCCCTTTACCTTCGGCGAGCAGGGGCGGCTGCCCAATGGCGAGCTGGCCCACGGCAACCTGATGGTATCGAGTGTGATCTTTCTGACCGCTTGAGCAGAGCAGGATACAAGATGATTGGCAACAGTGAATTGGAAGCCCTTGGCGACAAACTGCAGGCGACCCTGGTCGATCTTATGCGCTGTCGTGAGCGCGAGGCCAAGTATCGTCATGAATCCCATACCCTGCTGAAAGGGGTGGCCACACTGGCTGATGCCAAAACGCTGGAGCAGGTGCTGGAGAGCCTCATTCAAGTGCTCAAGCCCTTTATTGGATTTGAACATGCGGATGTGGTGGCCTGGAGTGGGGAACAGGGCATCACCCACCTCAGTACCGAGCCGGAACAGTGCGGTCGCAGCTGGTTGATGACCCCGGCCTTTGCTCGTGCCATTGCCGGAGAGACGTTGGTGATCTATGACCCGTTCCAGTTGCCTGAGCTGGCACCGCTGGCGAGCGAGCCGGGCTGGGCCAGCCTGATGCTGACCGGGCTGCAGGCCCCCGGCTTTACCGCCGTTATCCTCTGTCGGCACTCGCTGGCCGGCTCCTTCGATCTGACCAGCAAGGCGGCCATGCAGCGCTGCCGTCCGTTGATTTCACAAGCGCTGGTCAACATTGCCTATCGGGCCCGCTTGCAGGAGCAGGTCGATTTAAAAACTCAGGCCCTGCAGGCCAGTGAACGCCGTTTTCGCAGTTTTGCCGCCATGGCCTCCGACTGGTTCTGGGAGACCGATGCCGAACACCGGCTCAGCTATGCTTCCGAGCCCGGTTACCTTGACGAGATGACCCCGCTGGCAACCCGGCCGACCCTCTATGACTATGTCTGCAACAAGCAGAGTACCGAGTCACAGGCATATCTCGACCTATTGGAGCAGCGTAAACCGGTTCGGGCTGTACGCATGCAGGTTGCGATGCTCGACGGCCCCCGCTGGATGGAGGTGAGTGCCGAACCCTGTTTTGATCATGGGGGGGCTTTTACGGGATATCGCGGTACCGCACGCGATATCAGCCACCAGATCCATCGTGAAGAGGAGCTGGCGCGGGCACGGGACGATGCGGAGGCGGCCAACCGTGCCAAATCCCAGTTTCTTGCCATGATGACCCACGAGATCCGCTCCCCCATGAATGCGGTGCTGGGGATGCTCGACCTGGTGCTACACGCCGAGCTGGCACCCGAGCAGAAGCAGTTGCTACGTCATGCCACCCACTCTGCCAGATTGCTGCAGACCATCATCGACGATGTGCTCGATTTCTCTAAAATCGAGTCCCAGACCCTGGTGTTCCATTGCGAGACCTTGCAACCGATCCAGTTGTGTCAATCCGTGATCGAACCGTTGCAGAACCGTGCCGACGGCAAGGGCATAACACTGAGCTATCGGGTAGATGAAGCTGTCCCTGCCGAGCTGCAGGGAGATCCGGTGCGTCTTACCCAGGTGATGGGCAATCTGCTGGACAACGCCCTCAAATTTACCGAACAGGGAGAGGTCACTCTCCATCTGGGTTGGCAGGATGAGAAGCTGCTGATCTCGGTCTCCGACACCGGGATCGGGATCGCTGATGCGGATCAGGCGCTGCTGTTTGAACCCTTCTCCCAGGTCGACAACTCGGCCACCCGGCGTTTTTCCGGTACCGGCCTCGGTCTTGCCATCAGCAAGCGTCTGGTGACGCTTATGGGGGGAGAGATCCACCTGAAGAGCGAGCCGGGCAAGGGAAGCTGTTTCTGGTTCGAACTGCCCGGCATGGCGCTACCCTGCCATAGCCAGCCGCAGCGGGAGGAGGGGGCTTCGGCACTGTTGCCACTGGATGTGCTGGTGGTGGAGGACAGCCCGGTGAATCAGCTGGTGGTGTCGCTGATGCTGCAAAAACTGGTGGGCAAGGTTCGGCTGGCTGCCAATGGTCTGGAAGCGCTGGCGCAGGTGGATGAGCAGCTCCCGGATCTGATCCTGATGGATATGCGGATGCCCCTGATGGACGGACTGGAAGCGACCCGACGCTTGCGTGAGTTGGGATGCACCATGCCTATCGTCGCCCTGACGGCCAATGCGATGGCGGAGGACAAGGCGTGCTGTCTGGCGCAGGGGATGGATGACTTTCTCGCCAAGCCTATCACCTTGTCACGGTTGAGAGAGTGTTTGCAGCGTCACTTTGGTCAGCGGTTGCCGACGCGCGGATAAAAAAAATGGTCAACTTTGTGGGTTGACCAGTTCTTCAGCAAATACTGAAGAGAGCACGGGATAAATCGGGTTGTATCAATCTATATGAAAAATCTGTGCCAACTTTTTCAGGACTCTTTTGTGTTCAATTTTGGCCGTTTAGCGCAGCGGCTCTCTCTTGTTATGGCGTTTTGCGTTCCTACTTACTCGCAAAATGCGAATTTCACATTTTCATTGTTGGAATAATTGCATTTTGCAACGCTGTTTTTGTCATTGTGAAATCAGGCGATGCAGAAATTTACGGGCCGCTTCGCTGTTTTGTTTGGCAATCAGCATCTGCTTTTCATAAATCGGCATCGGCAATATCTCGAGCCAGCGCTGGCAGAGCCAGGCGGCATCTTCAAAGCGCTTGTCCGGATAGAGCTCATCAAGCTCCGGATACTGCTCGAACACTTCCCGCAGGCGATTGACCAGCAGCTTGTCGTTGAAATCTGAGTGGGTGCTCGGCCAGTTGGGCAGCATCTCCACCTTGGCCCGGCGCAGGCCCATCTCGTCTGTTTCCATCTCGTGGATGCAGAAGCGCTCCAGTCCCAGCACCGTCACTCCCAGCAGGCCATCATTAAGGCTGTAGAAGTCAGTCACCCTGACCCGGGTGCCCACCGGCAGAATGCGGCCGGATTGTCCCGAGGTGGTCGACTCTTCCATCACGATGCCAAAGCCCTGATCGTTGATGAATGACTCCTTGAGCATCTGCAGGTGGCGTGGCTCGAACAGACGCAGAGGAAGCTTGCCGCCCGGCAGTATGTGGGAAGGCAAGGGGAACAGTGCCAAAGGTTGTAGTTTCATGTTCCATCCTCCATTGAGTAGTTGCTGAATATGACAATGCAGCGACTGTGCCAGAGAATGAAAAAAGCCACCGGAGGGTGGCTTTTCGGGCGGTTGAGGGCGCTTAGTTGCGCTGCTCCAGATACATGACAGCCGCTTCCACGCGGCTTTGCGCCTCGAGTTTCTTCAGCAGGCTCTTCACGTGAACCTTGACCGTTCCCTCGGAGATATGGAGTACCGAGGCGACCTGTTTGTTGGAGAGGCCTTTTGCAATTTCGCGCAGGATTTGCATTTCGCGACGCGTTAAGCTTTCCAGCTTCTGCTGCAGGTGATCCAGCTCGTAGATGTTTTCGAGATAGGGGCGCAGCGGTTCGCTCAGGATCTGCTTGCCGGTCATCACGTCGGCCAGCTGGGCCAGCAGCAGATCAGGCTCGGTATCCTTGAGCAGGTAGCCGTCGGCACCGGCCTTGAGCAAAGCCACCACATCCTGACGGGCATCGGAGACGGTGAGGATCACTACCCGGGAGGTGATCTCCTCGGCGCGCAGCGCCTTGAGGGTATCGAGGCCGGAGAGCCCCTTCATGTTGAGATCGAGCAGGATCAGATCCGGCTCGGACTCTTTGGCCAGCGCCACGGCATCTGTGCCGTTGGAGGCTTCACCGGTCACCTCCATGTTCTCTTCCAGAGCCAGCAGCTGCACAATCCCTTTGCGCATGAGGGGATGGTCATCTACGACCAGAACTGTGTATTTCATCTCGTCCATCAGGCGTCTCTCGTTAGACTGGTGGGAAAGGTCAGATGCACGCAGGTGCCTTGTGGTTGCTGCTCGTTGATGGTCAGCAGACCGTGCAGTTTGCTGGCGCGCTCGTTCATGATGCTCAACCCGTAATGGTTGATCGCCGAGCTGGCGAGTCCGATCCCGACACCGTCATCTGAAATCTGAACCTCAATGTTACCACTGGCGAGGGTCTCACAGCTAACATCAATCACTTGCGCGTTGGCATGTTTGATGGCATTGAGCACTGCCTCACGGATCAACTGCAAAATGTGGATATGCTGGCCCGCCTCCAAGTCGTTGTCGGCCAGTCCGTAATGGAACCGGATTTCGGCCTGGGTCTGAGGCTGCAGTTGATCAAGCATGACGCGGATCGCTTCCCCCAGATTGGCATCGCCAATGGTGAGACGGAAGGTACCGAGCAGTTCGCGCAACTGGGTATAGGCATTGCTAAGCCCCTCGTCGATCTGCTGCATCGCCTCCTGCGCCTTGTCATGCTGCCCCTTGGCGTAAGAGCGCTTGAGCAGGGTGGACTGGATCTTGAGATAGGAGAGGGCTTGCGCCAGCGAGTCGTGCAGCTCGCGGGCGATCACCGCCCGCTCCTCCATCAGCAGCAGTCGCTGCTGTTGCAGCAGGGTCTGGTCTTTGTGCAGCACCTGAGCCAGCAGCATGGTGAAGTTTTTAATCAACCGCTCATCGATGGGGTGCTGGCTGATGATGTCGAGGCGGCCGAACTCCTGCTCATCCATCTGCAGATAAAAGCTGGCGACCGCATCGAGATCGCCGGGCCAGCCGGTGCGTCCCGAGATGTAGACCGGCATGGCGTTGTGTTCGAAGCGGGTCAGCCGGATATGGTCGATATGCTGGTGGGCGGCGGCGCGGTCCAGCAGTTTGATAAGGGTACGGGTACTGAGCGGGGCGGCGTGCAGCTTCTGGGCGGTCGAGTAGAGAAACGAGAGGGTGTCGTTGGCCTGTTGCAGCTTGGCGGTTTTCTCTTCCACCTTGTTTTCCAGCTCCCGATAGAGTTTGCCCAGCTCATCGGCCATGGTGACGAAGGCGCGCGATAGCTCCCCCAGTTCGTTTTCGCCGTGGGCGGGCAGCTTAAGATCGAAATCCTGCCGCTGGATCTGGCGGGCACAGTAGACCAGCTGGTTGAGGGGGGCGACCACCTGCTGACGGGTGAAGCGCACCGTGAACCAGGCGATGGTGATGATGGCCAGCAGGCCGAGCCCCTCCGCAAGCGCCAGCATCCGCACCTTGAATTCCACGTGGTACTGCATCTGATTGACGAAATTGTCGATGGCCGCCACAAACTGCTCGGTGTTATCGGTGTACCGTCTGGGGGTACGATCCTCGATGTGCTGGCGCATCACCTGCCACTGGCCGAGCACCTCGCCATAGGTGCGACGCAGGGAGGCAGGAGTGATCCAGCGCTGGGTCTCCTGCAGCTCTTCGGCGTGCAGGGTCTCTTCAAACTGGGAGAGGCGCCCCAGCACGCTGTCGCCCCGCTCGATTTCGTAGGCCATCCGGTAGGCCTGCATCCGCAGCGAACCGGAGAGGTTGATCGCCTTGGCATCGGGTACCGAGTAGAAGAGGGTGACCATGGCGACCAGCGCGATCAGGCTGGCCATGAAGAGGATCAACACCATGGCGCGGCCAATGGCACTGCTGACCGAATGGACCCTGAACCGTTTTCCCATACTGATGCGCACCTCTGAATAGTGATAAGGACCCCGCAAGATGCGTGGGAGTGTACTCCAACTTGTGTTAGCATCGAAAAACTAGATGAACTCCGAGCGGTTTTGCCTAAGTCCTAGCGATAGGGGAAAACCAGCCGTCAGCCGACGTTCGAGCTGTAAGGGTCAGGAAAGAAATGCCCTGGCCTCCCGTATTTGGAAAGGTGTTTATGTTGCCACTTGAAGATGGTTTTTCCCGTCGTTTTTACTATTTGCGTCTGTCAGTGACCGATGTGTGCAATTTCCGTTGCACCTATTGCCTGCCTGACGGTTATCGTCCCCCCGAAGGTCACAAAGCGGGGCGTCAACCCTTTCTCTCGATTGACGAGATCCGCCGCGTGGTCAGCGGTTTTGCCGCCATGGGTACTCGCAAGGTGCGCATCACGGGGGGCGAGCCCTCCCTGCGCCGCGATTTCACCGAGATCGTCAAGGTGATTGCCACCACCCCGGGTATCGAGAAGGTCGCCATGACTACCAACGGCTATCGCCTCAAGGAGCGGGCTCAGGAGTGGTTTGATGCCGGACTCAACGCGCTGAATGTCAGTGTCGACAGTCTCGACCCGCGCCAGTTTCACCAGATCACCGGTGAGAACAAGCTGGCCGAGGTGATGGAGGGGATCGAAGCAGCACTGGCCGCCGGTTTCAAATCGGTGAAGATCAATGCTGTGCTGCTCAAGGGGCTCAACGACTACCAGCTCGATGCCTTTCTGGGCTGGATCAGGCACAAGCCCATCGAGCTGCGCTTTATCGAGCTGATGCAGACCGGCGAGATGGATACCCTGTTTCGTGACCACCATGTCAGCGGGGAGCAGATCAAACAGCGCTTGCTGGAGAGTGGCTGGGTGCAGCAGTTGCGGGGCACGGATGACGGTCCGGCGCAGGTCTTTATGCACCCCGATTCGCAGGGCGGGGTGGGGCTCATCATGCCCTACAGCAAGGATTTCTGTGCCGGTTGCAACCGGCTGCGGGTCTCCTCGCTGGGGAAGCTGCATCTGTGCCTGTTTGGCGACAACGGCATCGACTTGCGGGATCTGCTCGGCGCAGATGCACAATCCGATGAGCTGCAACAGCGCATTCGCGCGGCACTGGCGGGCAAGAGTGCTACCCATCGTCTCCATGAGGGCAATGCCGGCATCACCCCTCATCTCGCCTCGATCGGCGGATAACCGCAAAAAATCGCCAACGATTAAATAGCAATCCTCACATGGAGGTATTTTAACCGATACCTCCTTTTTTATTGCGCTGCAAGGCTTTGATCTGGCGCAAGAATCCCCCCTGTTTATCTCCCTGGTGGTATATCCCTTACCTTGTCAGGGCCGCAATATACACCCACTCTTATAATTGGTATCAAGAATGCCAATCATGGACTCGCACTGTCCCCTTTTTCACCAGAACAGGAGTCAACATGCCGGATGAGATCGATCTTGCCCGCCGCGGCCTGTTCCGGGGGCGGCTGAGAACTGCCGAACCGCCGGTGCAGTTGCCCTGGTCAGTCAACTGGTCGGCATTTGTCGCCGACTGTACCCGCTGCGGGGAGTGTCTGGCTGCCTGTCCGGAGCAGATCCTGGTGAATGGCGAGGGCGGTTTTCCGGTGGTCGATTTCCAGCGTGGCGAGTGCACCTTCTGTACCGAGTGCGTCACTGTCTGCAAGGTGCCGCTGTTTCGCCCGACCAGCGAGTCTCCCTGGCACTACAAGGCCCATATCGAGGCCAACTGTCTGGCCAATGGTCAGGTGTTTTGCCAGCGCTGTCAGGACAGCTGCGAGCCCAATGCCATTCGTTTTATTCCGGTGCTGGGGCGTGTGCCCACCCCGACGGTCGAGCCGGATCGCTGTAATGGCTGCGGCGCCTGTGTGCAGGATTGTCCGGTTGGCAGCATCAAGGTCGACGGGCGAGCCGCCCCATCCGGTGGTACGAGCCAGCCCTCCCTCAAGCAGGAGTCAGAATGAGTCAGAAGCCGTGTGACACAGAAGCCACTATGGATCAGGAGTTCCATGTATCGAGTCTGGTGGTGCTGACCCAGCCCCCATTGCGCCATCAGCTCGCCGAGCAGATTGGCGCCCTTGAAGGGGCCGAGATCCATGCCGTCAGTGACGAGGGCAAGCTGGTCGTGACCCTGGAAGGTCCGAGCCAGCGGCCGATCATGGCGGCCATTGATGCGATACAGGCGATGCCGGGTGTGCTCTCTGCCGCCCTGATTTACCACCAGTTCGATGAACTGGGCGGTCACTGAAAAGAGTGATGGGATGCCGGGCGTGCCCTCTACCGCTGATGGCTGGCTCCCGTTCGACAGATTCGACAACTATTACGCGATAAGCAATGTGAGGATATGCCATGAAGCTGAGTCGACGCGACTTTATGAAGGCCAACGCGGTGGCAGCTGCCGCTGCCGTGGCCGGTGTCAGTGCCCCCACGCTGGCAGCCAATCTCATCACCAGTACCGACAAGACGGCCATCCATTGGGATAAGGCTCCCTGCCGCTTCTGCGGTACCGGCTGCTCCGTGCTGGTGGGCTCTCAGGATGGTCGGGTCGTGGCGACTCAGGGTGACCCCGATGCACCGGTCAACCGTGGCCTCAACTGCATCAAGGGTTACTTCCTCTCCAAGATCATGTACGGCCAGGATCGCCTGACCCAGCCGATGCTGCGGATGAAGAACGGCCAGTTCGACAAGGATGGCGACTTTGCCCCCATCAGCTGGGATCAGGCGTTCGACATCATGGCCGAGAAGTTCAAGGCAACTCTGAAAGAGAAGGGGCCGACCGCCGTCGGCATGTTCGGCTCCGGCCAGTGGACTGTCTGGGAAGGTTACGCTGCCGCCAAGCTGATGAAGGCCGGTTTCCGCTCCAACAACATCGACCCTAATGCCCGCCACTGCATGGCCTCTGCGGTCGTCGGCTTTATGCGTACTTTCGGTATGGATGAGCCGATGGGCTGCTATGACGATATCGAGCAGGCCGATGCGTTCGTGCTGTGGGGCTCCAACATGGCCGAGATGCACCCCATCCTCTGGTCGCGGATGTCTGATCGCCGCCTCTCCAACCCGGATGTGCAGGTGCATGTGCTCTCGACCTTCGAGCACCGCAGCTTCGAGCTGGCGGACAACGGCATGGTGTTTACCCCGCAGACCGATCTGGCGATCCTCAACTATGTCGCCAACTACATCATCCAGAACGACAAGGTGAACTGGGACTTCGTCAACAAGCACACCGTGTTCAAGAAAGGTGTCACCGACATCGGTTACGGTCTGCGTCCGACCGATCCGCTGCAGCAGAAAGCGAAGAACCCGGACAGCGGCGATGCCACTCCGATGACCTTCGAGGAATTCGCCAAGTTCGTGGCGGATTACGATCTGGAGTCCGTCTCCAAGCTCTCTGGCGTACCCAAGGACAAGCTCGAGAAGCTGGCACAGCTTTATGCCGATCCAAGCAAGAAGGTGGTCTCCTACTGGACCATGGGTTTCAACCAGCATACCCGTGGCGTCTGGGCCAACAACCTCTGCTACAACATCCACCTGCTGACCGGCAAGATCTCCGAGCCGGGTAATGGTCCTTTCTCACTGACCGGTCAGCCCTCTGCCTGTGGCACCGCCCGTGAAGTGGGTACCTTTGCTCACCGTCTGCCTGCCGACATGGTGGTGACCGAGCCCAAGCACCGCGCCATTGCCGAGCAGATCTGGAAACTGCCGGAGGGGACCATTCCCGACAAGGTGGGTTTCCACGCCGTGCTGCAAGACCGAATGCTCAAGGACGGCAAGCTCAATGCCTACTGGGTGATGTGTAACAACAACATGCAGGCCGGCCCCAACATGAATACCGATCGCCTGCCTGGCTATCGCGATCCGCGCAACTTCATCGTGGTCTCCGACCCGTACCCGACCGTCACTGCCCAGGCCGCTGACCTCATCCTGCCCACCGCCATGTGGGTGGAGAAAGAGGGAGCCTACGGCAACGCCGAGCGCCGTACCCAGTTCTGGCACCAGCAGGTGAAAGCGCCGGAAGGGGCCAAGTCCGACCTGTGGCAGCTGATGGAGTTCTCCAAGCGCTTCAAGGTCGAGGAAGTGTGGCCAGCTGAGCTGATTGCCAAGATGCCGGAAGTGAAGGGCAAAACCCTGTTCGACGTGCTCTATGCCAACGGTCAGGTCAACCAGTTCCCGAAAGAGCAGAGCAAAGGGCTGCTGAACGACGAAGCCGAGCACTTCGGTTTCTACGTCCAGAAGGGTCTGTTTGAGGAGTACGCCACCTTTGGTCGCGGTCACGGCCACGATCTGGCGCCGTTCGATCAGTACCACGAAGCGCGCGGTCTGCGCTGGCCGGTAGTCGATGGTAAAGAGACACTGTGGCGCTATCGCGAAGGGTTTGACCCGTACGTGAAAGCGGGCGAGGGGGTGCGTTTTTATGGCAAACCCGATGGCAAGGCGGTCATCTTCGCGCTGCCGTTCGAGCCCGCCGCCGAGTCGCCGGATAAAGAGTACGATCTGTGGCTCTCCACCGGTCGCGTGCTGGAACACTGGCACACCGGTACCATGACCCGTCGGGTACCCGAGCTCTATCGCGCCTTCCCGGATGCGGTGCTGTTTATGCACCCGGATGATGCCAAGGCTCGCGGCGTGCGCCGTGGTGAAGAGGTGATCGTCTCTTCCCGCCGTGGCGAGGTGAAGACCCGTGTCGAGACCCGTGGTCGCAACCGTCCGCCGAAAGGACTGGTCTTCATGCCCTTCTTTGATGCGAGCCAGTTGGTCAACAAGCTGACCCTGGACGCCACCGATCCGCTCTCGAAAGAGACCGATTACAAGAAGTGCGCCGTCAAGGTGATGAAGGCCTAAGGCGGGGGAGTGCGAGATGAGTCGTAGTCGTCGCCAGTTTCTGGCCGACATGGCCAAGGGGGCCTGCGGTGTGGGCCTGCTTGGCGTGGGGCTCGGTGGCGTGGCCCGCCAGCAGGCACAAGCCGTGCCTGCCCAGGCGCTGCGTCCGCCCGCCGCCCTCGATGAAGCAGAGTTTCTCGGCGCCTGCGTGCGTTGCGGGCTCTGCGTCGAGGCGTGCCCCTACGACACTCTCAAGCTCGCCCGGCTGTTTGACCCTGTGACCACCGGTACCCCTTATTTCAAGGCGCGTGCCGTGCCCTGCGAGATGTGTGATGACATCCCTTGTGTGGTGGCCTGTCCGAGCGGGGCGCTGGATCAGCAGATGACCGACATCGATCAGGCCCGGATGGGGGTGGCAGTGCTCATCGATCACGAGACCTGTCTCAACTATCTGGGTCTGCGCTGCGATGTCTGTTATCGGGTCTGCCCGCTGATTGACAAGGCGATCACTCTTGAGCTGCAGCATAACCAGCGCACCGGCAAGCATGCCATGTTCCTGCCCACGGTACACAGCGATGTCTGTACCGGCTGTGGCAAGTGCGAGCATGCCTGCGTGCTGGAGGAAGCGGCCATCAAGGTGGTGCCACGCCAGCTTGCCAAAGGTGAGCTGGGTCATCACTACCGGCTCGGCTGGGAAGAGAAGGCCAAGGCGGGGAACAAGTCGCTCATCGGCGACAGACTCACCCTGCCCACCCGCAAACCGGAGGGGTTATGAGTCGTTATCCGGGGGAAGAGGCTCGCATCAAGCTGGGGTGGTGGCGTTCCCACCGCTTCCTACTGTTGCGTCGGCTGAGTCAGTTCAGTGTGCTCGGGCTGTTTTTGCTGGGGCCGCTGGCGGGTGTCTGGATCCTCAAGGGCAACCTCTCCAGCTCGCTGTTGCTGGAGACGGTGCCGCTGACCGATCCCCTTACGCTGTTGCAGTCGCTGGCGGCGGGCCACTGGCCCATCACCACTCTCTGGCTGGGGGCTGCCATTGTGCTGGCCGGTTACTGGCTGGTGGGGGGGCGGGTGTTCTGCTCCTGGGTCTGTCCGGTCAACCTTATCACTGACGCTGCGGCTTGGCTCAGGGGGCGACTTGGACTAAAAGGCAACGGCCAGTTCAGCCGTGCGACCCGCTACTGGCTGCTGGTCATGGTGCTGGTGGTGCCTGCTGTGGTCGGGGTGATGGCGTGGGAATTGGTCAATCCTGTGTCACTCGCCATGCGCGGCCTGCTGTTTGGCATGGGGGCTGGCTGGGCCCTGCTGGCAGCGCTATTCCTGTTCGATCTCTTCGTGGTTGAGCGGGGTTGGTGCGGTCATCTCTGTCCGGTGGGTGCCTTCTATGCCCTTGTCAACCGGGTCGGGTTTATCAAGATTTCTGCCAAGGGGCGCGAGCGGTGCAACAACTGCATGGATTGTTATGCGGTTTGCCCGGAGCGTCCCATCCTGCGCGGGCCTGTTCATGGTGCCAAGCGCGGTCACGGGCCCTTGATTGCGGCTCAGGAGTGTACCAACTGTGGCCGCTGCATCGATGTCTGCGCGGAACAAGTTTTTGAAATCACTGTAGGTTTTGCCGTCAAGGCAGAAAAAACGTCGGAGAACAAATAATGAAAAAGCTGATTGGAGCAATGCTGGCCTGCCTGATGGCGGGATCCTTGATGGCAGCGGCCCCCGAGATCACCAACAGTACCGGTGGCCTCAAGTCCGAGCGTGGCGCCACCGATCTGGTGACCGATGCCACTGCCGCGCCCCTGAAAAACTTCCGCAAGGATGGCGCGCCCTACGATCGCCAGTACATGCATCAGCCGCCGCTGATCCCCCACGACATTCGCAACTACGAGGTGGATACCAAGGTCAACAAGTGCCTGGCTTGCCACAGCTTCAAGAATGCCAGCGCCATGAAGGCCCCCAAGATCAGTCCGACTCACTTCGAGACCCGCGACGGCCTGACCCTGGGTGAAGTGTCGCCGCGTCGCTACTTCTGCCTGCAGTGCCATGTACCGCAAGCAGATGCCAAGCCGCTGGTGGAAAATACCTTTAAACCGGTTGAAGCGCTGAACTGAGGAATCCATAGATGAAATTACCCGGCTTTATCCAGCGTCTGTGGACCACCTTCAAGTCACCATCGAAGGCGGCTCTCTGGGTCATCCTGCTGATGGGCTTCTTCGGTGGCGTGATTTTCTGGGGTGGTTTCAACACCGCCATGGAAGCATCCAACACCGAGGCCTTCTGCACCAGCTGTCACGAGATGAAGGACAACGTGTTCGAGGAGTACCGTGACACCATCCACTACGCCAACCGCTCCGGCGTGCGGGCCAGCTGCCCGGATTGCCACGTACCGCACGAGTGGACCTACAAGATCATCCGCAAGGTGCAGGCTTCCAAGGAGCTGTGGGGCATGATCACCGGCAAGGTGGATACCCGCGAGAAGTTCGAGTTGCACCGGCGCGAGATGGCGGAGCGGGAGTGGCAGCGGATGAAAGAGACCGATTCGCGCGAGTGCCGCAACTGCCACAACTTCGAGTACATGGACTTCTCTCTGCAGGGGCAGCGTGCCGCCAAGATGCACTCTACCAATCTGGCCAGTGGTGAAAGTACCTGCATCGACTGTCACAAGGGGATAGCTCACCAGCTGCCCGACATGACCGGGGTGAAAGGGTTCTGATCCTGCGACGACAGGCCGGGTTTACCCGGCCTGCGTTTTGTTCATATATGGGACAAGCATCAGATTTGTGTGTCTTTTAAATCCCATATCTCGTGAAACCTTTGATAGAATCAGCCCGCCGTCACACGCTTGAGCAAGTTGGTCACCCCAGTCTGCGTCAGTTTTTGCGCCCTGACAGCTGGCCTCTCATACCCCTTCTCTTCCTGCCTCGTTGACGGCCCATAGCCACAAGGAGCTGCCCGATGGGACAGAAACACAACGCATTTATTCCCCTCAAGATCGCCGTGCTGACGGTCTCCGACAGCCGCACCGCCGCCGATGACAGCTCGGGCGACTATCTGGTCTCGGCCCTTACCGACGCGGGCCATCAGCTGGCCGATCGGGCGCTCTGCCCGGACAACCTGTTTCGCATCCGCGCGCGGGTGAGCGAGTGGATCGCCGATGAGGGGGTGCAGGTGGTACTGATTAACGGCGGTACCGGCTTCAATGAACAGAACCGGGTACCGGAAGCGGTCGGTGTGCTGTTCGAACGCACCGTACAGGGTTTTGGCGAGATGTTCCGTCAACTCTCTTTTGCCGAGATTAAAGGCGCCGCCATGCAGAGCCGTGCGCTGGCGGGACTCGCCAATCGCACCCTGATCTGCTGTCTGCCCGGCTCCACCGGCGCTTGCCAGCTGGGCTGGGAGCAACTGATCCGCGATCAGCTCGATGCCCGCACCAAGCCGTGCAACTTTGTCTCCCACCTCTGAGAGCAAACGATGAACCAGACCGATCCCAAGCAGACCCAGCCCAACCTGACGCATCTGAACCAGAGCGGCGAAGCCCATATGGTGGATGTGACCGACAAGCTGGTGACCGAGCGCGAAGCCCGCGCCGAGGCGTTTGTTGCCATGGCCCCCGAGACGCTGGCGCTGATCCTGAGCGGCCAGCACCACAAGGGGGACGTGTTCGCCACCGCCCGCATCGCCGGCATCATGGCCGCCAAGAAGACCTCCGATCTCATCCCCCTCTGCCATCCGCTGGCCTTGACCAAAGTCGAGGTGGAGATAGTGTCGCTGCCCGAGCAGAATCGGGTACATATCCGTACTCTCTGCAAGCTCTCCGGCAAGACTGGTGTCGAGATGGAGGCGCTGACCGCCGCGTCGGTAGCGGCGCTGACCATCTACGACATGTGCAAGGCGGTACAAAAGGACATGGTGATCGAACAGGTGCGGCTGGTAGAGAAAAAGGGCGGCAAGTCCGGCCATTTTCAGCTGGGGTCAAATAGCGGGGAGCAAGCATGATCAAGGTACTGTTTTTTGCGCAAGTAAGAGAGCTGGTGGCCTGCGATGAGCTGAGCCTGCCGTGCGACTATGCCACCGCCGAAGCGCTGCGCGCGGCGCTCTGTGAACGCGGCGACAAGTGGGCGCTGGCGCTGGAAGCTGGCAAGCTGCTGGTGGCGGTCAACCAGACCCTGGTGCCCCTCGATACCCCCATCAATGATGGCGATGAGGTGGCCTTCTTCCCGCCGGTGACCGGAGGTTAAGGATGAGCGAGGCAACCATGACCGATCGCATTCTGGTCCAGCGGGAGGATTTCTCGCTGGCGGACGAATATGCCCGCCTAGCCACCCGCCCAGACAGTGGCGCTATCGTCACTTTCGTTGGCAAGGTGCGCGACTTCAATCAGGGGGAGGAGGTGAAGGGGTTGGCCCTCGAGCACTACCCCGGCATGACCGAGAAGGCGCTGGCCGATATCGTGCAGGAGGCCCGTCGCCGCTGGCCGCTGCAGGAGTGTACCCTCATTCATCGTATCGGCGAGTTGTGGCTTGGCGATCAGATCGTGCTGGTGGCGGTGAGCAGTGCCCACCGCGACGCCGCCTTTGACGCCTGTCACTTCATCATGGATTTCTTGAAAACCCGGGCGCCGTTCTGGAAAAAAGAGCTGACCGCCGAGGGTGTGCAACGCTGGGTCGAGGCGCTTGATCGCGACAACGCCGCCGCCGCCCGCTGGCAAGCCTGACCTGTTCATCACGAGGGGCGCAGGTTCAACGGGAACCACGGCCCCGCCAAGGGGCGCGGATGTGCGGGCCCCATCAGGAGAAAGGGAATGAAACCGTTATTATCTGTTGTCATCGCAGGCGTCTGCGCCGCCACCTTGCATACCGGTGCCGTGCAGGCCGATGAAGTGAAAGTGGCTGTGGCTGCCAACTTCAAGGGAGCCATAGATCGTATTGGCAAGGAGTTTACCGCCAAGACCGGCCACACCCTGGCCATCTCGTCTGCCGCCACCGGAGTGCTCTACACCCAGATCAGTCACGGCGCACCGTTCGATCTCTTCCTCTCCGCCGATGTGGCGACCCCCGAGAAGCTGGAAAAAGAGGGCAAGGGGAGCGATCGCTTCACCTACGCCATCGGCCAGCTGGGGCTGTGGAAGAAGGGGGGGCCGGCCCCTGACGAGGCGACCCTGCGTAGCTGGAAAGGCAACCTCGCCATCGCCAATGCCCGCACAGCTCCCTATGGTGCAGCCGCCATGGCGACCCTCACCCATCTCAAGATCGATCCCAAGCAGTACCGGCTGCTGACCGGTGCCAACATCGGCCAGACCTGGCAATTTGTCGACACCGGCAATGCCGAACTGGGCTTTGTCGCCTGGGCCAATCTGGTGGAAGCGGGCAAGACCGCCGAAGCCTGGGCAGTGCCTGCCGACTTCTATCCGCCCATCGAACAGCAGGGGCTGGTATTGAAGAAAGGCGCCGCGGTCGAGGCGCTGGTCGCCTGGCTCAAGGGGCCAGGTCAGGCGCAGATCAAGGCTGTGGGCTATGCCTTGCCCCAATAAGGGGATGGGGTTGACGCAATACCCTGAGTGGTCGGCCTTCGGGTCGGCCACTCTTTGCAATGAGGATGGATACCATGCCGTTGGAGGCATTTATCAACCGGGAGGTCGGCAATGAGTGAAGGGGATCTGCTGGCGGTCTGGCTCACCCTGAAGCTTGCGGCCAGTACCACAGCGATTTTGCTGTTGCTGGCTCCGCCGCTGGCCTGGTGGCTGTCGCGCAGTCAGAATCGGCTGCGGCCGCTGGTGGAGGCGCTGGTGGCGCTGCCGCTGGTGCTGCCCCCCACAGTGCTGGGTTTTTATCTGCTGCTCGCCTTCTCCCCCGAATATGGTTTCGGCGCCTGGTGGCGCGACACCTTTGGCGCCCCGCTTGCCTTCAGCTTTCTCGGCCTGCTGTTCGCCTCCATCCTCTATTCGCTGCCGTTCGTAGTGCAGCCGCTCACCTCCGCCTTCGTCAACATGGGTAACAAGGAGCTGGAGGCTGCCGCTACCTTGGGGCTCGGCCCGCTGGAGCGCTTCTTCCACATCATCTTGCCGATGACTCTGCCCAGCTTTGTGATGGCGGCAGCCCTCGGCTTTGCCCACACCCTGGGGGAGTTTGGCGTGGTGCTGATGATTGGCGGCAATATCCCCGGCGAAACCCAGGTGCTCTCCATCGCCCTGTTTGATCATGTGGAGGCGATGGATTACCGACAAGCCCACTATCTGGCTGGCGGCCTGATGGCCTTCTCGCTGGTGATGCTGGTACTGGTCTACGGTGTGTTGCAGCGCCGACAGCGGAGAGTGTTTGGATGAAACAGCCCGCCACTATGCCGCCTGTGAACGTGCCGCACCGCCATGCCTTGAACCTCCATGCCCGGCGCGAGTTTGGCTCCTTTACCCTCGATTGCGTACTGACCCTCGAACTGGGTGGGATCCTCGGCCTGTTCGGCCCCTCGGGCTGTGGCAAGAGCACACTGCTGCGCATCATCGCCGGGCTCGATCGCCGAAGCGGGGATCGCTTGCGGTGGCGCGATCGGGAGTATGCTCCTCTGCTGCCCGAAGCGCGCCGGATCGGACTGGTGTTTCAGGACTCGCGCCTCTTCCCCCATCTGACGGTGCTCGGCAATCTGCAACTGGCGGCCCGCAAGGGGCGAGGGCGCTGGCAGCCCGAAGCGCTGGCGGCTCGGCTCGGTTTTGTCGATCTGCTGGGGCAGCCTGCCCATGCCCTCTCTGGCGGCCAACGCCAGCGGGTAGCGCTGGGGCGGGCGCTGCTGGCCGAGCCTGATTTGCTGCTGCTCGATGAGCCTTTTTCTGCGCTCGATCGGCGCAGCCGCATCCATCAGGCCCATGTGCTCAAGGGCTTGCAGCAGGAGAGCGGCATCCCGATGATCTTCGTCAGTCACGCCATGGAGGAGGTGAGCCTGCTCTGCGATCAGCTGGTGTTGCTGGAAAGTGGCAGGGTCGAGGCGCAAGGCAGGCCGAGCGAGATCTTCGCCCGAACCGATCTCTCGCTGGCCAGCCGTGACGATGCAGGGGTGATGCTGGATGCGACCCTCTCTCACTACGATGAAGAGGAGCAGATGGCGACCCTGCAGCTTGGTGAGCAGCAGTTGCGGGTCACCATGACCCATGTGCCGGATGAGATCGGCCCCTTGCAAATCAAGGTGGCGGGGCGGGATGTGGTGATTGCCACCGCCCCCATCGAGCACTCCAGTCTCTCCAACTGTCTCGTCACCCGTCTGCTGGCGGTGCGCGAGGTGCGCCCCGGCCAGACCCTGTTGCAGTTGGTGCTGGGTGAGCAGATACTGCTGGCCCGGATCACCAGCCGCTCCGCCAGACGGCTGGCGCTGGCGCCGGAGCAGCAGATCTACGCTTATATCAAGGCGGTGAGTCTGGTCAGCGAAGGCTGATTGGGCGCCGTGCTGATAACGTGGCAGGATAGCCACGGGCAACATAACAACAAGAGATGGTTCAGGTGATGAGTCGAGAGGCAATACACTGATGCGCCGCAATCAGGTGATGAAATTCAACGGTCTTGCCCTGCGCAGTGCGGGGGAGGGCCCCTTGCTGTTGCTGCTGCACGGGCTGGGCTCCTCCAGCCTCGACTGGCAGGCGCAGATCGAACGGTTTTCCGAACAGTACCGGGTGGTAGCGCTGGACTTGCGCGGCCACGGCCAGAGCATGCAGGAGGGGCCGTTCGATGTGGCGACCCTGGCAGCCGATGTGGTGAACTGGCTCGATGCACAGCCTGAACCCGCCTGGGTCGTGGGATTGTCGCTGGGGGCCATGGTCGCGCTGGAGCTGGCGCTGCAACTGCCCCACAAGGTGCAGGGGCTGGTGCTGGTCAACGGTTTTAGCGAGTTTCTGCTGGAAACCCCCAAAGAGCAGGAGCGTTACGCCCAGCGCCTCAAGTGGCTGCGCTGGTTTGGCATGCGCCCGCTCGCCTGGTGGCTGGGACGCGAGCTCTTCCCGGGCCCGGATCTGGCACAGGTGCGCCACACCTTCCGACTGCGTTTCGTGCGCAATAAAAAGAAAACCTACAAGGCGCTGCTGGAGGCACTACCCGGCTGGTCGGTACGCGCCCGGCTCGGCTCCATCTGGCAGCCGGTGGCCATCATCTCCACCAGTCACGACTACCTGCCGCTGGCCAAACGGGTAGAGCAGTTTGCCGCCCTGCCCAACGCCACCATCCACACCCCCAACGGCCACCACGCCTGGCCCGCGGAAGACCCCTCGGGCTTTAATCACCTGTTGCAACGGATCCTCACGACCCATTAAAGAAGGGGTTGTTAGGTGCAGATACCAAAAAGCCGAACCACAGGGTTCGGCTTTTTTGATCCCGTTTGTGTCAAGGATGGGAACAGACGGGGCAGTCGGGGCGCTTGGGCAGCTTCATCTCGCGGAAGGTGCCGCTCAGGCCGTCGATCATCAGCAGGCGGCCGCTGTAGTTTTTTCCTGTGCCCGCCAGCAGCTTGATGGCTTCCAGTGCCTGCAGGCTGCCCACCAGACCCACCACAGGGGCGAGCACGCCCGCCTCGACGCAGGTGAGTGCCTGCTCGCCAAACAGGGCGCTGAGGCAGGCGTAGCAGGGCTCATCTTCCTGCCAGGTGAAGCTGCAGAGCTGACCCTCCAGCCGGATGGCGGCGCCGCTGACCAGTGGCACGCCATGCTGGCGTGCCTTTTGGTTGAGCAGGTTGCGAATGGCCAGGTTGTCAGTGCAATCCAATACCAGCTGGTGTTGGGGCAACAGGGTATCGAGCAGCGCCTCGTCGGCCACGGCCGCGTGGGTCTCGACGTTGAGCCAGGGATTGAGCGCGCGCAGCGACTGGGCGGCAGAGTCTACTTTGTAGTGACCGATGCGCTCATCGTTGTGCAGCACCTGACGCTGCAGGTTGGAGAGCTCCACCTTGTCGAAATCGACCAGGGTGAGTCGGCCAACCCCGGCCACCGCCAGATACTGGCTGGCGGCGCAGCCAAGGCCACCGGCACCGATCACCAGCACACGGGCTTGTTTGAGCGCCTCCTGCCCCTCGAAATCGAAGGATTTGAGGATGATCTGGCGGTTGTAGCGCAGCAGTTCGGCGTCGCTGAGGATCTCGCTCACAGCAGCAATCCCCCGAATGGCTCCACGGTTACTGTCTCGCCCACGGCGACGCGGCCCCGTTCCCGTTCAAGAACGATGTAGCAGTTGGCTTGCGACAGGGAGCTGAACACGGCGGAGTCCTGCGAGCCGGTGCTGCGCACCTCGAGGCCGTTCGGTCCCTGACTCATGATGCCGCGCTGGAAGTCGAGTCGGCCCGGGCTCTTTTTGAGTGGCTCGGCCGCAATGGCCTGTAGCTGGAGCGGGCGCTCGAAGTGCTGACCTGCCAGCTTGGCCAGCGCCGGTTGCACCAGCTGATCGAAGGTGACCATGGCGGAGACGGGGTTGCCCGGCAGGCCGAAGAACCAGGCGCGGGGCAGACGGCCAAAAGCAAACGGCTTGCCCGGCTTGATGGCCAGCTTCCAGAAGCCGATCTCGCCGAGCTCGTCCAGCAGTTGTTTGGTGAAGTCCGCCTCCCCCACCGAGACGCCGCCGGTGGTGATGAGTACATCGGCCTCTTCGTCGGCGCGGATAAAGGCAGCGCGTAGCTGGGCCGGGTCGTCGGGGATGATGCCAAGGTCGAGGCAGTTGCAGCCCATGCGCGCCAGCATGGCCCGCACGCCGTAGCGGTTGGAGTCATAGATATCGCCGTGGGCAAGCGGGGTACCGACCGGTTTGAGCTCATCGCCAGTGCTGAAGATGGCCACTTTCAGCGGTCGGCGCACCGCGACGGTAGCCACGCCGAGGGAGGCCAGCAGTGGCATCTCTCTTGGGGTGAGGCGAGTACCGGCAGGCAGCACGCAGGCGCCTTTGCCGATATCGCTGCCGGCGCGGCGGATATTCTGGCCCGGTTCGGGTTGTGCCAGAAAAGTGATCCGATCGCCGTCGGCCTGCGTTTCTTCCTGCATCACCACCGCATCGGTGCCTGCGGGTACCGGGGCGCCTGTCATGATCCGCACGCAGTGGCCAGCGGGCCATTCGCCCTGGTAGGGCTGACCGGCAAACGCTTTGCCCGCCATGATGAGCGGGGTGCCGCTGGCGAGATCCTCAAGGCGCACGGCGTAACCGTCCATGGCGGAGTTGTCGAAGGGGGGCACGGCGAGGGGAGAGGCGATGTCGCTGGCAAGAACCCGGCCAAGGGCCTCTGGCAGGGGCAACTGCTCGCTGTCGCAGCAGCAGGCGAGTTGTTCCAGCATCCCTTGCAGGGCATCGCTTAAGGGGAGTAGTCCGCTGGTATCAAATCCCATCGTCATGACCTCTTTCTATGATTGAAGGCGGGATTATCACAAAAATCCCCGGGGATGGGCAGGTTATCTCAAGGATTCTCGGGGTAATCGGCGCTGAAACGGGGTTAGATGGCCATAAAGTATGAGGTGACGCACAAGTTGACTTGAATCTTGGCGGCAATGGCCGTTTACTATGCCGCCATAACAGATGGCCGTTACATCCCGAGTGGCGACCATTACAGCGATACCGTCGGCCCTGTACGTCGCCATAACATAAGGGGTTGCTCGATGAGCTGCCCTCACAGTCCCTGAGCGTGGGAGAGAAGATAATGACAACCTTAAGTCCGGAAGCCTTGCTGGTCAGGGCTGCCCTCGAAGCCCAGGGACTGGAAACCCCCCTGGTCACCAACGAGCTTAACAGCCAGCAGAAGCGGGAGAAGATCGAAGGCCATATGCGCTCCATCATGGAGACGCTGGGGCTGGATCTGGCCGATGACAGTCTGGCCGAGACGCCGCATCGCATCGCCAAGATGTACGTCAATGAGATCTTCTCCGGCCTCGATTATTCCACCTTCCCCAAGGTGACAGTGATCGAGAACAAGATGCAGGTGGACGAGATGATCATGGTGCGGGACATCAGCCTCACCAGCACCTGCGAGCACCACTTCGTCACCATCGACGGCATGGCTCATGTGGCCTATATCCCTCGAGGCAAGGTGATTGGCCTGTCGAAGATCAACCGCATCGTGCAGTTCTTTGCCCGCCGTCCCCAGGTGCAGGAGCGGCTCACCCAGCAGATCCTGCTGGCGCTGCAGACCCTGCTCGGCACCAAGGATGTGGCCATCAGCATCAAGGCGACCCACTACTGCGTCAAGGCGCGCGGGGTGATGGATTCGACTTCTTACACCACCACCACCTCCCTCGGTGGGGTGTTCAAGACCCAACCCGATACCCGGGCCGAATTTCTGGGCGGCCTGCGCGGATAAGATGGCGGTTATTTTGTAACCGCCTTGCTGAATAAACGAGACGCCAGCAGCCATTGCTGGCGTTTTTCATTGGTTCTGGATGAGAGTGGTGGCCTGCAACGGCTTGGCCCGTGCGGCTTGCCTCATGCAAACGTTATGCATTTTTCCGATTTATTCATCTGAGCGGTATATTTAATCGAACACGAAAAAAACCTCGTTTTCACCTTACAAAAAGTAACCGGGCAGACTCTTTCCGAACCGTCACAATCCGGTTACTCTAGCGCCCCCTCACGGCTCTCGCTGCCGCTCATGGAATTCAGAGATATTCATCAAGGTTGGATGGTGCGCCACTGAACAGGTGGCCAGATAGTTCATGTCAGGAGGGCGTGAACCGGACGAGTGCTACGAATTTAACGACCACCAGGATATCCCATGAATACCAGTTCCATGACCATAGGTAAAAAACTCACCGCCGGCTTTGCCGTGCTCGGTTTGATGGTCGCCTTTATCGGCGGTTTTTCCCTTGTCCAGTTTGGCAACATGAATGATGTTGCCATCCGGTTTACCGACAGCATCTTGCCTGCGGTCAATCGCACCAGCGCGATCGGGGATTCTCTCGGTGAGTTGCGTCGTTATGAGCTGGGTTATTTCGTGGTGGCCGCCGAGCCGCTGAAAAGGGCTGAATATCGGAATATTGCCAGTCAGCAGCTTAACTCGATCGCGCAGCAGCTGATTGCCCATGACAAGACGATCTGGCCTGAGGATGTGGCGGAGCGCCGTACCTTCGATACGGTGAAATCTGACTGGGATCGTTACGTCGCCCTGCACCAGCGAGTCAAACAGCTGCAAGACAGCGATCAGCTTGCCGAAGCCCAACGCATCTTCCTTGAGGAGGGGGTTCCCCTTTACACCGCGCTGAGCAAGTCAGTGGCCTCCCTGATCCAGATTAACCATGGTTATGCGTCTGAATCCCGCAGTGACATTGTCGCCTCTTACCAATCCGCCAACCTGAGCGTCACCATCGCACTGGTGCTCGGTCTGATCCTTGTGGTGGTGCTCTCCGTGGTACTGACCCGCCAAATTCGCGACCCGCTGATCATGCTGGCCCGTCAGGCCCAGCGCATTGCCAATGGCGATCTGGGTCAGGGCGAACTGCAGCAGTGGATCCGTGACAGCCGCTTCAACCGCGACGAACTGGGTCAGCTGGGCTCCGCCATCAACCGGATGCAGGGTTCCCTCTCCGATCTGGTGAGCGAGATCGCCGGCTCCGTGAGCCAACTCAGCAGCGCAGTGGAGGAGGTGAGCGCCATCTCCAGCCAGTCTGCCAGCGGCATGGCTATCCAGCAGAACGAAGTCTCCCAGGTGGCGACTGCCATGAATGAGATGCAGTCCACCGTCAACGAAGTAGCCCGCAACACCACGGATGCCATGAGCGCCGCCAAGGATGCCTCCCGCACCTCCGCTGCTGGCAGCGAAGTGGTGCGCAGCTCGATTACCAGCATCGAAGAGGTGTCGGTCAAGATTGAACAGGCAGGCACAGTGGTACAGCAACTGGAGGCCGACAGCGCCAACATCAGCGTGGTGCTGGATGTGATCCGCGATATTGCCGGTCAGACCAACCTGCTGGCCCTTAACGCGGCCATCGAAGCGGCCCGTGCCGGTGAGCAGGGTCGTGGTTTTGCGGTCGTCGCCGATGAAGTTCGCTCCTTGGCACAGCGTACCCAGGACTCCACCGCCGAGATCAGCAAGATGATCGAGCTGTTGCAGAGCCGCGCCGCCGAGGCGGGCAACGCCATGCAGCTGAGTCGTCACCAGATGCAGGAGAGCGTCGGTCTGGCGCGGGACGCCGGCACCAGTATCGAGACTATCAATGGTGCCGTGGTGCGCATCACCGACATGAACACCCTGATCGCCACCGCCACCGAAGAGCAGAACGCGGTGACCGAAGAGCTCAATCGCAGCATCGTCAACATTCACAATGCCGCTGACGAGAATGCCCAGGGCGCTCATCAGATCGCCCAGGCTTGCGTCGAGCTGAGCAAGCTGGCCAACACCCTGCACCATATGACCCAGCGCTTCACCCTCTAAGGGTTGATGCATGGGTAACAGAAGGCCCCGCCAATTGGCGGGGCCTTGTTGTTTCTGTCGTTGTGGAAGGGCTCAGCTCAGTCCGACTATCTCGCCGTTCTCATCGATATCGATATGGCGATAGGCAGGCAAACTGCCCAGCCCCGGCATGGTCATGATGGGGCCCGCCAGCGCATAGACGAAGCCTGCACCGGCGCAGAGCTTCACCTCGTCGATGGGCACCTCGAAATCGGTCGGCACCCCTTTGAGGGCGGGGTCGTGGCTGATGGAGAGCGGCGTCTTGGCCACGCAGATGGGCAAGTGATCCCACCCTTCGGCAGAGAGTTGGGCCAGCTGCTGGCGGGCTTTATCGGAGATCTGCACCCCGCGACCGCCGTAGCCGCACTCCACCAGGGTCGCCAGCTTGGCGTCGAGGCTCGCCTCGTCGGGGTAGAGCAGTTTCACCTTACCTGGTTGCTCGCAGGCGGTGACCACGGCGCGGGCCAGCTCGCTGGCACCGGCACCACCCTGGGTGAAGGCGTTGGAGATGGCCGCGCCACAGGCACCGGCTTGCTGGGCTTCATGGGCCAGCAGCGCCAGTTCGGCCTCGCTGTCGGTGGGGAAGCGGTTGATGGCGACCACCACCGGCATCCCGTAGCGGCGGGCGTTCCGGATATGCCAGGCGAGGTTGGCGCAGCCTTGCTTGAGGGTTGGCAGATCTTCCCCCTGCAGGCTGGCTGGCAGTGGCTGGCCCGGTCGGATATCGAGCAGACCGCTGTTGGCTTTGAGGCCGCGCACCGTGGCCACCAGCACCACGCAGGCGGGGGTAATACCGGATTGGCGGCTCTTGATGTTGAAGAACTTCTCCAGCCCCATGTCGGAGCCAAAACCCGCCTCGGTCACCACATAGTCGGTCAGGCCAAGGGCGATGCGATCGGCGATCACCGAGGAGTTGCCGTGGGCGATATTGGCAAAGGGACCAGCGTGCACCAGCACCGGCGTCTGCTCGGTGGTTTGCATCAGGGTCGGCTGCAGCGCGTCTTTCAGCAGCACCGTCATGGCGCCCGCCACTTCCAGCTGCTCGGCAGTGATGGGCTTGCCGTGGATATCGCGGGCCAGCTGGATGCGGCCGATGCGCTGACGCAGGTCTTTCAGATCGCTCGCCAGCGCCAGAATGGCCATCAGCTCGGAAGCGGCGGTGATGACGAAACGATCGCTGCGTTCCACACCATCGGCAGCGCCCCCCTGTCCAATCGTGAGGTGGCGCAGGGCGCGGTCATTCATGTCGAGGGTGCGCGGCCAGAGGATGTTGTCAGCATCGATATCGAGCCGCGGCAGGCCGGTTTTGGCGGTGAACTGGTCGCCGAGTTTGCGCTCATGGAACAGCCGGGCATCGAGGGCTGCTGCCGCCAGATTGTGAGCCGCCGTCAGAGCGTGAAAATCGCCGGTGAGGTGGAGGTTCATCTCCTCCATCGGCACCACCTGAGCGTGGCCGCCACCGGCAGCGCCCCCCTTGACCCCGAATACCGGCCCGAGGCTCGGCTGGCGGATAGTGGCGATGCTGGGCTGGCCGATATGGTTGAGCCCCATGGAGAGGCCAAGGGTGGTCACCGTTTTCCCTTCTCCGAGCGGGGTCGGGGTGATAGCGCTCACCAGTACCAGCTTGCCGCGCTGTGTGGGTTGAGACGTGAGCAGGTCGATGCTGAGTTTGCCTTTGTAGTGGCCATGAGGGCTGAGCAGGTGTTGGGGGATGGCGAGGCGTTCGGCCAGCGCGTGGATTGAGAGACGGGGGGACTGGCGGGAGATCTCGATATCGCTTAGCATCAGCACCTCGTTGGCATATCGGGGTAAAATATGCGGCGCAGTCTAGTGGAATATAACGGGTAATCCAATGACGAAAACGATTTTATTTGGTGATGGTGAGGTTCGTCAGAATCCTGTTCTGCTGGATCTCAACGCACTCTATCATCCCCCCAAGCAGCCGATGACGGCGCTGGGGATTGTCAGCGCGCTGGTGCCGTTGTTCGGTTTCGGCTGGCAGGCGATGACCCAGGACCCCGAAACCCAGCTGCGCCACGAGATCCGCAAACGGGTCAACAAGCACAAGACCGACGAGGCAAACCTCATTTTGATCCTGCAGCTGGCCGCCATGTTTGACTGCCCCGAGATTGAAGTGGCGCTCCCCTATGCCCTCAGTGAGCAGCAGTTGTCGGTTGTCCGCACCCGTTTGCCACGCTGGCAGTTGCACCCCGAGCAGGAGCGTCTGCTAGCCAAGCTCACCCCTGTTGCCGCATCCACCACCGCATCCGGCCAGCGTTAGGTTTCAAGCCGGACTAGCAGGCCGTACCCTCTGCTCTGGCAATCAGGTCGGCGCATCCCACTGCTGCGGGGCGAGATAGCGCTCCTGCACGAACTCGATAAAGCAGCGCACCTTGGCCGAGACGAAGCGGCGGTGCGGATAGACCGCATAAAGTCCCACCTCTCCCTTGTCCCACTCCGGCAGCAGGCTGACCAGCTGCCCTGACCGTAGCGCCTCCCCCACGATAAAGGTGGGCTGCAATATGATGCCCTGATCATCACAAGCGGCGCGGGTCAGCGCCACCCCGTTGTTGGCCCGCAGTGGCCCCTGTGGCCGGATGCTCTGCTGCTCGCTTCCCCGTTTGAAGTGCCACTCCGGCTGGGTCAGGGTGTAGATCAGACAGTCGTGCTGCTTGAGATCCTCGGGTTTTTCCGGTCTGCCCTTGCGCGCAAGATAGGCGGGGCTGGCGCAAAGCTCGACCCGAATGGTGGCAAGCTGGCGCGCCACCAGCGAGGAGTCGCCGAGGTGGCCGATCCGCAGCGCCAGATCGAACCCCTCTTCCACCAGCGCTACCCGCCGGTCGCTGTACTCGATATCGAGCTTGAGATCGGGAAAGCGCTGGCGAAACAGCGGCAGGGTGGGGGAGAGGTGCAGATAGCCAAAATCCATCGGCACCGAGAGCTTGAGGGTGCCGTTCGGCTGCTGGTTGTGGTGGGTCAGCTGGCTGTGGGTCTCTTCCAGCTCCGCCAGCAGGGCGAGGGAGCGCTGGTAGTAGAACTGGCCCGCTTCGGTGGGATTGACCTGACGGGTGGTGCGCGACAGCAGTCGGGTGGCGAGGGACTCCTCCAGCTGCTGCATCAGCTTGGAGGCCATGGCGACCGAGATGCCGAGCTGGTTGGCGGCCTTGGTAAAGCTCTGGCACTCCACCACCTTGATAAAGGTACGCATGGCGGCGATCTGGTCCATTTTCCATCCTCAGTAAATAATGAATTTAATAAATCACTGATTATTCATCTTCAGAACGAGGTTAGCATTTTAACCACTGATGTGAACCCCAAGATGAAGGAACGAACGGATGAAAATGACCAAGGCTCTGCTGGCCTCCTGCCTGTTTATGGCTACCCCTCTGATGGCGGCGGATTACGATGTGGATGCGGCGCACACCACTGTGCAGTTCAAGGTGGGTCACCTGGGCTTCTCCGAACTGGTGGGTCGCTTCAACACCTTCAGCGGCACCTTCAGCATGGATGACGCCAACCCGGCGGCCGCCAAGGCGAGCTTTGAAGTGGATGCCGCCAGCGTCGACTCCAATCACGAAGCCCGCGACAAGCACCTGCGCAGCCCTGACTTCCTCGACGTGAAGCAGTATCCCAAGATGACCTTCGTCAGCTCCTCTTACGAGGGCACCAAGGATAAAGGCGTGCTGAAAGGGACTTTGACCCTGCACGGAGTTTCCAAGGAAGTGGCTTTCGAACTGGTCAAGATCGGCGAGGGCAAGGATCCCTGGGGCGGCTACCGCAGCGGTTTCAACGCATCCACCACCATCAAGCGCAGTGACTTTGGCGTGAGCTACATGCTGCCCGGCATTCCGGACGAGATGAGCATCAATCTGTTTGTTGAAGGCGTGCGCAAGTAATGGGCGCTTCACTTCTGCTGCAAACCCTGGCGGCTCCTCTGGGAGCCGCTTTGCTGTCGTGGCGCTGGCCACGGCTGGGCTATCTCTGGGGCGCACTGGCGATCTGGCTGGTGGGATCCTTGCTGGGCGGAGCCTATGGTCTGCCGGTCAAGGCGTGGCAGTGGCTGCCGCTGACCCTGCTGGTCCCCGTCATCGCGGCTCAGGTGAGCGATCAACGCGGCTCGCTGCTGCTCTTTGCCGTGTTCAGTGCGCTGGTGTGGTGGCAGGGATTGGCCTCGGTACTGGCGAGTGAACCCGGGATCTGGCTGGCGCTACTGCCCGCCATCCTCTGGTTTGGTTGGTGCGGTCTGCGCGGTGACAGCCGCGAAGGGCTCGGGTTTGCCCTCGGCTTTATCTGGCTGGCGCTGGTGATCGGCATCGATGGCAGCCTGCTGATTGCCCAGTTGGCCGGTGCGCTGGCCGCTTTCGCCGGTTTTCGCGCCCTGCTTGCCACCTTTGTTGGCATCAAGGTAGCCCCAGCCGGTCTGGCGCTGGCCCTCGCCTTCGTCCAGATGCTGGCCTGGCAATATGTGGAGGTGCCGCTGGTGGTGTTGCTGCCGGTCTGGTTGCTGCCGCTGCTGGAGTGGGCGTTACGTGACAAACCCTGGCCAGTGCGTTGGAGTGGGCTGATCCTGCTCGCTGCCGCGGGAACCGGGCTCAGCCTATGGTGGGTCTGGCCTGCTGCTTCTTTGTACTGATACTTGTGTGGAAAATGGTCAAATGGCGCCATTTTTGCATACCTGCTCATACTCTTGGCAGATAATGATTGAGCCCCCTATGTGTTTCAGATAAAAAGGATTTTCATTTTATTTGGACACACACAGAACCCGGCCGCGCCGGGTTCTGTTTGCCTGCTTTGCGGCACATAAGGAGGCCACAGTTGCGCAGTCAAGGATCTGAGCATCTGTTTTTTCGCCATTTCACCGGACAGGGACGTATCGACGGTCTCTGCATTCTGCTGGTCACTCACCTGCTTCCCGATCGCCCCCGTTTTATCGATGCCCTCGGTCAGATTGGGCGGATTGGCGCGATTTTACCCAAACCGAAATCGGTACACGGACCTACCTTCGAGTGGGTATCCCGGCACTATCCGGTACTGCCCCTCAACCGGCACTGGACCAATGATCCCGACAGCATAATCCAGCAGATTGCGCCGCTGGTGGCCCCCCACGAGCGGTTGCTGATCCTCGATATTGGCGGTTACTTTGCCAAAACCCAGGTGATCTTGAGTGAATACTTCGGGCCCCGTTTCCTCGGGGTGGTGGAGATGACCGAGAACGGCCATCAACGCTATGAGCAGGAGGTGCTGGCGACCCCGGTGGTGTCGGTGGCACGCAGCCCCCTCAAGCAGGCCGAGGATATCCAGATTGGTTTGAGCGTGGTCTACTCCGCGGAGTCGCTGGCTCGTAATCTCAACCGTACTTTCAACGTCTGCGAAGCCGTGCTGTTTGGCTATGGCAAGGTGGGGCGCAGCATCGCCCGCGACCTGCGCTGTCGCAACCTCCATCTCGGGCTGGTGGAGACCGATGTGCTGCGACAGGTCGAAGCGCTCTCTCACGGTTTTCGCCTGATCACCAAGGCCGAGGCGTTGAGCCGTGCCGAGCTGGTGATCTGCTCTACCGGCAACGGCTCGCTGGACTTGGCGGATCTGCAGGCGCTGCGCCCCGGCACCATGGTGGCCTCGGTCACCTCGGCTGACGACGAGTTCGCCTTCTCGCTGGCCCAGTTGCCGTGGCCGAGCGAAGAGGTGTGCCCCCATGTGCTGGCCCTCAACCGGCCGGATGGTACCCAGATCTACCTGCTCAACCGGGGCGAGGCGGTCAACTTCGTCCATGGCGCCGTGATTGGTGAATATGTCTATCTGGTGCTGGCGGAGATCATGGAAGGGATCCGGATGCTGGCGGCAGGCCCTCTTGCACCCGGCCTGTTCGAGCTGCCAGAATCGGCGATGCGTACTATTGCCCGCCATTGGCTGGCCGATTTTCATGGGGTTGATCAGCACTGATTTGACCGAATCGAGATCGGCCATTGGGTGGCGGTACGCCACTTCCTGCCATTGGCCGCTTTTTTTATGGAGTCACTCATGACCGAGTCTGAAACCCTGATCAGCAAACCCCGCATCGAAATCCGCTACTGCACCCTCTGTCGCTGGATGCTGCGCGCCGCCTGGCTGGCGCAGGAGCTGCTCTCCACCTTCGACAGCGATCTTGGGGAGGTGGCGCTGGTGCCGGCCAGCAAGGGGGAGTTCCGCATTCTGGTGAACGGGGTGCAGGTGTGGGATCGGGTGGCCGATGACGGCTTCCCCGAGGCCAAGGAGATCAAGCAGCGGGTGCGTGACGTCATCGCCCCTGAGCGGGATCTCGGCCACTCGGATCGCAAGGCGGCCGAGTAACGCCAGATGGGCCGAGCGCCTCGAAAAGGTGCTGAGCATGAGAGCGAAAGGAGAGGGAGGCGATGGCCTCTCTCTCCTTTTTTACCTTTGGCTGTTTGCCTGGCGCCAGTAGGGTTATAAGCGCGGCTCGGCCAGATGGCTGCCGATATAGCGGTCACGCTTGTGGGACTTGATGCGACTCACATCGACCCACACCAGCCCGTCGATGCAGTGGTTGAAGTCGGGGTCGATGCCAAAATCCATAAACTGGACGCCGCCCGGCTCGCACAGCTCGGAATACTGCTTGTAGAGGGTAGGGATGGCGCAGCCCAGATTGTCGAGACGGGCCTTGAGTGCTTTGAGATCGGCGCCGTAATCCACCCCTTCGAACAGAGGCTGCGTCTCGGGGTAGGGACGGCGGGAGGGGGCTAGCGCCAGCTCGGGGGCAAAGTGCTGGCGGTAGAAGCTAACCAGCAGATTCTTGGCCGCCGGCGGCAGGCTGCCGGAGAGCGACACCGGGCCAAACAGGTAGCGGTAGCGGGGATAGCGGGCCAGATAGGCACCGATGCCGAACCAGAGATAATCGAGCCCCCGCTTGCCCCAGTAGGCGGGCTGGATAAAGCTGCGGCCAAGCTCGATGGCCTGCTCCAGCCGGGGCAGCAGCTTATCCTCAAAGCCGAACAGGGTGTGGCTGTAGAGGCCATCCTTCCCCTTGCTGGCCAGCAGCTCGGCCACAGGGGCGAACCGGTAGGCACCGATAATATCGAGCCGGGCCGGATCCCAGAGGATCAGGTGGTGATAGTCGTTGTCAAAGCCATCGAGATCCCGCCGCTTGCCAGACCCTTCCCCCACAGCGCGAAAGGCGATCTCCCGCAGCCGCCCCAGCTCGCGCAGGATCACCGAGTGACTCAGTTCATGGCGGCGATAGAGGTAGATCCCCTGACCATCCGGGGTGGTGCCGAGCTGTTCGCAGCTTTCGATGGCCTGTTTGAGCTGGCGGCGATCCTCCGGCAGGGCGATGGGGGCCTCGGTCTGCAGGCGCCCTGCCTTGCCACGGCCAATCCGGTAGAGGTGGTTGCGCACCAGCCGCGCCGCCGTCTTGGCGGGCAGCTCCTGATAACTGCCGAGCGGAATGCGCGCCCCTATGGTCACCGGCAGGGTTTGCCCCTGCTGGCGAAACAGCTGGCGTACCAGCAACAGGGCGGAGGCGGGCTTGTTGAGCCAGGAGGCGAGATAGAACCAGAGGCTGTTGCGCCCCCCCAGATGGATGGGCACCAGCGGGGTGCGGGTGCGCTGGGCCAGTTTGATAAAGCCTGCCTGCCAGGGGCCATCTTTCACCCCCTTGAGGCCAAGCCGCGAGACTTCACCTGCGGGGAAGATCACCAGCGCCCCTTCATGGGCGAGGTGTTCATTCATAGCGAGGATGGCCTGTCGATCGGTCTTGCCCTCCATATTGTCTACCGGCAATAGCAGAGGGCGCAGCGGCGCGAGCTGGGCCAGCAGCTGGTTGGCGACGATCTTCACATCGGGTCGGATGCGGCCGAGCAGTTGCAGCAGCGCCAGTCCGTCCAGCGAGCCGATGGGGTGGTTGGCGACAAGAATGACCCGGCCGCTGGCGGGAATATGCTCGAGTTGCGCCTCGCTGACCCGATAGTCGAAATCGAGTTGGGTCAGCGCCTGCTCGACAAAGTCGAGGCCGCGCAGGTGCGGGTAGCGGGTGGCAAAGTCGGCAAAGGCACGTTCGTTGAGCAGCCAGCCCAGCAGCCGCTTTAACAGCGGGGTGAGCAGGGGGTAGCCAAGCAGGCGGGGGAAGTGCTGGGTCAGCAGGGTATCGATAGTGAACATCTGGGGGGCTCCGGCGATCCGTTGCTCCCAGCATGATGTGACACTGTTCCCGCGACATGTCAGCGGGATGACAGTTTGATGGCAGCGGCGGCCAGTTGCTCCTGAGCGACCCTCCCCGGTTTCCCTTTCTTGATGGGTGATGGCCAGATAGCAAGGGGGGAGCCGGTTAACCGGCTCCCCCCCCTCGGTGGTCGTGGTAAGGATAGCGACTCGATTAGCCGCGCCAAGCCGCGGTGAGGCGCACCAGCTCCACCAGGGTGGCGACCGATTTCTCCATGGATTGCAGCGGGATGAACTCGTGCTTGCCGTGGAAGTTGTGGCCTCCGGTGAAGAGGTTGGGGCAGGGCAGACCCATAAAGGAGAGACGGGCGCCATCGGTACCGCCGCGAATGGGCTTGATCTTCGGCACCACGTCGGCGGCCTCCATGGCGGCCTTGGCGAGCTCGACGATATGCATGTGCGGCTCGATCTGGCTGCGCATGTTACGGTAGCTGTCGGTCAGGGTCAGCTCGATGCGGGCCTTCGGATACTCGGCCTGCAGGGCGGCCACCCGGTTCTGCATCTCGGCTTTGCGCGCGGCGAAGTGCTCGTCGTCGAAGTCACGGATGATGTAGTGCAGGGTGCTCTCCTCCACGGTGCCGCTCATCTGGGCCAGATGGAAGAAGCCCTCATACCCGTCGGTGCACTCCGGGGTCTCGTCGGCTGGCATGGCGGCGTGGAAGCGGGCGGCCAGGGTTTGGCTGTTGATCATGCTCCCCTTGGCGGTGCCGGGGTGGACGTTATTGCCGATAAAACGAACCGTGGCGCTGGCGGCGTTGAAATTTTCATACTCCAGCTCGCCCAGTTCGCCGCCATCCACGGTATAGGCCCACTTGACCGGGAATCTCTCCAGCGGGAACAGGTTGGCGCCACGGCCAATCTCCTCATCCGGAGTAAAGCCGACCCAAATATCGCCGCGGGGGATCTCGGGGTGGACCTGCAGGTGGTCGATGGTAGTGAGGATCTCGGCGATGCCCGCCTTGTCGTCGGCACCAAGCAGGGTGGTGCCGTCGGTGGTGATGAGATCCTGACCCAGGTAGTTTTTCAGGAAGCGGTAGTCACGAATGGCGAGCACCTCGTCACCCTTGCCAAGGCAGATGTCGCCGCCCTGATAGTTTTCGATGATTTGCGGTACTACGTGCTCCGCCTCGTAGTCGGCGGTGTCCATGTGGGCAATCAGGCCGATAGCGGGGGCGTCCGGCTGGTTGCCCGGCAGGCAGCCGGTGAGGTAGCCGTGCTCATCCAGGGTGACCCGGGTTAGCCCCAGCGCCTTCATCTCTTCTTGCAGGGCACGGGCAAAGATCAGTTGGCCTTCGCTGCTGGGGCAGGCTGGATTGGTCTCATCGGAGCGGGTATGAAAAGTTACGTAACGCAGAAAACGCTCAAGCAGGGTATCCATTAGTCAGCCTCTAACCGATTGTGAGCGGTCATTGTGGCCAATCCGTGCGGGGCACTCATTGCGTCAGCGCAGGTTTTTCCCATTTTTTGACGCAAGGGAAGAGCGGCGAATGTGCGGCGCGCGGGGCAACGTCCGGGAGGGAGATCGCATAAATGTGGCATTTATTGCGATATTTAGGCGCTGGCGGTGGCGACCAAATTCCCCTCAGCGACCGCACAGCAAGGCGTCAGCCCAATCATGGCGTTTTCACACACTTTTCAAGGGGAAACCGGGCTGTCGCATAACCTGCGCCATCCCAGAGCCCGCCTGCCCGCCAGCAAGATTTGATCGACTTATTAAAAGGGGATTTTGAACACTATTTTTTATTGTCACTGCCCGCGGTAAGTGTGTACACTCCGCGCCGATCCAAGGGCAACCCTGAAGCAGGCAGAGCCGCCAGAAACCCGACCGATCATACGCCTATAGGGCGAGGCACGCAGAAACGACAGACACTGCTGGGGAATGGTTTCTTTAATACCGGTTAGGCTCCGGTATCAGGGAGAACAACAGACTCTCATCCTTCATTTGACCGAGTGGGCCACCGGCTCATCATCTTCCCTTGTCATGGGCGGTCACTGATGGTGAGGTGGGCTGTGGTTGTTGTCGTCTATCAACACGCATGCGTGCTGGCGCCTTCGCTTCTCTTCCTTGGAACCCTCTCCTTCTGTCGGGATCGCTGCCGAATGATGAACTGACGGCGTGGCTGATGTCGTCTGTCATCAAAGTACCGCGGCGCTACGGCATAGTGGCACCGCATACCGTTGAGCTTGATGTAAAGCCACCAGCCCCACATCAAGACTCGTTACTTCCCCAAGATCCACCAGGCAGCCTCTGGCTTGCCGCGATGTGCAAAGGGTTGGTTTGGGTGGCTGCGTCTCGTGATAGCAGCGCTCGCCGTACTCTGCACTAGATGGTCTGGATGTGATTGAGGGTAACGAAGGCGACTTTGGGTCGCTCATTTGCGAGGCATAGCCCATGACTAACTGGTCCAGCAAGGACTCCTTGAAGGTCTACAACGTTCCCTACTGGGGTGCGGGTTTTTTCAATATCAATGACGCCGGTCATGTGACCGTCGCCCCCGACAAATCACGCCCTGACGCGCATATCGTGCTCTCTGACGCCATCGAACAGTTGCGTCAGTCCGGGCTGACCACCCCCGTGTTGCTGCGCTTCCCTGACATCCTCAAGAGTCGGGTCGATGCGCTGTTCAACGCCTTTGGTCAGGCCATCGAGAAGTCTGGCTATGAAGGGGACTACCTCTGCGTTTACCCGATCAAGGTAAACCAGCAGCGTCGTGTCATCGAGACCATCAGCCAGTCCTACAGCGACAAGCCCCGGCTTGGCCTGGAAGCTGGTTCCAAACCGGAACTGCTGGCCGTGCTGTCCCATCACCATGAGCAAGGCTCGGTGATCGTCTGCAACGGTTACAAAGACCGCGAATATATCCGCCACGCCCTCTTGGGCAACCTGATGGGCCACAAGGTCTACATCGTGGTGGAGAAGCCCTCCGAGCTGGAAATGGTGCTGGACGAGTCAGCTCGTCTCAACATCAAGCCCAACATCGGGGTGCGTGCCAAGCTCGCCTCCACCGGCTCCGGCATGTGGGAATCGAGCGGTGGCTCCATGTCCAAATTTGGTCTCTCCGCCTCCCAGATCCTGGCGCTGATCGAACGTCTGCGCGGGCTGGGCAAGCTGGATTGCCTGCAACTGCTGCACTTCCATCTGGGCTCCCAGATCGCTAATATCCGCGACATTCAGGGCGGCATACGCGAGTGCGGCCGTTTCTACGCTGAACTGCGTCGCCTCGGTGCCAACATCGAAGTTGTGGACGTCGGTGGCGGCCTGGGGGTGGACTACGAGGGAACCCGTTCCCAGAGCCACTGCTCCGCCAACTACAGCCTCTCCGAGTACGCCAACAACGTGGTATGGGGCATCGGCGATGTCTGCCGCGAGTTCGATCTGCCGCACCCGACCATCATCAGCGAGTCTGGCCGTGCCCTGACCGCCCACCACGCCGTGCTGGTCACCAATATCATTGGTGCCGAAGGGGTGGAGATGAACGACATCAGCGCGCCGGACGAAGATGCACCGACCATTCTGCAGAACATGTGGAAAGGCTGGCTGGATCTGCGCAGCGAAGATCCCTCCCTGCTGGAGATCTTCCATGACTCGGTGGCAGATTTGGGTGACGTGAATACCCAGTACACCATGGGCCTCTTGAACCTTGAACAGCGTGCCTGGGCCGAGATGCTGCACCAGAACACCTGTCTGGCACTCAAAGAGATGCTCAACCCGGTCAACCGCAACCACCGTGCGCTGGCTGACGAGCTGAGTGAAAAGCTGGCGGACAAGTGCTTTGCCAACTTCTCACTGTTCCAGTCCCTGCCGGATGCCTGGGGTATCGGTCAGGTATTCCCGGTGATGCCGCTGGCCGGTCTCGATCGTCCGCTTAGCCGTCGCGGTATCCTGATGGATATCACCTGTGACTCCGACGGTCAGGTCGAGCACTATGTCGACGGTCTGGGGGTCGAGAGCACCCTGCCAATGCCGGTCTACGGCGAGAACGAAGAGTGCCACGTTGGCTTCTTCCTGGTCGGTGCCTATCAGGAGATCCTGGGCGACCTGCACAACCTGTTCGGTGACACCCACTGCGCGGAAGTGTGGCTGGACGAAGAGGGCAAGATGGACATTCGCAACGTGGTGCGTGGCGACACCGTCGACCAGCTGCTGCGTTACGTCAACATCGACCCGTCCGTGATCCGCGAGAACTACCAGCGGATCGCCGCTCACCCGGCGCTGGACGATGCCACTCGCAAAGCCCTGCTCGACGAGCTGGAGCTGGGCTTGCAAGGCTACGCCTATCTGGAAGACGAATAAGCCTTCTGTTTGCCCCTCGCTTTTGAGGGAAAATGAAAAACGGCGCCTGCGGGCGCCGTTTTTGTTACCGGGGGCCATCCGGCGATTTGACGGGGCACTCGGCCCGTCTTCATTCGGATAACCGATGGTGGCTCGGGGCATCCGCAGGCCACAGATCTGGCAGATATCAGTCCCTTTCAGCTGCTTCCCTTGATCTGCATCAAGCTTGAACCTCGGTGGTTATTTTACGGTCAGGAGTGATGTTGATGGGATGTAACAAAAGGATGTGCATATGGAACTGAAAAGGGACCCGAGATGCTATACCGACGTCTGTATCGACGGTAAGTGGTATCACTACGACCACTGCAGCACCAACGTCTATATGCTGATGGGGGGCGCTGCGCCGAGCCTTCAGCTGGCCTATGAGCCGAGCAGCGAAGAGGAGCTGATCGAGATGCTCCAGCAGCTGGGGCGCTTCTGACTTACCGAATTGATGTCTTGCCATATGGCCATCGGGCGCGTTGCCACGATGGCCACCACTCTTCACCGCGGTGCCTTATCTCAGCGGGTTTTATTGCCCAATAACCCCTTGCCAATCTCCAGCATGGCGACGGCCGCGGCGTAGCTGCTATCGGACTTGCCTATCTCATCCGCTACATAGAGAAAATTGGATTGGTACTTCTCGACGGCCTCCCGTGGAGTGGTCGCGTCAATAAAGTCCTCCTCCACCTCGAATCCTTGGGTCAGCAGTGCCGCCTTTTCACTCAGAAAAGTCGGAGACGCCATGTCGATAAAGGTGTATTGCTGCCGATTGGACGCCGGAATGGTAAAAAACTGGTATCTGGCCATGGGTAAACCCTCGCTTGAAGCGGGTGATAGATGACGTGACGCTGGTTTTAATCTGTGGCTCGCAGGCGGCTTGGTTTCCCTCGACATCGCAGACCGTGCGTGTCGGGAATGCCGCATTTTGTTTTCGTTCGAGACTACTTTGTTGGCGTTTGCCCGGCAAGTGGGCCGCAGAGATTTTCTGGATGATCCGAGCAACCGAGATGTTGTGGGCAGGGGCGAGACCGGGATAATGCCGGGCTCACGTTGAGCCCGGCTTGTCAGCGCTCTGTTACAGCACGAAGCTCTGTACCATGGCGCGCAGCTGTTCGGTGAGCTGGTGGATCTGGCGGGCGGCATCGCGGGCGGCGTTGGCCACTTGCAACGCCTCGTCGCTGCCATCGGAGATGCGCACCACGTTGCGTTCGATCTCGTTGACCACGGCGCCCTGCTGCTCGATGGCGCTGGCGATGATGGCGTTGGTATCGACCATCCGATCCACCTTCTCGGTGATGGCGCCAAAAGCCTGTTTTGCCTCCTGCGCCAGCCCGACCCCCTCCTGCGCTTCATGGCTGACCGCCGACATGGCGGTGACCGAGGCGCGGGCACCGGATTGCAGCTGTTCAATCATCTGCTGGATCTCGACGGTGGCCCCCTGGGTGCGGTTGGCAAGAGATCGCACCTCGTCGGCCACCACCGCAAAGCCGCGACCCTGCTCACCGGCCCGGGCCGCTTCGATGGCAGCGTTGAGGGCGAGCAGGTTGGTCTGTTCGGCGATGCCGCGGATCACGCTGATGACGCCACCAATCTGACTGCACTGCTGCTCCAGCTGGCCTATGGTGTCGGCGGTGCGCAGCACCTCGCGGTTGATATGATCGATGGCCTTGATGGTGCGCTCCACCACATCCTCGCCCTGACCGACCACGTTTTGCGCCTCCTGGGTCATGCGGGCGGCTTGCAGGGCGTTGCCCGCCATGTCTTGTGAAGTCGCAGCCAGCTCCTTGATGGCGGTAGCGACCTGATGGGTCTCCCCTTGCTGATCGGCAATGACCTCCTGCGAGCGGCAGGTGCGCGCTTCGATCTCGGTAGCGCTCTCCACTACTGTGACGCCATTTTCCCGCACTCGCAACATCAGGGGGCGCAGGGTCTCCAGGGTCACGTTGTAATCCCGGCTGATGGCGGCCAGCTCGTCCTGACCGACGATCTCGATATGCTGGCTGAGATCCTGGGCGTTGACCCGGGCAGCGATATCACGCACCCGCCCTACGGTGTCGCGCAGGGAGAGATAGGCGCCGATCATCAGGTAGAGGTAGAGCAGCAAGCTGGCGGTCAGCGGCGCTGTGACCCACCAGAAGTGGCGTTGGTTGGCGGCCAGCCGCTGATGCAAGTCGGCCTCCAGCCGCTGGCGTACCTGGCCTGCCAGTGCGGTGATGGCCTCGTCCATCTTATCCCCTAGTGCCTGCACCTCCTTGGTGGAAAGCTGCACCAGCTGATCCTTCATCATCTTGTTTTCCATGGTCTCGACCCCCTGACGCACCAGCTGTATCAGAGCATCGGTCTGCTGACCCAGCTCGGCGCGGTAGGCCGGTTCAATCTGGTAGAGCAGGGTCAGATCTGCCTCCAGCTCTTGCAGGGTGGCGCTGATAAGGTCTAGACGAAAACGCAGGCCGCTGTAGCCCTCGGCCTGAAACAGGCCGAAATCGGCGATGGTGGCGGCGCGATCCCGCACCTGAGCCAGCAGGTCGCGCAGCTGCGGCAACCGCTCGCTGGCGAGGATCACCATGTAGTAGGTACCGAGCGCCGGATCCTGGATCAGGCTGCTACTGGCAGTAATGTGCTTGTAGAGGTGGCGCACCTCGGTCAGCAGCTTGTCGTGGCGCAGGTTGCTCTGCTCCACTTCCAGCTTGCCCGCTTCACTCTGCAGGGCGGCCCAGCCCTGCTGGATCACCTCAAAGGAGGGGTTGTTCTGGCGGGTGTCGGCAAAGGCTTGCAGGCTCTGATCAACGGCTTGTGCGGCTGCATTGACCTGATCATCACCGACCGGATCCACCTCATGGGCGTGACGGGTCACCAGATTGCGATGGGTCAGCAGCGCCTGCTCGATAGCGGGCACGGGGGCGAGATTGACCACTCCCGCCAGCTCGCTGTTGGCCTGCGCGTTGTCATCCTGCAGCCGCCCCAGCAGATTGGTCATGCTGTAGGCCAGTGGCAGCAGCATCAGACAGGACCAGAGCAGGAATTTGTATTTGAAGGAGAGCTGATTGCCCAGCCGGATGGCGGGGTTGAAAATCCATCTCATGTTAAGCCTCGATACCTGAGTGCGGGCGTGAGTCGTGTTGCCTGAATAGTACTCCGAGCGGCCTCCCTTGGGTGATGGCCGGTTGCAAGTTGTGATCCCCTTGGCTTTTTACTTCCGGGCGGGGGCGCCGTCAGCCGAGCCAATAGAAAACGGGCCACCCGAAGGTGGCCCGAAGTCGATAAGGAGGGCGTTTGCAATCGATCAGTTGAACGCCAGGAAGGGCGAGACACAGAGCAGTAGGCCAGTGACGATGATGATGTAGAGGGAGGTGCCCTTGTACTTGTGCAGCGCCGGTACCTGATAGACCAGATAAGCCGGGATGAGGCAACCCACCATGCCGAAGATGGGGCTGCAGATGGAGGTGAAGCTCAGTACCGGTGCGTTGAGCACGATGGCCCCCCAGGAGAGCATGACGGTAAACACCATGATGCCCTTACCCACCAATCCCTTGTTGATGCGGTTTTCCGGCAGCACCCGGCGCAGCAGGTTCATCGCCAGACCCTGACAGGCTTCACGAAAGCCCAGATAGACGCCGAAGTAGGCGGTCATTACCGCAAAGATGTTGAGGGTGAGGCTCAGGAGCTTGAGGGTCTGGCCGGGCATCCCCTGGGCTACCATCGCCAGCGCGGAGATGTTCTCCTCGGAGGCTTTAACCGCCTGATCGTGGCCCATGGCCAGAGTGAAGGAGACCGCGTAGAAGAACACCACCACGAACAGGATGCCGAAGGCGATATTCATGGCGCGCATCGCCTTGAAGCGGGCCACTTCCAGCGACTTTTCCCGCGAGCGGTAGGAGATCACCATGGGGCTCAGGCTCTGGATAAAGAGGATGGAGGTGAGGGTAAAGGGCAGCATGATGATGGCATCCTTCATCCAGTCACCGGCGGCGGGCATGGCGGTGATGTTGGCCGCATCCCACTTGTCCACCATCATCAGGCCGAGCACTGCGACCACGCTGATCTTGGTCAGCACCATAAAGGTGGAGATCTTGAACAGCAGGTTCTCGCCGCGCGAGGCCAGAGCCACCAGACCGCATATCAGCACCAGACCGTAGAGCGGGTTTTCGGAGAGCAGGCCGTCGGTGACACCGAAGCTCTGCAGGAAGGAGGCGCTGTCATTGGTGATGGCGGTGGAGTAGACGAAGACCCAGATTACCAGCATCACGAAGTAGAGGGCGCCGAGCAGCACACCCCAGTTCTTGCCAAGGTAGCCGGTGATGACGCTGGGGTAATCCTTGCACTCCGGCGAAGTGGCCAGGGTGTTGATAAAGAGGCGCTGGAACATGTACATGGCGGGGTAGCCGATCACCGCCGAGAGCAGAAAGACCCACAAGCCCATCAGACCCACCTGTACCGGCAGGAAGACGATCCCTGCGCCGATGGCCATGCCGATGCTCATGATGATCCAGCCCCAGTCGGTGCTGTCGAAGCGAACCGCTTCTTTCCATTCCAGCGTGCCCATCACGGGGCTGGCGAGTGTAGTGCTATGCGCGTCCATTAAAACCTTCTTTTTTGTAGGGATGTGGGAAAGCGGCGCAAATATAGTTGAATGAAACTGTCATAAACAATGCCCATAAGAGTACTTTTGTTCAAATCAGGATGGTGATCACGGTTTATATTGAGGCCGAAAGGTGCCTTTAAACGCCATTTTTGTATCTTTTTGTTGAATGGATAAAATAAAAAGCAAATAATGTTGAACGGAATGAGATTCATGATTGCAAAAAAAATTGCACAAACAGGAGTGGCTATATGAAACGCATCATCACAGCAGCAGCGGCACCTGACGCTATCGGTCCCTACAGCCACGGCACTGCCTATGGCGACCTTATCTTTACCTCCGGTCAGTTGCCGGTCTGCAAGCAACAGGGGGGTGTGGTGGAAGGGGGGATTGCCGCCCAGACCCGCCAGTCACTGGAAAACCTGAAATCCGTGCTGGAAGCCGCTGGCGGCTCGCTGGATACCGTGCTCAAAACCACCTGCTACCTCGCCGAGATCAGCGATTTTGCCGCGTTCAACGAGGTCTATAAAGCCTATTTCCAGAAAGATTGTCCGGCGCGCAGCTGCTTCGCAGTGAAGGATCTGCCGATGGGCGTCAAGGTTGAAGTGGAAGCGATCGCCCATATCGCTCGTTAATGCTGATAAAAAGGTTCAAGTGATGAAACAAGCGTGGCAGCAGTATCTGCAGATTATTCAACAGGTTGTCAAACCAGCGCTGGGTTGTACCGAGCCAATAGCCGCCGCCTATGCCGCGGCGGTCGCCACCCGGCAACTGGGCTGTGAGCCCGGTCGCCTCGAGGTTGCGGTGTCAGACAATCTCTATAAAAACTCGATGGGTGTCTATGTGCCGGGCACCGGCAAGATCGGTCTGGCTATTGCGGCTGCGGCCGGAGCCATCGGTGGCAACGCCGATGCCGGGCTGGAGGTGCTGGCCGCGATCCAGCCAGAACAGGTGGATCGTGCCCAGCAGCTGATCGATGCCGGCAAGGTGCAGGTGAGCCGCACCGCCGCCCCCGAGTTTATCTTCTGCCGCGTGACCGTTTATGGCACTGATGAAAAGGGTGAAGAGCACAGTGCCGAAGTGACCCTGTGCGGCGGTCATACCCGCATCGTCGAGCAGCGCCGCGATGGCGAGGTGACCTTCACCGCCGATCAGAGCCAGGGCGGCGCCACCGGTTCCATCTGCGATGGCGTCGATATCAGCATCGCCGCCATCTACGAGTTCGCCACTCAGGTGGAGTTCGAGCAGATCAGATTCATCCTCAAAGCCTCCGAGCTTAACGGCAAGCTCTCTGCCGAGGGGATGAACAACCCCTATGGCCTCGAGATTGGCCGCACCATGCAGCAGAACATCGATGCCGGTCTTATCGGCGAGGATGTGATGAACCGCATCGTGATGATGACGGCGGCCGCTTCCGATGCCCGCATGGGGGGCGCGACCCTGCCAGCCATGAGCAACTTTGGCAGCGGCAACCAGGGCATTGCCGCCACCATTCCGGTGATGGTGATTGCCGAGCGCTTTGCGGCCAGCGAAGAGCAGCTGGCTCGCGCCCTCATCATGAGCCATCTGGGCGCCATCTATATCAAGTCCCACTATCCGCCGCTGTCGGCCTTCTGTGGCAATACCGTGACCAGCGCGGCCGCGTCCATGGCCATGGTCTATCTGGCGGGCGGCAGCTTCGAGCAATCCTGCTTCGCCATCCAGAACGTGCTGAGCGACAGTGCCGGCATGGTGTGCGACGGGGCGAAAGCCTCCTGCGCCATGAAGGTGAGTACCTCCTCCGGTGCGGCGGTGCGCGGCTTCCTGATGGCCCTCAACAGCCACTCGGTGTCGGGGCAGGGGATCGTCGCCGGTGACGTGGATCAGACCATCCGCAACGTCGGTCAGATGGTGAAGGAGGGCATGTCTGCCACAGACAGCACCATTATTGATATCATGTCCGCCTGATGTCCCTGTCGGTTGCTGCCCGGCGCCCATTGTCCGGCAGCAACCCTTGCAAGAAGGTCCCATTGTGAAGCTGCAAGAGTTGAGTCCGAGCGATTTTGAGATCCTCAAGTCGATGGAGAACATAGTGGACGGCATCGCCGCCATGTATGGCCAGCACACCGAGGTGCTGCTCCACAGTCTGGATGCGCGCAATCCCTCGATCGTCAAGATTGCCAACGGCCATATCACCGGCCGCAGTGTCGGCGCCCCCATCACCAACCTGGCGATGATGAAGCTCAAGAGCGGGCAGGATATCTCCAGCCCCTACATGACCAAGTGCGCCACCGGCAAGACCCTGCGCTCCATCACCACCGTGATCCGCAACGGGGAGCACAGGGCCATCGGGTTGCTCTGCATCAACAGCGACATGGATGCCCCGTTGCAATCCGTGTTGCGCACCATGATGCCGGAGTGCATGCACCCCCATGAGAGCCATGCCACCCCGGAGGTGTTCGCCCGCAACATCGACGAAGCGCTCAACAGCACTATCGACACCGTCAGTGCCGAGGTGCGTGGCAACGAGGCGGTGCCTCCGTCCCAGAAGACTCGGGTTATCGTCAACCAGCTGCACGACATGGGGATCTTCGAGTTAAAAGACAGTGCCCAGATTGCGGCGCGCCAGCTCGGGATCTCGGTCCACTCCATCTACCGCTATCTGCGGGAGATCAAGAAGGGCTGAGCCGATACACTCTGGCCAAATTGGCAGCAAACGGGTCAGCCTTGACCCGTTTTTTACGCCCGCTTTAGCCTCTCTATTTGGACCATCCTTCGGGCTCATCTGCTATCATCATCCCCCCTTGTATTTTTCTATCTCTCTGAACGTGCTGGAGAAATCATGTCTCGACTCATCTATCTGCTGCGCCACGGCCAGACCCGCTTCAATGCCGAGCAGCGTCTGCAGGGGCGTTGCAACTCCGATCTGACCGACAAGGGTGAGGCGCAAGCCATCGCCATGGGGCGGCGGCTTGCCGCCGAACTGGCGGATCCCGCCCGCTGGATCGTCTATGCCAGCCCGCTCGGGCGTGCCCGTCAGACTGCGCTGCTGGTGTGCGAGCAGTTGGGACTGACGGCAGATCGCATCGTCTGGGACGATCGCTTGATGGAGCTGGGGATGGGGGAGTGGGAGAGTTGCCAGATCCCGGCGCTGCGTCTTGCCCACCCCGAGCTCGATACCGGCAAGGGGGACTGGTATCTGCAGGCACCGGGGGCCGAGAGCTTCGAGAGCATTCAGCGCCGGGCACACCTGTGGTTGCAGGATCCCGCCATCGCCGAGCGGGCCATTGTTATCTCCCACGGTCTGCTCGGTGCCATGCTGCGCGGCGTCTATGCCGATCTCGACTATGAGGCGACCTGGTCACAGGAATTGCCGCAAGATGCCTTATATAAGCTGCAGGATGGCCACATCACCCGCATTGCCTGCTAATTGCCGTGAGGTGGCACCATGGCATGGACCATGATTGCCACCTTCGGATGCCCATTTTTGCCGCAGTTCAACACATCAGAGCACCTTATCGCGGCAAGATGAGGTATCTTATGCCCCGATTTCATCCATTAAACGGATCCGAGACCCCATATGATCATCAAACCCAAGGTTCGCGGCTTTATCTGCACCACCACTCATCCGGTCGGTTGTGAAGCCAATGTTCGTCGCCAGATCGCTTATACCAAGGCCAAGGGCACCATCGAGAATGGTCCCAAGAAGGTGCTGGTGATCGGCGCTTCCACCGGTTATGGCCTGGCCTCCCGGATTGCGGCTGCCTTCGGTAGCGGCGCCGCCACCCTCGGCGTCTTCTTTGAAAAAGCGGGCACCGAGTCCAAGACCGGTACCGCCGGCTGGTACAACTCTGCCGCCTTCGACAAGGCAGCCAAAGAGGCGGGCCTCTACGCCAAGAGCGTCAACGGCGATGCCTTCTCCAACGAGTGCCGCGCCAAGGTGATTGAGCTTATCAAGCAGGATCTGGGTCAAATCGATCTGGTTGTCTACTCCCTGGCCTCTCCGGTGCGCAAGATGCCGGAAACCGGCGAAGTGGTGCGCTCTGCCCTCAAACCGATCGGCGAGGTCTACACCACCACCGCCATTGATACCAACAAGGATCAGATCATCACCGCTACCGTCGAGCCGGCGAACGAGGAAGAGATCCAGAACACCATCACAGTGATGGGCGGTCAGGATTGGGAGCTGTGGATGGCTGCCCTGCGTGATGCCGGCGTGCTGGCTGACGGCGCCAAGTCCGTGGCCTACTCCTACATCGGTACCGATCTGACCTGGCCAATCTACTGGCATGGCACCCTGGGCCGCGCCAAGGAAGATCTGGATCGCGCCGCCGCCGCCATCCGTGGCGATCTGGCTGCCAAGGGCGGCACCGCTCACGTGGCCGTGCTCAAATCCGTGGTGACCCAGGCTTCTTCCGCCATTCCGGTGATGCCGCTCTATATCTCCATGGCCTTCAAAATCATGAAGGAGAAGGGCATTCACGAGGGTTGCATGGAGCAGGTAGATCGCATGATGCGCACCCGTCTCTACGCGTCCGACATGGCGCTGGACGATCAGGCTCGCATCCGCATGGATGACTGGGAACTGCGTGAAGATGTGCAGCAGACCTGCCGCGACCTGTGGCCATCTATCACCAGCGAGAATCTTTCCGAGCTGACTGACTACACCGGCTACAAGCAGGAGTTCCTGCGCCTGTTCGGTTTCGGTCTGGATGAGGTCGATTACGATGCGGATGTAAATCCGGATGTGAAATTCGACGTGGTCGAGCTCTGAGTCTGACTCAAGTGAAAACGGGGCCCCGCGGGGCCCTGTTTTTTTGGCAAACATTCCGCTAATTTGCGGAATTTTATTATCAGCGATCACCTTTTTCCCATATCAAACCCGCTAGTCTTGCGCTGATCGGATCACAGACGGCATTGCCGAGGTACGGAAGCTATGACCACTCCAAACGAGGCGCCCAAGAAGCGCCAACTCCCCACAGTTTATACCCTGCTTTTTATCATCATCGCGCTGATGGCCGCCCTGACCTGGGTGCTGCCAGCGGGCAAATATGACTATGTCACCGCCAAGACCCAGCAGCCGGTGGCGGCAGCGGCCGTGGCCGATTACAGCGGCGACGAGCGGTTGTTGCCGGTGCCCGGTAGCTACACCGAGCTGCCCTCTCATCCGCAGGGGATATTCGATGTGCTCAAGGCCCCCATTCAGGGCTTTCACAAGGCCGCTGATGTGGCGCTGTTCGTGCTCATCATCGGCGGTTTTCTCGCGGTGACCATGCAGAGCGGGGCGCTTGATGCCGGGGTGGGGGCCATCGTGCGCGGTTTTGCCGGTCGCGAGCGGCTGCTGATCCCGGTGCTGATTGCTCTCTTTGCCCTCGGCGGCTCCACCTTCGGCATGGCGGAGGAGACGGTGGCCTTCTGGGCACTCATCGTGCCGGTGATGATGGCGGCGGGCTTCGATCGCATGGTGGCGTCAGGGATCATCCTGCTTGGCTCCGGGGTCGGGGTGCTCGCCTCCACCGTCAACCCGTTTGCCACCGGTATCGCCTCGGGCTTTGCCGGTATCCCCATCGGTGAGGGGATTGGCCTTAGGGTTGTGCAGTGGCTGCTGCTGGTGATCTTCGCCTCCTGGTTCGTGATGCGTTACGCCAAGCAGGTGCAGCAGGACAAGTCCCGCTCCGTGCTGGCCGATATTGTCTATGACGACGAGTTCTCCCAGATGAAGAGCGGCAACCTCGCCTTTACCGGAAAGCAGAAGCTCACCATGCTGGTCTTCTTCGGCACCTTCCTGCTGATGATCTATGCGGTGGTTCCCTGGTCGGATTTAGGGATCGACGTGCTGCCCACCTTTGGCTGGTGGTTTGACGAGCTCTCCACCCTGTTCTTCAGTGCCTCTATCCTGATTGCGCTGATCAACCGGATGCCGGAGTCCAACTATGTGGCGACTTTCCTGAGCGGCGCTCGGGATCTCATCGGGGTGGCACTGGTGGTGGCGGTGGCGCGCGGCATCTATGTGGTGATGGAGCAGGGCGTCATCATCGACACCATTTTGCACTGGGCCGAGGGGCTGGTAAGTGGACTGTCGTCGTCGGTATTCATCCTGATGGCCTATCTGGTGCACATCATTCTGAGCTTCTTCATCCCGTCCACCTCGGGGCTGGCGACTGTCTCCATGCCGCTGATGGGGCCGCTGGCTGACTTCTCAGGCATCTCGCGGGATCTGGTGATCACGGCCTATCAGTCTGCCTCCGGCTGGATCAATCTGTTTGCCCCCACCGCCGCCCATCTGGTGGCGGGGCTGGCGCTCGCCAAGATCCCCTACGATCGTTTCGTGCGCTGGGTGCTGCCCTTTATCATCGGCGTAGCCCTCATCACCATGGCGGTGCTGGTGGCCGGCGCCCTGCTGCACGGCTGATGGCACGGATAAAGCCACAGATAACAAAAAGGCTCCCGCGGGAGCCTTTTTCATGAGCTTTGCTTACTGCTTGTAGCCCTTGAGGAAGCGGGCGAGGCGGCCGATGGCATCCTCCAGCTCCTCTTCGCGGGGCAGAAACACCAGCCGGAAGTGATCCGGCGCGGGCCAGTTGAAGCCGGTGCCCTGTACCAGCAGCAGCTTCTCCTGTTGCAGCAGGTCGAACACCATCTTCTGATCGTCGCGGATGTCATACACCTTGGGATCAAGGCGCGGGAACATGTAGAGCGCCCCCTTGGGTTTGACGCAGGAGACCCCGGGGATCTCGTTCAAGAGCTCCCACGCCTTGTCCCGCTGCTTGCGCAGGCGGCCGCCCGGCAGGATCAGCTCGTTGATGCTCTGATAGCCGCCGAGTGCAGTCTGGATGGCGTGCTGCATCGGCACGTTGGCACACAGCCGCATGGAGGCCAGCATCTCCAGCCCTTCGATATAACCGCGGGCACGGCCCTTGGGACCGGTGATGACCATCCAGCCCTGACGGAAGCCGCAGGCACGGTAGGCCTTGGAGAGGCCGTTGAAGGTCACCACCATCACATCGTCGCACAGGGTGCAGACGCTGGTGTGGGAGATATCGTCGTAGAGAATCTTGTCGTAGATCTCGTCGGCGAAGATGATGAGGTTGTGCTGGCGGGCGATCTCGATCACCTCCAGCAGGAACTCGCTGCCGTAGACAGCACCGGTCGGGTTGTTGGGGTTGATCAGCACCAGGCCGCGGGTGCGCGGGGTGATGCGGGCGCGGATGTCGTCGAGGTCCGGATACCAGTCAGCCCCTTCGTCGCAGCGATAGTGCACCGCATGGCCACCGGAGAGAGTGACGGCAGCAGTCCAGAGCGGGTAGTCGGGGGAGGGCACCAGCATCTCGTCGCCGTTGTTGAGCAGCGCCTGCATCGCCATCACGATCAGCTCGCTGGCGCCGTTGCCGATATAGATGTCATCGATATCGACCTTGCGCATCCCTTTTTGCTGGTAGTACTGCATCACCGCCTTGCGGGCGGAGAAGAGCCCTTTGGAGTCGCAGTAGCCTTGGCTCTGGGGCATGTTGAGGATCACATCCTTGATGATCTCTTCCGGCGCATCAAAGCCGAACGGGGCCGGGTTGCCGATGTTGAGCTTGAGAATGCGGTGGCCTTCGTCTTCGAGACGGCGAGCCTCTTTATGCACCGGGCCGCGGATGTCATAGCAGACATCGTCGAGCTTGTGCGACTTGTCGATTGTGAACATGGTGAGTGTGATTCCTTCCCCACAGGGACGCGTTGGCGAAAAAGGCGATTTTTAGTATCAAATATCTTTTCCCCTATTCTTCACAGAATTGAATGCTAGAACAATCTTCTTTTTAGTAGAAATTCCTGATTTTTAGCCCCAAAACAGAGTTATTAAAAGGTTAAATTCAGCACGATCGTTTGTGCTTGGCAAGGTTCACCAGTGAAAGATGGGGGAGTGATTAACAAAGCTACTCTACTGTGTTGAAATCTTCACGCTCTCTGGCACGATTGGCTTGTGTAAAAAAGCCTCTTCATCGTCATTTCCGACGAGAAAAAGCTGATACAACTGGCACTGGCCAGCGCATATTTCCCCTTTCCCGTCCTGTTCTATCTGCAGAGGTATCCCATGCATGCACTCACACCCGGTCGCTATCGTCACTTCAAGGGAGGTTACTATCAGGTGCTGACCCTGGCCAGCCATACCGAGACAGGCGAGCAGCTGGTGATCTATCAGTCGGAACAGGATGGCGCCGTCTATGCCCGTCCAGTCGCCATGTTTATGGAGTGGATTGAGCATCAGGGTCAGGTGGTTAGCCGATTTTCGCCGATCAAGTGATCCGCTGGTGTGGCCCTGAACTGTTGTTCAACAAATAGACAGAACAGGTCTTTGGAGTCACAAGTTGTCGCATGAGGCTCCTTGTTGGCAACAGCCTCTGTGTGGCTTGCTACTGACAAATATCTCTATTAATCAACCAATTGTGACTTGAGTCACATTTTCTGGCGACTGGTAACCGGGTTCGCATCGGCTATTGCTGCTCCCATAATGCTGCGCGTGTTAACGCATGGCCCCTTTGCGGGCCTTTTTATCTCATCTTATCGGGAGACATAGTGTGAAACCTGTTGCAGCAGAGTTTTTGGGAACCTTCTGGCTGGTATTGGGAGGTTGTGGCAGTGCCGTGCTGGCTGCAGCCTTCCCCCATGTGGGGATCGGCCTCTTGGGCGTATCGCTGGCCTTCGGTCTGACCGTGCTGACCATGGCATTTGCCATCGGTCATATCTCCGGTTGCCACCTCAATCCGGCCGTCACCGTCGGTCTGTGGGCGGGTGGTCGTTTTCCGGCATCCGGTGTACTGCCTTATATCGTGGCGCAAGTGCTGGGTGGCATTGCCGCCGCTGCCGTGCTTTACGTGATTGCCAGCGGTCAGGCCGGGTTTGATCTCTCTGCCGGTTTTGCTTCCAACGGCTACGGTGAGCACTCTCCGGGTAGTTACAGTCTGACTGCCGCACTGGTGTGTGAAGTGGTGATGACCGGCTTCTTCCTGTTCGTCATCATGGGCGCTACCGACAGCCGTGCGCCAGCTGTGCTTGCTCCGGTTGCCATCGGCCTGTGCCTGACCCTGATCCATCTGGTGAGCATTCCGGTGACCAATACCTCGGTCAACCCGGCCCGCAGTACCGGCGTTGCGCTGTTTGTCGGTGACTGGGCGGTCAGCCAGCTGTGGTTGTTCTGGGTTGCCCCGATTGTCGGTGCCATTCTGGGTGCGCTGGCTTATCGCCTGGTGGCGACGGAGCAGAAGTAATCATTTGCGAAACAAAGTGTGGTATCGACACGCCTGAGGGCGTGTTTTTTGTTTCTGGAGGAGTGAGATAAGAGAACTCACCAAGCCAAACGTCAGAGTCCCTTGGCCTGCAGCATCTCTTTGTAGCGCTGATGGAGCAACTGGACGCGCTCCACATAAGCGCGCGTTTCCGCATAGGGTGGGATGCCGCCATGTTTTTGTACGGCACCCGCCCCGGCGTTGTAGGCCGCGGTCGCCAGCGCAATGTTGCCGTCATACTGCTTGAGCAGTCCCGCTAGGTATTTCACCCCGCCGAAAATATTCTGTTCCGCCAGCAGGGCATTGCCGACCCCCAGCTCCCGCGCCGTGGCAGGCATTAGCTGGGTCAGCCCCATCGCCCCCTTGCGGGAGACCGCCAGTGGATTGAAAGCCGATTCGGCGTGAATGAGCGCTCGGATCAGCGCAGGCTCAACCTGATAGGTCTTTGCTGCTGCCTTGATGGTGCTGGCATAGTCATAGAGAAACAGTCCTGTGGTCTGCCAGTTGACGCTGGATTTGGGGTCGCAGGCGAAGCAGTCGTTGAACAGCAGCAGTTCGTAATGGCCCTGTTCGGGCGCCATATCGGAGTAACGTACTACCCCGTTTTGCTGCACCGATTTATAGACCTGGATCTGCTTCTTGCCGCCAGCGGCGGTTGCCGCCGTTTGAGCGGTTTCGGGTTGTGGGGCGGGCGCAGCATGATTGACCGGGCGCAAGGGAGAGGGGGCTGCGGTCAGGAAGACCACCTCCGCGGGAGGGGGCGTCTGGCTCCATCCATTCAAGGGGATCAACACCATCTGGCCTGCCAGCATCCATGCTTTCAACCGTCACACTCCTTCCCTGGATCATCATGTTGAGTAAAGCACCATGGCGAGTGCAGAACAAGCGTACAAACAGGGAGTTGTGAAGTGGAGGGGGGATTTGACCGAGGGACGGGGGGATGCCGGAGTATGGCCAGGAGAGGCGCCAAAAGGTGGAATTTTCCGGTAGCCAATGGTCATAAACGTCTTAGGGAAGTGCTCCAGCATGCTCGCTTTTTTGTTAATAAAAGGCATGCTATCTTGCTGGTGTAAGCTGGTCTGGCTAGTTAGTTTCAATCTATCTTATCTACTGATTATAAAGGAATTTTTTGTGTCAGGAATGCTGGCGATGGAACTCATCTTCGAGGAGTACTGTGACGCCGATCTCTCTCTCATCAAGGATTATTACGAGACGACTTTTTCCCACTATGTGCCGGATCTGGCAGAGCGGGTCTTTGTCGTACGTGATGCTCACTGGCTGGTGGGGGCGGTTCGGTTGCGGGACGAGGAGGAGTTTTATCATCTGTGCGGCTTTCGTCTGTTGCCTCACTACCAGTCGCTGGGATTGGGTTCACGGCTGTTGCAGCACGCCTGTCACGGTCTGGAGGACAAACCGGTAGTCTGTCAGGTACTGCCTTTCGAGAAACCCTTCTATCTCAAGGCCGGTTTTGCCGATATCTCCCTCAACCAATTGAGCGGGTCACTCTTCTCCCTTTATGAGCAACAGCAGCAGCAGGGTTATCAGGTGGAGCTGCTGGTACGGGATACCAGCCAGCCCCTCCTGAATTGAGCGGGCTAGCGGGGTCTGGTCAGCAGGTGGATTTTGCCTGGTGACAGCTCCAGCCCCAGCAGGTTTTCTTTCAGCCAGGCTTGTTGCGGATCCTTGTCATCCAGTCGGTAAACCGGTTTGCTCTCAAGACGCTTCTCCATGCTCTGCAGCAGCATACCGAGCATCATGCCGAACTTTCTCTCTGCCGCCTCCGGTTCCAGCTTGTACTCCACCAGTTTCATGTTGTCGAGAAACAGCGCGCTCTGGCTCTTGTCATAGCGGGGTCTTGCCTCATAGGTCATCTGCAGGCGGGCGTCATATTCGGTATTGTCGGGCAGGGCGATCTTGAGCTTGCCCTTGCCATAGACTCGGGCGGTGTCTGGCTGTTGACGGCCAATCTGGACATCGCTCTGCTCCAGCTTCACATGGGCCTTTATGATGCCGGGCAGCTCCAGCTGTTTGTCGACTTGCACCTGGGATTGCAGGTACTGATTGATCTGCTGCTCATTGATGTCATATGAGCCTTGACCTAGCATGGCCAGGCTGAGCAGCATGGATTGCAGAATCATGGGGGCAACCTGATAGAATGGATTTGCCTTACAGCATACCATTCCTGACTGGCAGGATCTGCCGACCACTGTTTGTTGATGAAAAGGAGTTACCGTTGCTAAACGGTCTGGAACATGATCTCCACCTGCTGTTCTCCCGCTTTCTTGGCTGGCTGCTACTGCTTTTTCATACCGTTATCGTCGCGGGTGTGTCGTTTCGGGTAGTGATGAAACGCCGCCCCATCGGGGTGTCGCTGGCCTGGCTGGCGCTGATCTACGCCATTCCGTTTGCCGGCGTCGGCTTTTACTTGCTGTTTGGTGAAATCAAGTTGGGGCGCCGCCGCGCCGAGCGGGCACAGGCCATGTATCGCCCTTACGCTATCTGGATTCGTCAGTTGGCCCGCCTTTTCCCCCAGCATTGCTGCGAGGTGGGGGAAAAGGCCCAACCATTGCACGATCTGATCCAGGGGCGGTTGGCCATGCCCATGCTCTCCGGTAACCGGATGACTCTGCTCAGCCAACCCGACCAGATCCTGCATGAGATTGCTCAGGATATTCGCCGCTCGACGCTCTCATGCTATCTGGAGTTCTATATCTGGCACCCCGGCGGTGATGCCGACGAGGTGTGTGAAGCACTGATGGAAGTCGCGCTGCGCGGCGTGGATTGTCGTTTGTTGCTCGATTCGGTGGGCAGCAAGCACTTCTTCCGCTCCGGGTGGCCGAAAAAGCTGCGCAAGGCGGGGGTCAAGCTGGTGGAGGTGCTGCCGGTCGGCGCCTGGCGCATTCCGTTCCAGCGGCAGGATTTGCGAATGCACCGCAAGTTGGTGGTGATCGATGACAAGGTCGGCTATACCGGCTCCATGAACATGGTGGATCCCCGTTTTTTCAAGCAGGATGCCGGGGTCGGCCAGTGGGTCGACATCATGATCCGGGTGCAGGGGCCCATGGTGCCGCTGATGTGGTCGATCTTTGTCTGGGACTGGGAGATGGAGACCGGCGAGCGGCTGCTCGACAGTCTGCAGCATGAGCCGGAAGCCTGGCCCCAGACCAACTACCGCGCCCAGCTGATCCCGTCCGGCCCCTTCGTCGGCGGCGACTGCATCCAGCAGAGCCTGCTGCTGGCCATCTATCAGGCGCGCAGCCATCTGGTGCTGACGACCCCTTACTTTGTGCCCGACGATCCGCTGGCGGCCGCACTCAGTTCGGCGGCGGCGCGCGGGGTGCAGGTGCAGCTGGTGTTGCCGGCACGCAACGACTCCATCATGGCCAATTACGCCTGCAACGCCTTTATGGAGGAGCTGCTGGCGGCCGGGGTGGAGATCTACCGCTACGATGCCGGTCTGCTCCATACCAAGAGCGTGCTGGTGGATGATGACTTCGCGCTGGTGGGGACGGTCAATCTGGATCGGCGCAGCCTCTGGCTCAACTTCGAGGTGACCCTGCTGGTGGATAACCCCTCGTTCGTGGCCCAGATGACCCGGCTGGTACAGGGCTATATGGCGGAAGCCACCCCGATGACCCTGGCCCAATGGCAGGCCCGCCGCTGGTACAAGAAGGCGATGGAGAACATCTTCTATCTCTTCAGCCCCTTGCTGTGATGTTGTGGCGAGCCGCAAGAAAGTGGACTCGCCATCTGATTGGACTTGCCTAGCCCCGAGTCCGCCCCGTAGAGTGCAGTGACAACTCCCTGGAGACACATGGATATATGAAAAAGATAGTGGCCCTCGCCGTGGGTGCGGCACTGGTAGGTGGTGGTCTGGCTGCGTGTTGGTACACGGGCAACAGCTTCGACAACATCATGGCGGAGCAGATCGCCAAGGTAGAGCAAGAGACCGGTATCGATATGCAGTGGCAGCCGAGTAGCAGCAGCCTCTTCACCCGTGACGGGGTCCTGAAGGTCGTGGTGACGCCGGAGGAGCTGGCTGCCATTGACAGCGAGCTGGAGGGCAGTCAGTCCATCGAGTTGCAACTGGTGGTCAAGAGCCAGATCCTGCCGCTCTACATCAAGAGCCACCTCCTGCTCGATACCCATAATGGCACGCTAGCGCCGGTTTTCACCGCACTGGGCATGGAGCAGTGGGAACTCGGTCTGGAGTCGGTCACCAGTCTCTGGACCCAGGGTAACAGCAGCCGTTTCTGGGCCAATGAATTCAAGGTAAAACAGGGGCTGGACGAGTTCAGCTTCCTGCCCCTGAGCGGCGAGTTCCACGGCAATCTGGAGGGGAATGGTCACCTCACCATGACCTGGCAGGGGATGACGGTCCATGAAGAGCAGAGCAAGATGGACTTGGTGCTTGCCGATCTGAAAGGGAGTGCCGACATTGCCGAGATCAGCGGTGTGCTCCTCTCGCCCCAGAGCGAGATGACCCTCTCGGCCCTCACGGTACAACTGCCTGACAGCGTCAAGGTTGCCCTGCAGGGGATGACTACCGAGACTCAGCTGACCGGTGATGATGCCCAGACCCTCTCCAGCAGCTATCAGATGAAAATTGCCAAGCTGGATCTGGAGAACGAGACTGACACCCTGGCGGTGACCGACAGCAAGTTGGCGCTCAACCTCAACGGTCTGGATCTGGAAGGGTATCAGGGGCTGCAGGCCGCCGGTGGCAAGGGAGTTGAAGATGCCGCTATCCAGCAGGCGCTGGACAAGATGCTCAAACGTGGCGCGACCCTTGAACTGGCCGATCTCAGCGCCAAGCTCAACGGTGAGGCGGTGACCATGAAGGGGGACGTGAAGCTGGCCTCCACTTCGCTGGAGCAGCTGTTCAACAGCGACGCGGGAATGCAGGCCCTCTCCGGCGTGCTGCATGCCAGCCTCAGCGACAAGCTGGGCAAGGCGGTGCCGCAACTGGCCCCCATGCTCGATCAGCTGACCCTGATGGGTTATCTGAAGGCCGACAAGCAAGCGCTGACCTCCGAGCTGAAGCTGGAGAAGGGCGCGGTGACGGTAAACGATCTGCCGCTCTGACACTCGGCGCAGAAACAACAACGGCTCCCGCGGGAGCCGTTGTTGTTTCTGGCGTTTGCATATGGGCCGTGTGGGCGAATTACTTGAAGACCACCGTCTTGTTGCCGTAGACGAACACCCGCTCGTTCAGTACCAGCTCCAGCGCGCGGCTCAGCACCGATTTCTCCACATCCCGACCCGCCTTGGCCATGTCGTCCGCACTGAAGGCATGACCGACGTGGATCACGTCCTGTTCGACGATGGGGCCTTCATCCAGATCGTCGGTCACGAAGTGGGCGGTGGCGCCGATCAGCTTGACGCCGCGATCAAACGCCTGCCGGTAGGGGCGGGCACCGATGAAGGCGGGTAGGAAGGAGTGGTGGATGTTGAGGATCTTGCGCGGGTAGGCCTCGACGAAGCTCGGGGTCAGCACCCGCATGTACTTGGCCAGGATCACATAGTCAGGCTCATAGCTGTCGATGATGGCGCGAACCTGCTCCTCATGCTCGGTACGGCTCAGCTCGCCATGGCTGACGGTGTGGAACGGAATATTGAACTTGCCGGTGAGCTCGGCCAGGGTATCGTAGTTGCCGATCACCGCGACGATATCCATATCCAGCGCGCCCGCGTAGTTCTTCATCAGAATATCGCCGAGGCAGTGGGTCTCTTTGGTGACCAGAATGACGATACGCTTCTTGCCCGCCTTGACCAGACGACGCTGGGCGCCGGTGGGCAGGGCGTCATCGAGGTCGGCAAGCAGGGTCTCGTCGTTGAAGCGCCCCTCCAGCTCGGTACGCATGAAGAAGCGGCCATTCTCGTGATCCACAAACTCATCGTTCTTGATGATGTTGAGCTGGTGCTTGTAGCAGATGTTGGTGATCTTGGCGATGAGCCCTTTGGCATCCGGGCAATCCGTGAGCAGTATTTTCTTTTCCATCTCTGTCATTTTCCGTTTGTGGTGTTGGCGCTGCTGTCTGCGCCGGCAGCGTTGTTCAGGCTCTCTTTTCGGGCCCTGTGTTTTTGTTTCGGGAACTATGCCATAAACCGATCCGAGCCATAAAGAAATTCGCCAGTCATGGCCTCGCACGCTGGCGAGCAGGCCGCAGAGCGCGATCCCGGGCGCAATGTTGAAACGCTTTTCAGCCTGCGGGGGATTTTGGCTGGTATCTGCAACCGTTTTTCTTTAGGCTGTCTGCGCTTATTCTCAGGGCGGGGTGCAATTCCCCACCGGCGGTATCCCGATTGACTCGGGGAGCCCGCGAGCGCCCGACTTGGCTGATTGCCGGGTTGGGGTCAGCAGATCCGGTGAGATGCCGGAGCCGACGGTCATAGTCCGGATGAAAGAGGATAAGACAGACATTGCCGCGTTGGCCCTAGTGGGCTGGGCGCTGCATGCTCATCTCTGTCTGCCTTTCCATGCCCTGATTCTGGTCCTTGTCTTGTTTAGGAGTTTTACCATGAATCAGTCTCTACTCAGTGAATTCGGTGATCCCATTGCCCGCGTCGAAGCTGCCCTAACGGCTTTACGTGCCGGAGGCGGCGTGCTGGTGGCCGACGATGAAGATCGGGAGAACGAGGGCGACCTCATTTTCGCCGCCGAATCCATGACCAATGAACAGATGGCGTTGATGATCCGCGAGTGCTCCGGCATCGTCTGCCTCTGCCTGCCCGACGAGCGGGTTCGCCAGCTCGAACTGCCGATGATGGTGGAGGCCAACTCCAGCCACTACCAGACCGCCTTTACCGTGACCATCGAAGCGGCGCAGGGGGTCACGACCGGTGTCTCGGCGGCTGATCGCATCACCACCATCCGTGCAGCCATCGCAGACGGCGCCAAACCGGGTGATCTGCACCGCCCGGGTCATGTTTTCCCGTTGCGGGCGCGAACCGGTGGGGTGCTTACCCGCCGTGGTCATACCGAAGCCACGGTCGATCTGATGCAGCTGGCTGGCCTCAAACCGTTTGGTGTGTTGTGTGAATTGACCAAAGAAGATGGCTCGATGGCGCGTCTGCCAGACCTGGTTGCGTTCGGTCGCAAGCACCGGATGCCGGTGCTGACCATCGAGGATCTGGTGCAATATCGTCAATTGTTGTCAGAACGTACAGCCTGAGCCTCATACGAAATTGTAATAAGGCAAAAATTTGGTTAACCTTTGTCCGTGCCCCCACCACACGGCACTCATTTTTTAGACGAATCTGGACAAAAACTGTTCATTCAAAAAAAAATGAGGGTTTTAATGCATTTATCTGTGGTGGGGACTATGCAAAGTAGGATTTTTTTGTGCCATAATCACGCCGCTTGCTAAACGTCTGGCGAGTTCAAGGGAGCTTTAAAAATGAAAAAATTGTTGTTGGTAGGTGTTGTTGGTCTGTCCGCTCTGCTGGGCGGTTGTGCAAACACCAGCGAACTGGAAACTTCCGTTCAGAATCTGTCTAACAAAGTTGACCAACTGGCTCAAGATGTTAGCGCAGTTCGTGCTGATCAGTCCAAAATCGCTGCTGATGTTGCCGAAGCCAAGCAAGAAGCTATGCGTGCTAACCAGCGCATCGACAACATGGCTACTTCCTACAAGAAGTAATCCATGCGAAAAAAATGGCGCAGTTTTGCGCCATTTTTTTTTGCCTGAAATTCACAGTATCTCCACTATTCCCACAGCACCTTATTCCCACAGTACCTTCTTCGTACTTGACCCATGAGGTCATGCCGGTCTCCCGGCACTCCCCCATCATTACCAGCCAGTTCGATTCCGATCAGTAGAGCAGACTATAGAGTTTGCGACGGTAGCTCTGCGCCTGTGGTGTGTTACCCATAGTGGCGAGAATATCGAGATAGGTCTTTCTGGCTTCGCCGAATGCCAAGTCCCGTTTGAGGATCGCCAGCAGCAGTTCCAATGCCTCTTCCTGACGGCCGGCCTGGTTGTATTGCACAGCAAGTTCTTGTGCCAGACCAAAATCATCAGGCTGTTCTGCATGACGGGCTTCCAGCGCGCGCAGTTCCGGGCTGTCTGCCGCTTGCAGGGCCAGCGCCAGTCGTGAGCTCAGGGTATGGAAGTGACTTTCCTGTGCCACCATCGGGATGGTGCCGAGGCGCTCCTGCGCTTCATCCAGCAGGTTGAGGTCGAGTGCGGCCTGAATGAGCCACAGGCTGATGTCGTGACGTTCAGGGGCCAGCTGGTGTGCCTTGGTCAGATGGGCATAGGCGATGCTGGGCTGCTCGTCAGCCAGTGCCTGTTGCCCCTTGGCCAGCAACTCTTCCTCTTCTTTGGGGGTGAAGGCGGCGAAATACTGGCGCAGGGTGGCTTCATCCTGCGGCCCTTCGATGATCCCCTGTTCGTCAGGGCGACCCTGATGGAACAGCACCAATGCGGGTAGGGCGCGCAGGCCGAGCTGGCTGGCGAGCGGTTGCAACTGGGGATCGTTCATATCCACCTTGGCCAGGGTGACCTGCTCATTGGCGGGCCCAACCAGTGATTCGATCAGCGGTGTCATCCCCTGACACTCCGGCATCTGCGGAGCATGGAAATAGATTACGACCGGCTTCTTCATGGAGGCATCGATCAGTTCAGCGTGAAAATTCTGGGGAGTAATGTCGACGATCATGAGTTGGACTCTTCAGAAAGGGTGTTGAGTAACATGGGGTTGAGTGACTGGTAATTCAAGCGCTCATCAAGCCGGTAAAAGGTCACGGGGGTTGCCGCCGCCGCGAGACTGAGCCAGCCGCTGGCAAAGGGCCAATCCTGTACCTGATAAGGGGTGTCATCCAACCGGTTGTCGAGTCGCCACCCTTCATCCGGGAGAAACCGCACCTTCTCCAGCCCCGCCGCTATGCCGCCACCGTGGGCTTTCAGTACCGCCTCCTTGCGTGACCAGAGCCGGTAGAAGGCACTCTCCTGCTCTGGAGCAGGCAGCGCGCAGAGCCACTCATATTCACTCTGTGCATAAAACCGGCGGGCCAGGGGGAGGGGGTGATGCCGCCGTTTGCCCAGTTCGATATCCACCCCAAGCTGCCCCTGCGGGCAGAGCGCCAACACCAGCCAGCTGCCACTGTGGCTCAGATTGAACTGCCAAGCATCATCATGCAGTCGGGGCTTGCCGTGGGGGCCGTTGCAAAATTGCAGGCTGGCGGCAGGGCGTTGCAGCCTCTCGGACAACAGCTGGCGCAGCAGGGCGCGGCTCACCAGATATTCCTGACGCCGTTCAGGATGGGTCATGGTTTGCCAGATATGCAGCTCATCGGTTGACAACCATTCAGGCAATTGAGCAAGCAGTGCCTGGCATACCCTGGCCGGTTTTAACAAAAAAAGATCGATTTCGATCATGATTTTTCACTTTAAAAAGGTGCTGAAGCAGGGATAAAAGCCAGTTATCTATGAGGCCAAAGGTCCTTTTTGCGATTGTATATTGTTTGGGCATGATCACATTAATTATGAAAAATCGTGCATTTCCTTGCAAAAATGTGAGCTTGATAGGGATTTTCACTTGCCTCGATAGAATTCTTGGATATAGTCGGGTGCTGTTGCCTTATAAATTGCCCTTTGGGGCCGTATTTTAACAAGATTTACTATTTAGCGGGGATAAAGGATTGCGCCACCTGATGCTACTGCTGGTCGCGCTCGGAATGGTGGGTTGTGCCTCGGCACCCCAACCCGAGGTCGCGAGCAAGATCGAAGTTTCCATGGTTGAACCTGTCATCGAACCGGAAGCTTCCCAGACACCCGATGTGAATGAAATCCTGACAGTATACAAAGAGTGGCGCGGTACCCCTTACCGCTACGGTGGTACAACCGAACGTGGTATCGATTGTTCCGCCTTCGCCCGTGAAGTGTTTCGCAATGCGGTCGGTATTGAACTTCCCCGCGATACCCGCTCCCAAGTTCACGAAGGGACGCGCGTTTCCAAGCAGGATCTGGTCGAAGGTGATCTGGTCTTCTTCAAAATCAATCGTCGTCTCAACCACGTTGGTATCTATGTCGGCAATGGCGAATTCATTCACGCCTCGACTCGAGCCGGTGTGACCCGCTCCAAGCTGGACAGCCAATACTGGCGCAGCAAGTTCTGGCAAGCTCGCCGGATCGATATCTGAGTCAGGCTGGACAAACGGCTCGCAGTACGGACTGTTTTTCCAACCTCACTTGAACCGGGCTCGATAGCTCGGTTTTCTATTGCCCTCGTTTAGACTTTCCCGAGTCAAATCACTATAGTGTGGGCCCGTTTTCTTCGGCAGGCTCAGCATGAAACCCCGCATCCCATCAGCCGGTGGCCCCAAGTCGGGCGACCGTAAATCCGGACTTCACTCCCGTAATCGCCATCAGGCGGGTTACGACTTTGAGGCGCTTTGCCTGCGAACTCCCGAGTTGGCCGCTCATGTCTTTATCAATGACTACGGCACCCGCACCATCGATTTTGCCGATCCCGATGCAGTGAAGACTCTCAATCGTGCCCTGCTGGCCCATCACTACGGGATTGCCCATTGGGACTTGCCTGCCGGTTACCTCTGCCCGCCTATCCCGGGACGGGTGGACTACCTGCACTGGGCGGCCGACCTGTTGGCCGAGAGCGCAGGCCAGCTCCCTACCGGCAAGGGGGTGAGGGTGCTGGATATCGGGGTGGGGGCAAACTGCATCTATCCGTTGCTGGGGGCCCGCGAATATGGCTGGCGTTTTGTGGGATCGGATATCGATCCGGTCTCGGTCAAGGCGGCCACCCTGCTGGCCAAGAGCAACGGACTCGGCAACCAGATTGAGTGTCGCCTGCAGGGCAACCCCAACCATGTGTTTCGCGGCATCATAGGGCCAAAGGAGCGCTTTGCCCTGACGCTGTGCAATCCGCCGTTCCACGCGTCGCTGGAAGAGGCGAGCAAGGGGACGGAGCGCAAGCTGCGCAATCTGGGCAAGGAAGTGACAGGCGCTCCTGTGCTTAATTTTGGTGGCCAGAAGGCCGAGCTCTGGTGCGAAGGGGGCGAGGCGGCGTTTCTGGCCAACATGATTGCCCAGAGCAAGGAGTTTGCCACTCAGTGCCTCTGGTTCAGCTCGCTGGTGTCGAAAAAAGAGAACCTGCCGGGGGCGAAAAAGGCGTTGAGCCGGGTGGGGGCGCGTCAGGTACGGGTGATCGACATGGCGCAGGGCAACAAGGTGAGCCGGATCCTCGCCTGGTCCTTTCTGGATGAAGAGGGATTGCGTCGCGGCTGGTCGAGCGCGCGCTGAGTCCCCACCACAAGGCCCGATGAGGGCCTTTTTTCATGATGAGCCCCGCGAATTTCCCCTGCTGGCGGCATCTTTGGCAATCGATTTCCTCATTGGCAGATCGTGCTGGTTTACATGGTGTAAGTAGTTACTTCCGCCTTGGTACAGGTGTACGCCGAGATTTTTTTGCACTTACAGCTGAAACTTTAATAAAATAGGACTGGTTAGACCTCTTTACAGGCAATGAATCACATAGGGATCGGAACATGAAAGTTGTCGATTTTCTGAAGCGCAAGCGCGAAATTTTGGCGCAGCACCCCTTTGAGCTCAAGGATTGGCTCTCACCGGCGATCCGCGACTACTGGCGTGAGTTTCAGCAAAAGGCACATCTTCACCCTTTGCTGGGTCGTGTACTGGACTTGCAAACCGAGACCCAGAGCGAGCAGCAACAGGATGCAGCAACCGTGGCACGGGTGGCCAACGGTCAGCCTGCCGTGGCTCAGGAACCCGCTGTGGAGCTGGGAGCCGAGGCTGCCGAGCTCTATGCCGCCCTGCAGGCTCGCATTGGTGAAGAGACCCATGTGGGCGAGTGGCTGCACGTCAGCCAGCAGATGATCGATCAGTTTGCTGCCGTGACCGGGGATCATCAGTGGATCCACACCGATCCGGAGCGCGCGGCCGCCGAGTCGCCTTTCAAGACCACCATCGCCCACGGCTTCCTGACCCTGGCGCTGCTGCCGCAGTTGACCGGCTCGGTCGATGAGGCCACCCCCGAGTTCCCGACCGCCCGCATGGTGGTGAACTTCGGGCTGGATCAGGTACGTTTCCCGTACCCCATCAAGGTGGACAGCAACATCCGCGCCCGCACCAAGCTGGCCCGGGTCACCCCCATCAAGGGTGGGCTGGAGCTGCTCAAAGAGATCAAGGTGGAGATCGAAGGGATCCGTCGCCCGGGTTGCGTCATCGAGTCGGTGACCCGCATCTACTTCTGAGCCCCTCATCGGTATGAATGGTGAAACGGGCCCGCTGTCGTGTGCAACGAACAGCGGGCCCGTTTTTTTGCCTGTTTGTTGCAAGGTCTGAGGCGTCAGCCATCGCGCGCCGACCCCAGCTTGATATGACTCACAAAACGGTGCGCCGTGCAGTTAGCCAGCTCTCATTTTGGCGAGTTGGCCGCGTGAGGCGATAGCATATTATGCCACTATTGGCTTCTTACTCCCGATCCTGGAGACAATAGTGCCCATCAATAACAAGATTATTCTGCCACTGCTGCTGAGCCTCACCATCCTGCTGATCCCGACCCACTGGATCCCGCTGGAGGGGATCACCGTCATCGAGCAGCGGGTCGTGGCTATTTTCGTGCTGGCTGCCCTCTGCTGGATCCTGGAGCCCATCCCCATCTTCGCCACCTCGGTGCTGATCATCGTGCTGGAGCTGCTGTTGCTCTCCGACAAGGGGCTCTGGTTCATGACCGCTGACAAGGCTGAACCGGGGTTTGGTGAGCTGCTCAAGTCCACCGAGGTGATGGCGACCTTTGCCTCGCCGGTCATCATGCTGTTTCTCGGCGGTTTTTTCCTCGCTATTGCGGCGACCAAATACCATCTGGACGTCAATCTGGCGCGGGTGTTGCTGCGCCCGTTCGGTCAGGATCCCCGGATCGTCATGCTGGGGCTGATGTTGATCACCGCCACCTTCTCCATGTTTATGAGCAATACCGCCACCACCGCCATGATGCTGGCCATCCTTACCCCTGTGCTGGCGGCATTTCCCGACAAGGACCCGGCCAAAATCGGCTTTGTGCTGGCTATTCCGCTGGCGGCCAACCTCGGCGGGATCGGCACTCCCATCGGCACTCCGCCCAACGCAGTGGCCCTCAAATACCTGACCGGCGAGCATGCCATCTCGTTCGGTCAGTGGATGGGATTTGCGGTGCCCTTTGTGGTGTTGCTGTTGCTGCTTGGCTGGTTCCTGCTGGGGCGCTTCTTCCCGAGTTCCCTCAAGCGGATGGATCTCAAGATTGAGGGGCGCTTTATGCAGACCCCCCGCGCCTGGGTGGTCTACCTCACCTTTATCACCACCATAGTACTCTGGCTGCTGGGGGATCTGCACGGCATGAGCTCCTACGTGGTCGCCATGATCCCGGTGGCAGTGTTCCTGACCACCGGCATCATCACCAAGGACGATCTGCACAAGATCTCCCTCGATGTGCTCTGGCTGGTCTCGGGTGGTATCGCGCTGGGGCTGGCGCTGGAGGACTCCGGGTTGGCCGAGCGGCTCATCACCCACATTCCGTTCCACGAATACTCCACGCTGGCGGTGCTGATTGGTGCCTGTCTGCTGGCAGTGGTGATGGCCAACTTCATGTCCAACACCGCAACCGCCAATCTGTTGCTGCCACTGGTGGCGGCACTGGCGGTCAGCATGCCGGAGCTGGCCGAGTGGGGCGGCAGCCACACCTTGATCCTGGCGGTCACCATTTCGGTTTCGCTCGGGATGTCGCTGCCCATCAGTACCCCGCCCAATGCGCTGGCCCACGCCACCGGTCTGGTGGAGAGTCACCAGATGGTGCGCATCGGCGTCATCATGGGGTTGGTCGGCACCCTGCTGGCGATGGTATGGATCTACCAGATTGCCGCCTGGGGGCTGATCTAGCGAGCCTGTCTGCCTAAAGCAAAGAGGAGCCGAATTGGCTCCTCTTTGCGTGTTGGGGATCCGGGGCTAGAAACTGACGCCAAGGCTGAGCAGGTGTCTTAATTCGCTCTCGCGGGGTTCCGGGCTGCCTGTGTCGACAAGGATGTCAGCATCTTCCCAATTCAGCTCACTCGACCAGGAGAGGCGCAGATGGTCATTGAAGTAGTAGCGCAACCCTATGCTGCCTTTCAGGTCCTGATTACGGGTGACATAGGGGGAGGGTTGTGCCAGATATTTCAGATAGCGCCCCTGGCTGAACAGTTCCATTTTCTCCTGCCAGAGGGAGAAAGGTTGGCGATAATCCCAGTTCAGGCCAGCGAAGGGGTAGTCTATGACCCGTTCACCCAGAAAAACGCCGGTGATCTTGCTATCTTCACGGAAGTAGAGCCGACTTAGCCCCCCTTGGGCCATCAGCTCCAGTCGGCGGCGCTTGTCGTTCCAAAAGCGATAGCCAGGCCCCGAGCCATAGTCCATGTAGAGATAGCGATCTTTATCCAGCATGTCATATTCGGCATCGAGTGAGGTACGCAAGAACCACTGCTGGTTGAAGAAGTAGTCCAGCGTAGGGTTGAGCTGATAATCATGGCTGTCGGTGACGTTGTCAGCGGTCTCATAGGTATATTCACCGGAGAAGCTGTAACGCCAGTCCAGATTGGCCAGCTCGCTTTTCCACTTGAGGTTGACGTTGTTGGTCTGCTTGTCATTCTGTTTGAGTTTGACATTGAGATCGCCGCTGCCGGTCCAGAGCCAGGCGTTGCGTTCATCCTGGTCATCCTCGAACAGCTTGAGCCCACCCTTTGCCGTTGCCTTGGGTTTGTCCTCTTTATCGATGCGCCAGCGTTTGATGGCCTCCCGCTGGACGGTGACTGCGCCGCTGTAGGGCAGGGCGATGCGCACCGACTGTTCGGTCACCTCCTCGATGTTGCCGGTCAGACGGTCGCCATTGCTCATCCAGAGGATGTCCTTGGCCCACAAGGAATGACAGGCCAACAGGAGTAGGAGGGGAAGGAATTTCATGAGGTAAGGTGACTCCGGTGCGACTCGGGCGCTGGTGACTTAACCACTGACAAGCTGGCTGCTGATGGGGCGGGGCAGGCCGTTTTTGCTCTCCAGCGCTGCCGTCACCTCATCCTGCATCACGTCAGGTGCGCTGATAAAGCTCTCTATGGCCGGAGATAGCACCAGCGGGGCGCCATTTTCAAGCTCCTCTTCGGTGCGGGAGAGCGGGGAGTGTACCTCCAGCCAGCGGCGACCATCCGGTTCGATGGCGACCTTAACCGGTTGATTGATGACCCGCACCGGCGTGCCAATCGGCACAATCTTGAACAGGGCCTCTATATCGTCAGGTCGCAGCCGGATGCAGCCTGCGCTTACCCGCAGACCGACGCCAAAATCCTTGTTGGTGCCGTGGATCAGGTAGTCGCGCTTGCCATAGCCAAGGCGCATGGCGAACTTGCCGAGGGGATTCTCCGGGCCGGGGGGCACCACGGCGGGCAGGGTGATCCCTTTTTGCTCCAGCCAGGATTTGCGCACCATGGGGCCGGGTACCCAGGTCGGGTTGGGATTCTTCTCGATGACGGTGGTGGTCATCTCGGGTGTTTCGCGGCCGATATCGCCAATCCCGATGGGCAGCACGATGACCTCGCTCTTCCCTTTGGGGAAGTAGTAGAGGCGCAGTTCGGGCAGATTGATGACGATCCCCTCGCGAGGCACATCAGGCAGCAGCATCTGGGTGGGCAGCGTCAAGCGGGTGCCCGGCTTGGGTAAATAGGGGTCTACACCCGGATTTGCTTCAAGCAGCGCCAAAAATCCAATTTGTGTATTTTTGCCAACCAGCTCCAGATGTTCATTCTGCTGGATGATGTAATCCTCCAGCTCACCGATTAGGCGACTCCCGGCAGGTGGCAGCGGGTAGCGTTTGGCCTCTGCCGGCGTGGCGCAGAGCAGGATCGCTGCCAGCAGCAGGGAAAGGGCGGGCGTTATGGAGAGGGGCATGAGTTTCGGCAATCGCATAAGGAGATCCATCAGTTCAATCGGGGCGGAACATCATCAACACAGCCGCCAGGATGGCGCGATTGTTCCTCAATCAGCCCATGATTACCAGCTTGCCGCGCACCCGCAATGATTTGGGGATACATAGGAAACCAGCCAAAATCGGCATCACCCATAAATTTGAGTGCCAAGCAGGAAAAAGAGGCGCCTCATGGCAATGGGGGAATATCACGACGTGGATAATGGCCGGGTGTGCGAGCGGGTGGATACAGAGCCATACAAGAGTGGCCTCGCAACGCAGGCCGTGCGTGAAGCATTGTGAGCCTGCTCCCAGATAGCTGATTCAGCCATTTGATATCTAAGAAATTTTTATTGCATCATCGGCCCAGCTTGGGTAAAAATCTCATCCCACGGAGAGATGCCGGAGTGGCCGAACGGGATTGACTCGAAATCAATTGTGGCAGCAATGCCACCCAGGGTTCGAATCCCTGTCTCTCCGCCACATACCAAGCCCAAGCAATTAAATTGCTTGGGCTTTTTCGTTTCGTGTGATGCCTGATATGCCATCTGATGTTGGCGGGCTTGAAGCGTCCCCTCTATCGACCACCTGTTAGTCGACTCGAGCCCATATCGAGATGTCTTATCGTCGTGCAATAGGGGCCCCCTTTTACTTGCCCGATCGCCTATCGGTTGCAAGGTTGGCCCCAACGGCTTGCTCGCCAGTCATGATGGCGACACAATGGAGTCCCTTTGGTTGGCCGCTCGCAGCTGGGGCTCGTGGCCGAATGGCCAGCGATAGTATGAGCGCGCCCGAGTGTTATGGGCCGGTGACAACGGGAAACATGGCGAGAACAGGAGCAAAAGAGGATGAGGGAAGGGCTTGAATGGTTCTGGCTCAATGAACCGGCCGAATGGCACAAAACAAGCGACGGCTTGCTGGTGGTAACGGACAAGCAGACCGATTTTTGGCGCAGCACCTGGTATGGCTTCGAGCGCCACAGCGGCCATGTCTATGGTTGTGATGTTTCAGGGGAATTTACCTTTCAGGTCTGCGTCGAGGGGGAGTTCACCACCCTCTACGATCAGGCGGGGCTGATGCTGCTGCAAGACGACGCGCACTGGCTCAAGGCGGGGATCGAGTACAACGACGATCAGCCGATGATCGGCAGCGTACTGACCAATCCGCGCTCTGACTGGGCCACCGGCATTTTCCCCGGCAATCCGCGCCGCTTCTGGCTGCGGCTGACCCGGCTGGCGGACTGTCTGCGCCTGCAATACTCCACCGATGGCAAGGTGTGGCCGTTGCTGCGTCTAGCCCCGTTTCCGCCAAGCGAACGTTGCTTTATCGGGGTGATGTGCTGCACACCGGAGCGGCAGGGACTGGCGGTGCGTTTTTCGGATCTGCGCCTCACGCCGCCCCTTGGCAAGGCACTGCATGATTTGAGCTAGCCAGCCCATGGCTGGCATTGCGTGTCAACCGGCAGAGTGAACAATGCCGTCGGCCTGTAGCGTCATTCGCAGGGTCTATCGAGCGGGAGGGGCGTTGCCCTCCCGCTTTTTTACACCGGTAGGTCGGGAATGGCGGGTGGCTGTGATGGGCAAGCCTTGGCAAGCAACGTCGAAAAGCATGCGGTATGCGATGTAGCAGACAACAAGTTACCGGAACTGGGATCTCGATCGGGACAACAGGACTTTTGTCCTGCAAGGGGAGTTGGGGTGGCGGCTAGGATGGCCACATCAAAACAATAAAACGAGTCAAACTGGAGCACAACAATAATGACCGCTCATATCAATGCCAACCCGGGCGATTTCGCCGAGACCGTCATCATGCCGGGGGACCCGCTGCGGGCCCGCTATATCGCCGAGACTTTTCTGACCGATGCGCGCGAGGTGACCAATGTGCGCAATATGCTGGGCTACACCGGCTATTACAACGGCCAGCGCATCTCGGTGATGGGCCACGGTATGGGGATCCCCTCCATGGTGCTCTACGCCCACGAGCTGGTGAACGACTTCGGGGTCAAGCGGATCATCCGCATCGGCAGCCTGGGGGCGACCCAGCGCCACGTGCAGATGCGTGACGTCATTCTGGCGCAGGCGGCGGGCACCGACTCCCCGACTAATGCCAAGCGCAGCGCCGGTTACCAGATGGCCACCTCGGCCGACTTCGCCCTGCTGCACAAGGCGTTTACCAAGGCGCAGGAGAAGGCGATTCCGGTCAAGGTGGGCAATATCTTCACCGGCGACCTCTATTACGATCCGGACGAAAACCTCATTCCGGCGCTGGAGAAGTTTGGAGTGCTTGGCATCGACATGGAGGTGGCCGGTCTCTACGGGCTGGCCCATCAGCAGGGGATAGAGGCGCTCGCCATCCTGACTGTCTCCGACCACTGCCTGACCGGTGAAGAGACCACTGCCGAAGAGCGGCAACTCTCCTTCAACCAGATGATCGAGCTGGCGCTGCACACCGCGCTGTAAGCGCCGCAGTCCGCCCACCCCTGCACGCCCCCTGACCCCAAGAGAGATCCAATATGAACAATAAGCTCTCCCTCACTGCCATCAGCTTCCTGGCCAACTTTGTGATGGCCGGTTTTGCGACCCAGTTCGGCATGCTGATCGACCCCATCGCCGCCAAGTTCGGCGCCGACGTCAATCATGTGGCCTCCATCTTCTCCCTGCTCAACGGCGGGGCGCTGGCGGGCACCATTGCCGCCTTCTTCCTTATCGAGAAGGTGGGGCTCAAGCGGATGACCCTGCTCTGCTACGGCCTGATCGCGCTGGCGGCGGCTTCGCTCCATCTGACCGGCTCGCTCTATGTGGTGATGGCTGCCATGACGGTGATCGGCCTGTGTGGCGGGGTGGGACTCTGCATTGCAGGGACGCTGGTGGTGAGCGTCTGGCAGGCGCGGATGCAGAGCACCATGCTGGTGGTGCAGGATGCCACCTTCAACGTGGCCGGGGTGGTCTTCCCGCTTATCACCACCTACACCCTGACTCACGCCATGGCGTGGAGCTGGAGCTATCTGGCGGTGGGCGTGGTGGCGCTGGCGACCATGCTGGTGGCGGTGCTGACCAACTTCCGCAGCTGCGAGGCGGGTGGCGAAAGCGCAGGCAACGAGCACTCGGAGTGGAACCTCGGCATCATCAGCGGCGGGTTGGGGCTCTTTCTCGGCATGCTGGCGCTCTACACCTTCCTCACCTGGGCGCCCATGTTCGTGAAGAATAAGTTCGGCATCCCCTTCGAGGAGGCGGGCAATATCATCACCCAATACTGGACGGCTGCCCTGCTCGGCGCACTGGTCTCCACCGCCATCGTGACCCGCATTGCGATCCGAACCTTCCTGCTGGTGATCATCACCCTGGCGATGGGGATGACGGCGCTCATCGTCACCACCGATAACCTGAGCCAGTTGCCATACCTCACCTATGGTTACGGCTTTGTCTGCGCGGCGCTCTACAACGCCTTTATCGCCTACGGGGTGTCGTTTGTGCGCCAGGCGTCGAGCAAGAACGTCTCCTACATCCTCATCAGCGGCAGCGCGGGGGCCATGTTCAGCCCGGCCATCAGCGCCATGTTCGAGCAGGTGATCGGCTTGCAGGCGGTGATGTACGCCATCCCGCTTATCTACGCCGTGATCCTCGCCATGCTGGTAGCCTCGCTGCGCATGGCCCGGCCTCAGCCCTGTCTCGCCTGAGCGGGGGAGTAAACAGCAAGAGGGGCGGTATAAACCGCCCCTCTTTTTTGTTGCTGTTCCGCTTGTTGCTGCTCAGTCGGCAACTGAGGCCTGCGACTTATGGCTGCTCCAGAAAGGCCTTGAGCCCCGCCAGATCGCGGATCTGCAATCCCTCTTCGCCGCGCTCCACCAGTCCCTTCTCCATCAGCTCTTTCACCGCCCGCCGGTAGACCCGGTCGGTCGTGCCGAAGCGTTCCGCCTCCTGATACCCCTTGCGAAAGCCGCTCACCGGGTTGTGGTGGCAGTGGCTGTGATAGAGGTCGAGGGCGATGTTGTAGCTGATGGGGTAGAGCATGCGGCAGGTGAAAATATCCACCGTGTCCTGATAGTCGATGGCAATGGCGGTGGCAAAGAAGAGCGCCACCTTGGGGTGGGCGACCAGCGCCTGCTCCAGCTGCTCGCCGTCGATGCGGGCCACTTCCAGCGGCTCCTCGGCGATGATGTCGAGCTGGCAGCGGTAGCCGGTGAAGAACTCCATCTCGCCAAACAGCTGGTTGTCGCACTCCAGGGTGCCGAGCTGAAAGCGGCGGCCATTCATGGCGGTGTGGCCCATGGCGATGCGGCCGCCCGGTACCAGCACCAGATCCCGCAATAGCTCCCCCTGACGCATCAGGGGCTCCCCCTCGGGGATCAGATGCCGCTCCGTGATGCAGGAGATGACCACCTGTTCGATGAGATCATGGCTGGCCTGCCAGTGGGGCTGAAAGCGCCCCTTGAGAAGGGGTTTGAGTTGCATGGGGTTTCGAGTCGTCGCCAAACAGAAACGACTATTACACACCCTTGCATACGGATATGCCAGTTTTGTACCGCAAAGTGGGGCTTACTGGTGTAGAAGTACAATCTGGAAGCATGAAAAAGCGCCCGAAGGCGCTTTTTCATTGAGCGGTGGTCAGCAAGGGTTAGCCAATCAGGCTGGCCCACAGGTCATATTCGTCGGATTCGTCGATCCGCACCTTGACCATATCGCCCGGCTTGAGGCCGGTTTCGCCGTTGAGGTAGACCAGACCATCGATCTCCGGCGCATCGGCGAAGGAGCGGCCAGTGGCACCCTCTTCGTCCACTTCGTCGATGATTACGGTCATCTCCTGACCCACTTTGCGGGCCAGCTTGCGGATGGAGACCTGCTGTTGCAGCTCCATAAAGCGCTGGAAGCGCTCTTCCTGAATCGCTTCCGGTACCGGATCCGGCAGCTTGTTGGCCAGCGCCCCTTCGACCGGGCTGTATTTGAAGCAACCGACCCGATCCAGCTCCGCCTTGTCGATAAAGTCCAGCAGCATCTGGAAATCTTCCTCGGTCTCGCCCGGGAAGCCGACGATAAAGGTGGAGCGCAGGGTGATCTGCGGGCAGATCTCGCGCCACTTCTGGATCCGCTCCAGGGTGCGCTCGACCGAACCCGGGCGCTTCATCAGTTTGAGGATGCGCGGGCTGGCGTGCTGCAGCGGGATGTCGAGGTAGGGCAGGATCTTGCCATCACGCATCAGCGGGATGACGTCATCCACGTGCGGGTAGGGGTAGACGTAGTGCAGTCGCACCCAGATATCGAGCTTGGCCAGCTCTTCGCACAGGGCGACCATGCTGGTCTTGACCGGCATGCCGTCGTAGAAACCGGTGCGGTGCTTCACATCGACGCCGTAGGCGGAGGTGTCCTGGGAGATCACCAGCAGCTCCTTCACGCCGGCCTCTTTCAGACGCTTGGCTTCGGCCAGCACGTCGCCGATGGGGCGGCTCACCAAATCCCCGCGCATGGAGGGGATGATGCAGAAGGTGCAGCGGTGATTGCAGCCTTCGGAAATCTTCAGATAGGCGTAGTGGCGCGGGGTCAGCTTGACGCCGTGGGCCGGAACCAGACTGGTGAAGGGGTTGTGCTGCGGCTTCTCCACATATTTGTGGACGTGACCCAGCACCTCTTCATAGGCGTGGGGGCCGGTGATCTCGAGCACCTTGGGGTGGATCTCGCGGATCTGGTTCTCTTTGGCGCCGAGGCAGCCGGTGACGATCACCTTGCCGTTCTCGGCCAGCGCTTCGCCGATCGCTTCCAGCGACTCTTGCACCGCGCTGTCGATAAAGCCGCAGGTGTTGACGACGACCAGCTCGGCATCGTCATAGCTGGGCACCACATCGTACCCTTCGGTACGCAGCTGGGTCAGGATGCGTTCTGAATCGACCAGGTTTTTGGGGCAACCCAAGCTCACAAAACCAATCCTTGGATGGTGAGACCTAATAATGCTGGAAGTCGCTTGTTGGACAGGTTGGTCGTCCGATGGCTGAACCCGCGTAGTTGCAGGTGTCAGGCTGTCTGAGCTAGGGTCAAAACGGTTGACGGTCATAGAGGATCGCTGGTCACTAATGCAAAAAAAGATTGCGGATTATACCTGATGAGCAGGAAAGAGGAAGAAGTGATGTGTGCATTTTTTAACCTGTGATATTAGATTTCAATGCGCGATATTTTGTGTCTTTTCTTGAGAGGTGATGACGATGCGATCATCAACAACAGTGTCCTCGGTCACGAGTTCTGACTCGAATTCCTCATGCCAGTGTCTACAGCCTACAGCATGAGGGGGAGATCTACACTAAACAGTTAGGCAGTGCCGATTTGATTGCAACCTGCGTCATGGATCGCAGTCTGGTGCTGATCATCCTGCTGGTTGCCGCGAACTTCGCTGCCAGTACCAGGAGTTGCTCGTAAGCAGAGTAACTCTTGACTACACCGATAGGGGCACAGGTAATTGTCGATCTGATAGTCTGTATTGAGCATGGGGTTTGTCAATAAGTAATAAGTCGACGGGGGGGATAGGTAAAAACCAGCATTGTTGGTTGTAATTTAGTCAAGGGAGGTGATTTTTAACTTTTTTTCACATCCCCCCACTTGAAAAATTCTAAAAATTGTCCATTTACTAATAATAAGAGAGGTAATAAAATTTTAGCGTTTCAACATTCCGCTGCTACGCAGCGAAGAGAAACCAGTTTTACTACCCCTCGCAGGCTTTTTATTGAAGAGAAAATATGAAAGTCTCTCTTGTATATTAAAGTTTATTATGCATGGGGCATGCAATAAGTACGCTTATCACTGATAAGCAGAAAGCAGAAAGCAGAAAGCAGAAAGCAGAAAGCAGAAAGCAGCAAGCAGAAAGCAGCAAGCAGCAAGCAGAAATGTGCCGATCTTCCTTACTTGCCAGTTGGTCAAAGAAGTGACATTCAATATAATTAATATGTTTACGTGGTCACGTTCTTCCTGCTTATTTTGACCAAACTCATCGGCTGACCATCATGTTCTCGGTGCCACACCATCACGGACTTTGGTCAAGTATCTTTTTATCATTGGAGTCTATCGTCATCTACACCGAATATGCGCAACCTTCATTTCGCGCTTGAGCAAGCGTATCTTGAGAAAGAACAAGACATCGCCATGGTGGTGGTATTATTACGGCAGTATGACTGCGAACCCTCGTTTCTCCTTGCTACTTCCTAGCCTGAAATATATAAGTGGAAATTAATAATAGAGAGTATGGATAGTTTATTTCTGATGAGGTGATTATTTTTTGATGGGGGTTGATATCTAGTGTTTTTGGATATAACCTTCCATTTAAATGTTTGCTAGTGGTTATATACCGTGTGTCGGCAATAGTGTTTGTGTTCAGAAAATGAACGGCGCTAAGTGATTGTGTCGTAGCTGGGCATCTGGTCTAGGCATGTCTGCTTTAATTCAACTGTACCGGTAGCGTACAAGTATAGTTGTGTATCTAGCATATATAGCCTCGTCATAGAATCAATTTTTGGAGATGTTATGGATTTAAGGTCGTCTGCACCAACACTATATCTGTATAGTCGTGTAAGTACGGATAAGCAGGCCGCCGGTAATAAAACTGGCGTACAACGTCAGACTGAGGGGGCTTTGGTTGACGCAACAAAGTTAAAATATAGTAACATGCCCGTTATCTATATGTCAGATAACGGAATGTCAGCCAGTAAGGGGGAAAACATTGAACATGGATGTCTGGGGAGGTTTATTGAACTAAGTCGTTCAGGTCATATTGCACCCGGCTCTGTATTGGCCATGGAAAACATCGATCGTTTCTCTCGCTTAGCGTTAACAAGAGCCAGTGAGTTCTTAACCTGTATTCTCGCAGCCAATATTGTTGTTTATACATGGATTGATGGGGCAGTATATCAAAAAGATAATCTTGCATCCGCGATTTTGTCACTAGTTAAACTTGAAAGCAGCAATGATTATACAAATAAACTTTCTGCTCGGGTTACTGGTGCAGCTCGTGTTGCATTAAAGCGTCATCAAAATGGTGAGTGCGATGCAGATGGTTATCCAGCTGCAATTAATGGCTTCGGTAAAAATAAATTTTGGGTTGATACGACAACTGGGTTTGTACGCCCTCATTCATATTATTTCTCTATAGTTAAAGAAATGATTATGATGATTCGAGAAGGGAGGGGGCATATAGCAATTAAAAAGCATTTAGATGAAAGCTATACCCCCCCTACAATAGCTCAAAATTCTAATAAAGAGGGGTGGGGAATAAATCTTATTAAAAAGATTATAAGTGATCGTGCAGTTTTAGGCGAAAAAATAATTCATATTGATGGTCGCGAGCATCTGTTGGTAAATTATTATCCCGCTGTTTGCACTGAGGCTGAATTTGCACAAGCTAAGCGAGTGCGTAGTGAAAAAAAACAGTTTACTAGTAAGATGAAAAACGCTGCGGGCATTGTTACTGGAATGCGTATAGCCACTTGTGGGGACTGTGGCAGTTCACTACAGGTCTACCGTAGTAAAGCCGGAAAAAAAGATGAAAAGCTCCGTTATAAATGCAGCGGAAGGTCAGACACTTCGGTGAAAAGCTGCACAGCTGCAACATTTGATAATAGATATTTTGAGTATGCACTAATGTTGCTGATTGGCAGCGTGATACTTCAGCCTAAAAAAAATACAAATGAGAATAAAGTTGCTTCGATTAAAAATAAAATAGAATCGATAAGTTCAAAAATAGAAATCATGATTCAATCTGTGGGAGCAACCACAGAGGGAGATATACATATTCTGTTGACTGAACGACTAGATAAATTATCTAGGGAACGTAAACAGTTAAATGAAGAATTGACCATTGAGATTAGTCATGCGGAGGCTTCTATTAACCCAGATATATATATGCTGATACCACCAAACTACATTGACTACAATCAGGCTGATATAAGGAACGAGGTAAGGGATATAATATATAAGACAGTAAAATCAATAAAGGTGCATTCTGTTACTGGCTGTTTCTATATTCAGGTTGAGTTGTTTGGTGGAATGAGTACCGATGGTATTGTTATTGACAATAAGTATATCTCCGACTTCGGTTTTGATATGCACCATCAGCAGGAGAACGAGGAAGCATTCCTGGCTTACAATAAATTTGTCAACAACTTCGAGTGTATCGATAAAGATGGAAAGTTAATTAGAATGTTAGACTTGGTGAATGGCACTGATTTTATAATTTCTGATGAACTATATCTCAATCAAAGGGTAAAGGTTTTAAAGGAGAAGCCTATGAGTGAGGAAATGCGTACTGCTATTGAAAAATTTGAAACTTGGGTTCCTAAAATCCAGTAATTAATATGCCGGTTAGTGATAAGGATTTTTGCCATTGCTAATGGTTGATATGTAAAATCACTAAATTATTCTGCTAAAATAAATAATGCTGTATATTCACGGCATGATGTGTAGCGTCATGCATATGAATGAGCAAAAAAAATGAAATTTTGTGGTGGCCCCATGCAGCGCAAGCTGCAAGACTGAAAGAATCCACCAAAATGGAAATGAGATTCAACTAAACCACCAATTTCTCTACATATTTTTTGATACCCAACCTAGTATTTTCTAATGCTTGCTGTAGCGCCACCCAGCAGCAATAAATCCAGTTTTTCATTAGCTCCGGCCTGTTATTTTAACCTCGCAGTTCCTTTCCAGCAGGCATACTTGCGGGAACGAACTCTAGGTGTTTCAATTCTCTCTAGAAAACGTTGTATTTTTTCTTTAAAAATAGCATCTTAGACTATGAGTGTCTTGTAGCTTGCTCGATGACTACCATATGAATTTACCCTATAGCTGCTTCCAACATTTTTTGAGCTGTGCATGGCAAGGTAAATATGGGAAATGGTTAAAATTACCTTACCCTAGTGCATCTTAATAGTTAGGAAATTAAAATTTCAGATACCACTGTATCTTTCAAATTAGTATATTCTTCAATGCTTCACAGCGACCATTCTCACAGTAGCCCCACCAGTCAGTCTTTTGACCAATGATCGCTACTATGGATGTGCTGTTTTTAGGTAAGCCTTTACGCCAACTAGATACGTCAGTGGCAGAGGGCAAAGGATTCGATTCAGGATGGGTATGCCACTCACCTATGTAAGTAAGATAGCCTCCTGATGTGTGCCAAAGTTGATCAACCATAACTTGATGGTGTTGTTTTTTACGTACAAAACCAAAACGCGATGCTTGGTCGTAGGGACTAGGTTCTGTAACGTGAGTTATTATTATATGAGGTGGCCGAATTTCTCCAATAAATACACCTCCTTGCTCAGGTTGACTGTGATGTAACTGCCGATATCGATTTAAAATATGAAGTACCGCAGTCTCAACGATTATTAGTCCACCAGCTCTATTACTCAAGGTCAGCTCAGCCTTGACGTCAGGAACAAACACTACATTCTCCAAATTTTTTCAGCTTTCTACGCTTATGATGAATTACATTACCTGTCGAGTGTTGAGCATAGGTCCAGGGAAGCTTATCCTGAAGAGTATTCAGCACGGCCTCTTGAATTAGTGCGGCAGTAATTGTGCTGACGCTAGCATCATAGGGTGTAAAAATGCTGCCGCAGGAAACTCGATGAGGAGCTACAGGTCTATCGACCTCCTTGAGGATCTCGAGACGCTTGGCACATTCATAACAGGCTTTTCCATCGTCGATCATAACAACAGACGCTTGACCATAAGCATCATTGTAGCCGTGGATGATGAAGGGAGGACGTTGGGTAGAAGCTCGAGCCAAGTAACTGAGCATTTTACCTGTTGGGGCGTGACCAGTAGCATCGATCACAATATCATAGCCACGAATATTATCTTCATTCATTTCAAAACGATAAGGTTTGACATCTATTCTTGGATTGCCCAAAGAGTCACGCTTTATTAGCTTACTTAGGGCCTCAGCTTTATTCCAACCGATATAAGTGGCTGGGAGAGCATGCCGACTCAGATTGCCTGGAGACAGAATGTCACTGTCACAGAGAACTAGCCGACCGGTATTGCCACGCCCTGCTCCTACCTTGGCAAGCAGCTGAGCAGCAAAGCCACCAATGGTGCCGCAGCCAATTATCAAGATTTGCTTGTTCTCAAGATCAAGGAAAACAGGTCTGTTGCGCCGCTGAAGCTCTTGGTCGCTTATCGAGCTCACATTTAAGCGAGAGAATGCGGTCGTTGCGGATTTTGATCTGAGCATAGGAAGAGTAGAGCCGAGCTTTAGTTTGTGTTTACCTCCCCTAGATTTAGCTCGTTCCGTTGTACGGTGTTTCAGGATCGTCTGGGTGGCTTTACTGAAGCAGACTTCAAAGCCAATGATGCCTTCGTTCGAAATATCGAACAACACCATTTGCCTGCCCTTGGTGAGCCTGGTGAGTATTCCATTGGCCAGTGAGTCATGAGCAGGGAGGTCAGCAGATTTTAACCAATCAAAGACTTCCCTGAGTGATTGAGGCGGCCATTTACTTGGTGCTATCGCAGTGTTGTTAACTCTGACAACGGTCACGTCGCCATCAATGCCCACAGCCGGTTTTTCTCCTCGTAACCTAAACCAGTCATCCCTTTGTCCAGCGTTGTGGAAGACAACATATTCTTTGTCTGTTTGTCCATCTGCTGAGGTTGCCACTTTCAGCGACTTGTATGAGAATTTTGTACCTGAAAGCTTGCCTGCATCACCATAAATGTAAGCATCCACGACCCCATTCCAGTAGTTCACAAACTCGGTTTGAAATTCCTCTTGCCGTTGATGGCCAGCTGTTACGGCATTGTCCAATGCTTGCTGGATCAGGCTGTTTAACATGGTAATTACAGCAGGTGGGTGTTGGGGATCCCAATCGGCAGTGTCCTGGTTCACCAAACATAATCTTTGGAAACTGCTTATGTGAGGTAAGGCCATACCGATTAAGTTGGCAGGGCGACTGATAACGTAAGTTTCCGGCAAGCGACTAAGATCTTCTCTTGGCCTAACTACAGCAATAATGAATTCACCTGCCTGTGTTTGGTAGGCTTTTATATAGGCTGGACACTCTCTCGGTAGAGAAATTGGTAGGCCGGTGATGTTGCGACTCTCGACATATCGAAAGCCGCTATGTAATAACAAGTTATGGATAGTCACTATCAACCACTCGTCATTGAATCGGTCATTTGGCTTTGTCGTTGAGGTTGTCGTTGTTGTTGGTATGCAGGTATGGCAACCCAAGGCTTGATAAGCTCTTCGTTTACAACACTGTCACCAAAAAGTCCATTTAGAGTTTTCAGTACTTCGTTCTTTGTTGAGAGCCTATTAAGTGCTCGATTAAGTTCTTCGTGCAGAGTCTCTGCTTTCGAGATAATGCTCTGAACCGTATTATCATCCATCTTTTCCTTGGGAAACAACAAGCGACCTTCATCTGAGGCATCTGGACTTTCCACTCCATCCCTTAACTTGGTGGCCAACTGTTCTGTTACTTTTAACAAAAGTTCACCATGATCTTTTGTGTCAGGCATAGGTGTATTATCAAAGGTGTCAACGACGCATTTCATAAGAGCTATGGAGGATAATTCAGGAGATTTCCACTGCACATCTCGCCAAGCCTTCAGGTATCGACAGACCTGCCGCATAGGGTCACCATGTCGCGCTACTGCGCTCCTGAACCAACGCGCAACGATTTCTGGATCTGACTTAATCCACTTATCCTTTCCTCTGACAGCCAAGTAAACACAATTTTCATCAAGCTTTCGAGTGGCTGACTTACTGAGAACACTTTCATTCAGTGAATCCATCCCTGCGACAGAGTTCAATGCCACTTCTCGAGTTTCAAACTGATCTCTTGGGATTGCATACATGGGCACATCTACATGCACATTTCTATCTTCGATGACAATACGTCCACAAGTAGGCTTCTTTAATGCTTTCCAGTTGTAGTTTTCTTCTGCCAAAGATGCTAGCGATGCATCTACAAGTAGGAGAAGAAGCTCATGGCCGACTAACGGTTGCTCTTTGAACATATCCATAGGCATGTATGTACCATCATCAATGTCCATCTGCTGCGGAGGTTTATGATATGGCTTGTTCAGTGTTTTGTACTTGTAACTTCCTTGAACCCAAAATCTTGGCTCTGTATTCAAGAAGGCTCCGCGTGCGTCATCACTCATATCCAAGAGCAGTTTCACAACTCGCTGGACATCTGCATTGTCAAGATAGCGCAGGTTGGTTTTCCTAATTGCACTTTCTACGAGTTGGATATTCGTTGAGCTCCGAGAACGGCTGGCCAGCATTTTGACGACATCTTTTGCTTCTGTGAATACACCCTTTGTCCGAATTCTGATCGTGTCCTTAAGTTTCTCGAGAGAAGCCTTGTCGGTGCTGGTAGGCTCCAGTCTTTTCATGAGACCGTCATTGGTATTGGTAAGATATAGATGTGCTGACCATTTCATTCTGACGCTTCCTTACGGTCGGTGGGGTGAATGAAGGCTGGAGCCTCCGTGCTAAAGAAAGTCTCGATAAGTGCTTTTTTGCCAGTAGCTGTGGTTGCTACAGATTTGCCCCACGCGACAAGTGCTTTCAGTGACTCTTCGCTCGCATTGTCTAACGAGATGACTCGAGCCTGTTGATCAGGCACGGTTTCATCAAGCGAGAAATAGCAAGGGGGCATGCCTTCTCGATTTAGTGCCTTACCGGCCATGAACCCGTGCATTTTCTGCGAGGAGGACATGACTGTCTCAATGAGTGCCTTTCCACCGCCCCAAAGGCCAAAGTACCCAGGGAACCACCTAGAGATGTTATTGGGATTGATACAAAAATCGTTGGAGAGGGTTCCAATATTAAGAATTTTGATATCGTTTGCTGTTATACCCTTAAACTCCTCATCATCCAGATAATTCAGCGCTTCATGATAGGCGACGAATGATGGATTGTTTGCTAGTAAGCCTCCATCGGCAAAATACGCACTCTGCCACTCGATATAGTGAGGTAGGAAGTAGGTGGGGGCAGCAGATGTAGCCATGGCTACATCAACCAAGGTGAATTGATCATCTCGGGTGAACAGGGAGTTATGACAGGTTTTGATGAACAAAGGGCGACCTGTGCTCAGGTTGACCGTTGGGATGAGCAGGCGTCGTTTTAGCGATCTGACCGTCTTGCCGGTTCCCACGATCTCAGTCACTGCTTTTTCCAGGTTGTTAGCCTTATAGAGGGGGCTCAGCAACAGCTTACCTAGCTGGTATATGTTTCGAACACAATTGGGCACCCAACTCTGGCGAGGGAAAATATCTGGAGCTGCTTTGTGAAACTTGCCCTGCAAGTCTCTAGCTTTCTGGCCATCAGCCAAAGCAATGGCAATTATTCCGCCGATGGAAGCCCCGGTGATCATGTCGAAGTAATTACCGATGGCCAAATCAGGATTGTTGTTGCGCTCAGCCAGAACCCGTTCTAGTTCCGCTAAAATGGTAATTGAGAAGAGACCACGCACCCCTCCACCGTTCAAAGACAGGATTTTGAATTGCTTGTTAGAGTCGTTCATGGAGCCTCCATTAGAACCGTACATAATATGCGGGGATTCTGTGCTCACTTCAATGGGGAGCGTAAAAAGAACACTGCAACGGCTACTCTACGGCGCTGTTGCCAAAATGAACTGTTCTGATAACAGCTAACCCTGCTCCAAGTTACTGTTACTCTTTGGTCTTTTCTCCACGGGTCACCTGCCTTGGTAGAACCACTCACCGTGCAGTATGAGCGGGCACAGGCCAACATATATCGGCGATGAATGAGGCTAGAAAAGCTTATGAAATGCGTATTGCACGTCATTCCAGATATGTAGTTATGTTGAAGCTCTGCGGGCTAGAGCTGCATCCTCATTACTTGCTCTGATAGTGTGCAGCATGTGCTATATTCGGCTCAAATATTGAGCTGAATGATGGGCGGGTTGGGCTCATTTTTGAAACCCTGGCACGTTGAATGAGGAAATAATGGAACCATTTTGGATTTGGCAACAAGCCGACTGGCCCCATTTTCGTTGGCAGGATAGCGAGATATTGCCCAGATTACGCCATGTTCAACACAGGCTGGGAATTCTAATAGGTAGTCATTCCAGGTTGGGGAACTCCGACCAAACGTTGGATATGTTACTGGCTAACATCATCTCCTCATCCGCTATTGAGGGTGAGCGTCTCAATGCCCAATCCGTGCGTTCTTCCCTGGCTAGGCGGTTAGGGAGCTCACAAACTCAGTCATATCCAGTATCAGAGCGCTCAGAGGGACTCGCGGCCATGATGCTGGACGCCATCGACAACCATGAACAACAGTTGACGATTGAGAGGCTTTACCAATGGCATCGTTGGCTGTTCCCTGCCAACGAATGGTCGGTGCAGCCAGTGAATGTAGGACAGTTGCGAGGAGATGAGCCGATGCAGGTTGTCTCTGGGCGTGTTGATCGCCCCACCGTGCATTTTGAGGCTCCACCCAGAGCTGCTCTGGACGATCAACTGGCCGAGTTCATCCTCTGGTTTAACCAGACTCGACATGACCCCACGATGGATCCCCTTCTTCGTGCGGCAATCATCCATTTCTGGTTCGTGACCCTGCATCCCGTTGATGATGGTAATGGGCGGCTCACGCGGGCATTGACCGATCTCGCGCTGTCACAGGCTGACAGCCACTGTATCCGGCTGTATGCCATGTCAGTTGCTATTCTCGAACGGCGGGATCACTACTATCGGGCGCTTGAGTCAGCGCAGAGGGGGCCGCTAGATATTACCTCCTGGATCTGTTGGTTCCTCGACACACTGGATTACTCCATAGAGCTGGCATTACAGGTTATTACCCGTAGTCTTGCCAAGGTATGCTTCTGGCAGCGGCACTGTAATGACGGTCTGGGTCCAGAGCAAACCAAGGTGGTTAACCGTTTATTGGATGGCGGAGAACAGGGTTTTGAAAAGGGCATTAACGCGAGTCAATATCAAAAAGTTGCTGGAGTCAGCAAGGCTACTTCTATACGCCATCTGGCTGAATTGGTGGAAAAGGGATGTATTGAGAAATTACCTGGTGGCGGACGCAATACACGCTATCAGATCCGCTGGGGAGATATTGGCTTCACGATGGGAGTCTGAAAAGACTATATCTGTTAACTTGTCTGCACTCTCCCTGGGAGAGTTGATTTCATTTGGTGGATTAAAGCTTGGATTGACGAACTAATAAAGCGTACAAATTAAATTTTTACGCCATGATGCGTACCATCTGGCATATGGACGAATAAACTCAGCCGACAGTGCTGATTCTCAATAGACCTTTTGAGCGACAACAAACTATCGATAACATCGGGATCAATTTCAGGAACATCACCTGAACCGAGATTTGAAAGTAATTTGGTCACACTGAGACGTACCAGTTGCTCTTCGGCCAGCGCCTTTGCTCTCTGGACTACTTCAGGTGATTCAGATGCGATGATATCCTCTAATGTCCTTCCCATATGGTGCTCCTACTAAAAACAGAATTAAAGGCCCACGCCGAGCTGGCATAGGCTCTCAGCACTAGATCAAAAACTCTTCCAATGCTCGACCATTAGCCACCGCTTCTGCGATGGCCTTGGGCATGCGACCTTGACCAGTCCAGGTCTTCTCCTGACCATCCTCAATGTACTTGTATTTTGCAGGACGAGGAGCACGTTTCACTTTAGCTGAACCGTCAGCCTTCGCCGGAGCCGCTGTGCCAACAAGCTCACTCGGATCGATGCCAGCGTCTCTCAGCATCTCGGTAAACTCAGCCAGCTTTTGCAGGCGCTCGGCAGATTCGGCTTTGATTTTGTTTTCTTGCTGCTCACGCTCAGCAAAAATCTCTTCGAATTTTTCTCTGACTTCGACCAACTGCTCAAATGACAGCTCACGCAATGCAGCACGAAGGCTACGGATATTCAGCAGGATTTTCAGAAATTCGTTCATTGATAGCCTCATGTATCACATTTTTATATCAGGAAAATTATCTCTCAATCCCAGCATCAGCTCCACTGTTTTTGGCACCAAGACGATTATTGAAATAGCATTATTCAAAAAGACTTGAGCGAAATCGCGTTTGGATCTGCTTAGTTGCCTAGCTCCAATCTGCTATGAAACTATGTAGCCAAAACCTAAATCTAGGTGGTAGTGAGCGTTGAGACCACCTCACCAGATGAGCCGATGAATGCTCTCGATCGGCTCACGAAATGAGCCGATTGGACAATATCATTGGCTCACAGAATGAGTCGATGATAAGAAGTTTTTCTCTCCTCACAAACTAGAGTATGGGAGCATATTATTCATATTATCTCCCTATTAGAACAATCACGACCAAATGTAGACTGTGGCGCAATCGTATGATCCAGAGCATGAGTAGGCGTGGTAGCTTTTGGGATAATTCCCCGATGGAGCGGTTGTTCAGAAGTCTTAAAACGGAGCGGGTGCCGACTATGGGATACATGAGCGTGCGGGAGGCAAAGCGGGATATCAGTTATTCCCTGATGGATTACTACAACTGGCGGCGTCCACATCAACACAATGACGGGATCGCGCCAGCAAAAGCCGAGGATCGGCCTAACCAAGTGTCCGGATTTAGTGGACCACTACACCAGCAGGATTTCTCAATCAGAGCCATTCTCCGATAGAACATGAAAAGTAGTTCCCAGTTCAATGCCTAAACCTGGTTCAGTACAGACCAACTCGGTCATCAGCCCTCCTCAATGCAGGGGCATTTTGTTGCTAATCTTCCACTCAAAACGACAGTTTGGGGTAGGATAGCTCATGAGAGGTCGTGTTTGTACAATGAGGAATGCTACATGATGTCCTATGCAACCTATCATCCTGGTAGTGATGCAGCAGCTACTGCGAACTTTCTCCTAGAAGCCCTTGGTGTTCCTCGTGACTCACTAGGAGCACATCAATGGATCGTGGCTGGCGTATCACCGGACATACTCTATCGGCTCGCTGAATTGATGAAGACGGATGTGGGGACGGTTTGCCAATGGGCTGGTATTAGCCGGAGTACACTGGCCCGAAAGCTTCGGATTGAGGTTCCCCTATCAATATCGCAGGGTGCTAGGGTATACGGAGTTGCACAGGCCCTCGATGCGGTACTCCTCTTCCACAGGAACGATACCGTCATGGCTGTGTCGTGGTTAAACCGCACAGTCTGGGGGCTCGGTGGCGTGGCTCCAGCCACGTTGTTGACTACACAGATGGGTGTTCAGGCTGTTGTCGAGCTTGTAGGGCGGATTGAGCATGGCGTTTGCCAATAAGTAATAAGTCGGCGTGCTTATATGCTAAAATTAGCATAATAGATTAAAGCTTGATCAATCAGATTGATTTTGAAGATTTTTTCACATCCCCCCACTTGAAAAAATCGGAAAACTGTCCATTTACTAATTATGAGAGCGATAAATAAATTTTTTCCATTTCAACATTCCGCTGCTGCGCAGCGAAGAGAGACCAGTTTTACAAACTCACACCTTATTTTTATTCAATCGAAGAGAGGGTGCCAATGAATTAAAATTCATTAAGTTAGCTTGAAAATCAATGCGTCATCACTTAGTAATGATTTTTCTATGATCTGACAGAAAAGAGAAAAGAGAAAAGAGAAAACATAGTATCAAGAAAATATGGCTATATTCGCCCATGTTGGGCGGAAATAAAAAACGTGCTTTTGCAGAGTATGATTGTTTTACCAATGCACACTCTTCTCTGCTGCTATTCATCCCTCATGAACTAATCGCATACTGTCGTTATTGTAACGCCGCCCTCTGCTGCGCCTGCCGCCTGACACTGGTGAGCATTTTCTTGCACCGCCAAACAAAACAAACCACACACAAAGGACTGAATTGATGCCTATCCGGCGTTGTTGCCCAAATCAGTCAGCAGTCATGACTTCCCCAGCCCAGGTGACCGCTACACTCGGGGCTTTCTGACAGGTAGGCCAAGGGTATTCAGTTTATTTATGGCGCTGACATACGCCATCACTTCTCCCACTTGGCCGTTGTAGTTACGCAGACTGATTTTCCCCGCCAGTAACTGCTTGAACCGATACATCGCCGTCTCTGCCAGCGATCGACGGTGATACCCCGATATCTTCTTCCAGTGCGCCAACCCTTCCTTACGCATTACCAGCACGGCCTCATTTCTTGCATGTCCTTTTTTCCATAACCCCGCGCTTTTGCGAGGCGTAATACAGGCTGTTGCCCCTTTGCGCGAGATAAGCTGATGGCTGGCTTTGCTGTCGTAGGCGCCATCCGCATAAACACGCCCCAGTTTGCGCCGTAGTGGATTGAGCCGAGTCGGCAACACCTCGACATCATGACATTCTCCAGCGAGATTTCCGCCGCCACGATATCGTGGGTCACCGGGTCTACCGCCAGATGCAACTTGCGCCACACTCGCCGTTTCTCGGCGCCGTGTTTTCTGACCTTCCACTCGCCTTCCCCAAACACCTTCAGCCCGGCTGAGTCGATGACCAAGTCGGTGATACGCCTCTTGGCGGGTTGTCGATAGGACACTTTCACCGTGCGAGCGCGCTTGCTGACACAGCTGTAGTCCGGTGTGCACAGCGGCACATTCATCAACTGGAACAGGGAGTCGAGTAGCCCCTGAGTGGCCCGCAGAGTGAGGTTAAAAATCCCCTTGTGCATCAGGAAGGTATAGATGGTCGGGTCGGTGTAGAGCTGACTGCGGCCCCGGCGCCCATGATGCAGACTTGAAAGGGATGATGGTGATCAGATCACCAAGTCCTTAGTTAGTTCCATTCAAGCTGCATCGATTTGGGCAACAACGCCGGCTATGACCCAATTACGTGTTGCATGGGGCGCCCCAGCGCCTCATGCAAACATGCTTTGATATTTACGCCCCTTCCGTAACGATCCAGCATTCTGCGCCAACCCTGGTCGTTATTCAGGTAGTGCGTCGCCACGCCATGGAACCGCTCCATCCACTCCTTCAACCGATGGTGATACCCGTTCACGTGTTGGATGTGATACGCACCGACCACCCGTTCGCCTTGGCGATTGTGCACTACCTGATGGGTGACGCCCTGCACTTTGCTGAAACTGGCATACACGCCCACACCATCGCTACACAACACCGCATCCGGTGACACCCACGGCTTCAACACCGCGATGACCGTCTCGATATCTATTTTCTCCAACTGAAAATCCGCATGGTGGCCTGCACGATCTTGTACCACCATCACCGGAATGTAATCTGGCCCGGTTCCACGAGTTTGCCCTTTACCACCGTGGTGACGTGGCGGACGCGGCAGTCCCCGTTGCCCCTTGAACGATTCAAGGAAGAAGGTCTCATCAACCTCAACGATGCCCTCTTCCCGTGTGGCTTGATGAGCTGCCATGGCCCGCAAGAAGCGGTGACACCATAGGAACGCGGTGTTTTTGCTGACCCCACAGTGCCGAGCAGCTTGGCGGACGGTCAGTCCTTCGATGAGGGCTTGCGCGTAGTCTTGCCTGCACTGGGCTTTGCGCAACCGTGCCAGAGGAGTTTTGGTCAGAACGGTGCTGGTGCGCAGACACAGTTTGCAACGGTAGCGGCGCAGTCCCCGACTCCATCCCCAAGGGGCCAACTGGGTGACATCGGCCTGACAATGTGGGCAGCCACTGCATGCCGGTAACTGGGAATTGACCGAGGTAATGGTGTGGGGGGGACAGTGAGTTCCTGCTGAGCAACACGGTGCTGGCGTAGGGTTAACTGGAGAAATAGTGACAACAGGTGTTGAAAGGCTGGGGTATCCATGATGGTAGACCTCAAGGTGACGGCCTACTTCAACAACACGTAATTGGGACAGCGCCAAAAAAAAAGCCTTATGCGAATTTGGCACGCATAAGGCATAGGACACATATGGAAGTAATAATCCAAAACCCCAAAGAGTAGGACACAGGATGTCTGCATGAAACCACATGCACAACTAATATGGCACATTGGGTTGGGATAGAGTGATGTGATTATCGGTATGAGTTCATGTGTGACAGGATATATATTGAATTGTTAGCAATACAATAAAGGTTGCGAGACAGGTTAGTTAACAATAAATGTGTTTTTGTGTATATATCCATATCATTTGTGAGGTGTGACTATCTCGTTTAGGGGTGATTAAATGCCGCTGGGTTTGAGAGGTTGAGGGCCGGTTTTCTGATGTTGAGCGAACTCATCTGTAAGTCAAAATGAGCTGGCATGAAAGAAGTTTGATTCTCGTGCTTTAAATCCCCCCCCCTTGTTATATCACCTAGTCCTGTTATTGGTTGCCTAATAAGGGTTGTATAGATGCGTTCTTATCAAAAGGATGTGTCCGGCAATATACCGGAACTAATTTGGGAGGCTGATACCTATCAGCCTCCCAGTGTTGACAGTGTACTTTGTGTGGCGCTGTTTGTCTGTTGTGCGCATATTGCGCACAGAATTATGGCTTTTTTGTTGAAGTCAATTTTGAAGGAAAGTAAATCATGAAAAAAGTATTTGTTGCAGTTGCCATCCTTGGTGCAATGGGTTTTGTCAGCTCAGCATCCGCTGCTGTAGCCTCCCACGTGTTCAGTTGGTCCGGAACGGTCCCGGCCGCGTCGACCGATAGCGCTTGGATCATCAAAACTCCACAAAAAGATGATATTCCCGCCGGCATTCTGACGTTTACCACCGCTGGTGATAAGGGTGTGCTGACTGGCTCAACAGACTTGGCATTCAACGTGTTTGATTATGCCACGCCACCGACTGTGGGTAACGCCGCGGCCTCCTACACCTACCAGCTGAGTAGCTTGGCTATCAACAGTGCAGGTCTGGCTGCGGAGCAGGGAGCCGACGGGTACTTTGAGATCCAAGCCAATGGGGCTGCTTTGGTGAAGGGGCAGGACGTGACTGTGGCTACTGGTGAGGCCACCACCCTGATCGTGGCACCGACCGCTGTGGCCACTCCGTCCAACCAGCCCGATGCCGGTGATGATGTCAACGTGCAGGCCACTATCGTGGTGAGCGCCGCATCGTAACGGGTTGCTCTCTGGTAATCAATGGGCCGCCATTGTGGCGGCCCGTTTTTGGAATGTGAAGAGAAAGAGGTTGCTATGAGGGGATATGCATTGAATGTCCTGTCACTGTTGATGTTGAGTTTGCTGCTGATGCTCATGATGTCGTCAACGGCGAGTGCCGCACTACTGGAGCGAGTATTGCCGGTGTCGGTCAATATTGTTACCAATCAGGCCTCCTCTGACTTGGAGATTGTGGCAGACAAAAGCGCTTTTTTGGTGGTGTATAGCTCGGCCTCACAACAGTTTCTTCCTCTGGATATTCCGTTCAAGGTGCGCTCTATCAGTGGATTGAGTGTGGCTTACAATCTGTCACTGTCCGAGTTGGGCGGTCTGTGCGATGGCGTTACTCCGCTGGTGCCCACGCCGACACTGGATGGTGCCAGCATAGTGATCAATCAGCAGTACCGGTTTACCGGTATTGAGAATGCCCACGTATTGACGCTGTCGTTTCCTTCGCTCGTTCAAGCCAGCCTTGTCCAGCAGTGCGAAGGGTATGCCGGGGTTGTGGCTGAATTGACAGTGTAGGAAGGATGTAGTGATCAATAAGTGCAAAAGCAAGCTGTATCTTGCTCTGGTGTTGTTATGCCCATTGTCTGGGATGGCGACCAGTTACCCGGTCGAGTTTTCTGATTTTTTTGCCAGTCAGCGCGACACGGTCATGGTGCGATTGGCTGGGGATTCGGTGGGTCTGAAGGTCGATGCTCAGGTGTCCTATGATGATTTTCAGCTGTTGGAAACAGCGGTCGCCCCCCTTCGCCGCTACCTGACGGATAAGGGGCTGGCCAGCGGCGCGGTGGAGGCCATTTCGCGTGAGCTTGCACAGGGAGTGCCAGCCAACCCGGGGTGCAAGGTGAATCTGGACGTGTGTGCACCAGAGGTGGCAAAGAAAGACATCGCCTATGTCTTTGATTATGACAACGGCAACTTGGCCATTTTTGTGGGCTCGGACTGGTTGGCGCGTAACGTGGAAGAGGTGACCTATCACCCGGCCCAGCGGGCCAGCAATGCGTTGGTCAACCAAGCGCGGGTCTACGGCTATGCCGATGAATCAACTGATGGTGGGGTGAGTGTTTCCAACTTGACGACTCTGGGATTGCCGTATGGTCACCTGCTGTTCAATACCCAGTACCAGAGCGCTGACAATACCCTGGATGTGTACAAGGGGGTATACGACCTTGAGGTAAAAGGGACGCGCGCCGTGTTGGGATACAGCGAGCGTGATCGGGTCTCGTTCAATACCACTGATTTTTTGAATGATGATGCCGATTACACCTCTTATGCTGCGCAACTGGGGTCGAGCCGCAACTTGGTGCGTGGTGGCAGTGAACGCTTGCAGTCGGTCTATTTCTTTGCACCGCAAGCGGGGCAGTTGGAGGTGTATCAGGGAGATCGGCTGCTGTTGACCCAGGTGGTGTCACAGGGGCGCCAGTCCATCGCCTACAGTGAACTGCCTGCGGGGGCCTACGACGTACGCTTGGTGTTGCGGTCTGGTGGGAAAGTAGTGCTTGAGGAGTCGCGTCAAATTGTCAACTCGCAGCAGTTTAGTTTGCCAGTGGGGGACTGGGACTACGTGCTGACGGCGGGGCAGTTTGACGAGGTTCAAGAGCAAGATGAGCTGCAATGGCTCACCGCGCCGGAGGATTTTTCAAAAAACTACGCGCAGCTTCGCACCTCGTGGCGTTTGACGGACGGTTTGTTGCTGGCTGGCGGGGTGACGGCCAACCAGAACGATCAGTACATTCAGGCAGGGTTGAGCTATGCCTGGGCTGACTGGCTACTGGCTACTTACCAAGCCGGATTCTTTAGCAGTGGTGACGGCTATCAGGCCGGCACGCTCACCTTGGGGCCAGTCTATTTGTCGGCGCGTCGCTTTGACAGTAATGACTCCAACCGGGCGTATCGTCTTGCTTCGCAACTCTACGACGAGCAGTCCTTTTTAAATTACAGCGCCACCTATTCCGCTTCGCTGTGGGGGGGGAGTGGATATGTGACTTACACCCACTACGACAGTGAGTCGGCTTACACCCTGGATGAGTTGCGCACATCAAAGGTGGATGACGTGTCTGCTGGCTGGACGACCAACTGGCAGGAATGGATGTTGGGGCTGAACGCCACCTATAGCCAGAACGACTCTTACGATGAGCTTAAATTCGGGGTGACCGCTTCTTATGCGCTTGGTAATGATGCCACCGCTCAGCTTGCTATGACAACAGACCGTCACGGTTTGTCACGCAGTGAGGCCGGTATCACCAAGAGTGTGGCGAGTGGTGACTGGGCTGGCTCCGGTACGGCATCGCTGGCGTGGCAGCGTGACTTGCCTACTCAGCAAGAAGCTGCTTTGTCGGGCACCGTCAATGGTCGCACCGACTGGTTTAACGCCAGCGCCTACGGCTACCTCAGCAGTGCCGAGCGGCGCATGGTGTCGGGCACTCTCACGGGGACCCAGTTTATTTCGGGGCAAGGGGCGGGCATGACACCAGAGATGGGGTCGTCGTTCATGCACATCGTGCCGGACATTGCCACTGACCCGGCGGGCACAGAGGTGTCACTGGACGGGGTGAACTACAACGTCCGTCGTGGCGCTAATGCCACCTATCTGGGGCGGTTGACCGGTGATGAGGCAATTGTGCCGCTCACCCCTTATACCGACACTGAGTTTGTCATGGATGCGGAGTCGAGCAGATTGCACATCGACAACAATATCCGGCGCGAGTTCGTCTACCCCGGCACTGTGTACACCATTGATGCGCACATCACGCCGATGGTTACCCAGCTGTTTGTGCTCAATGACATTCAGGGACAGCCGATCCGACAGGTGCGCTGCGTTGGTGAGGCGTGCGCGGGTGTGGAGCCCGTGTCTGATGACGGGGTGTTTCGGGTGAGCTACAAGGCGGGTGGCGAGTTCACGCTGGTGTCGATGAACCGGGTGTGTGTCAACGAGCCCGCATTGATGAAGGAGGGCGCCATCCACACTTACTGCTTGCCGGGGTTGATGGAGGAAGAGGGGCGCATAGCGTTCTCGTCCGGTGGCCAGACGCAGGCCAGCAGCCTGCTCTATTTGGGTAAATACGAGTCGCGCCAGGAAGCGCAGGCCATTATCGGCCGCCTTAAGGATGTCGGACTGGTGGCGCAATCGGTGACGGTGGGGCCGAGCCTGTATCTGTACGTGCAATACAGCAAGGCCTTCGACGTGGCGCAGCGCGCCATGCTGGAGGGTCTGGAGGCCTACATCGTGCTCAATGATGCAAACGTGGACAAACTGTTTTCTGCAAGGTGATGTATGAGTATGAATAGCAAGATGAATTTGGATGTAGTGGGTGGCCCCTGTGCCCCTTTGTGTGCTGGCGTTAGGGCGCTGGTTCTGGGGGGCTGGCTGGCCCTGTGTGCCGCTATGCCGGTACAGGCCATCGGTATTGATTCCATGCTGGGGTATGCCAATGAAAAGGGTGAGGCTGAATTTGTCATCACCAACTCGGAGACGTATCGCCAGTACATCAACGTGGCCATCAGTGAGATCACAGTGACGAACGGCCAGTTGCAAAAGACGCCCTACACCCGAGCCAACCTGAGTGACTGGGCGCTGGAAGTGAGCCCGGCCCGCACCATTTTGGAACCAGGGTTTAAAAAGGTGTTTGCTCTCAAATACCAACCCACCGGAGTGTGGCGTCAGGATCGGGATCGGGTCTTTCAGGTGTCGTTCGTGCCGACCCCCTACTTTGCGGAAGGCGAGACGGGCAACGCCGTCAAGATGGCTTTTGGTTTCGCCCCCCTGTTGATTGTCCCCGCCAAGGAGACGCAGCCGCTGGCGTATGAAATGCACTATCGCGGCGACAAGGTTACGGTCACCAACAAAGGGGGCACCTTCTTCACCTTGTACTTGGATGGTTGTCCTAATGGCACAGCCACCAAAGACCGCAAGGCCTGTAGTGTCGATGCGACAGTGCTGGCCGGACGGGAGCTGAACGTAGTGTTGCCACCTGCCATGCAATCCCGGTCCACTTTGCAGGCAAAAATGGCGTCGTACGGGAATAAGTTCAAGGCCCAGACCACCCTTAACAAGCAGTTGTAACGAGGTCACTATGCTGTGCACTGCATTGGAATTGGAAAATCGTGGGTGGCGGCTGTTGCTGCTGGCGAGCGCCTTGCTGTGGGGGTCGGCGCAGGCCATGACGGTAGAGGCAGACATCAAGGGGGACACCTTTCGCTGGGTGTCGGCGCAGTCGTCTTTTAACGGTGGGGTGGCTCCCAGCGTGTGGGCTACCCCGGCGCAGTTGGTGCCAGCCAGCACGTTTGTGCCGGGGGCCAGCACGCTTCCATCCCTGCCTGTCAACCTGGTGGGGCCGGAGGGGGATAGCGTCACCCTTCCCCTGACGTTGCTGGGGATGGAGTACAACAGTCCGGAGGCCACGGGCATGACCGCTGACAGCGGTGGCGGCAGCGCGGTGGTGACCTTGAGTGGTGGCTTGGTGCAGGTGCAAGGTACCGGGCTTGGCAATCAGCGGATTGCCCTTGCGCGCGAGGTGACTCCGTTCACTCACGCCAGACCCATTATCTCGCTCGGCACAAGCGACAGCATTTTGCAGGCGTTTCGCAGCGCCAATGCTGCGCCTGGCACCTACACCACTCAGGTATCGTTGCCACAGGCTTACGAGTACGAACGAGCCGGGGTGCGCATTCGCTACAACTGGACGCTACCGCTGACCATCAGCATCAACTACGCGCCCTCGGTGCTGACCGACATCACCCTGACCAGTCCGACACTGGGGATGATGACGGCGCGTTACGCCAGTCGTGGTGGGGTGCAGTATGTCGCCGGCGAGACAGTGTATAACGCCGTGGCCACGGGCTTTTTCACCAACGGCCTGCGTCTGCGGATGAAGACCGGTGACGTGTATCAGATGAGCGGGCCGGATGCGACCACCATCCCCTTCTCGGTGACCTGTGGTGCCTGCGCCCAGCAACTGTTGGTGGATAAAGGCAACCTGACCCTGGCCGACTTGGCCACCACGGGCACCAGTATTGCTGGTGTGAACGCCTCGGTCATCAACTTTGCCATCAACATCGACTTTAGTGATGTGGAGGTTTCCACCCTGCGCACCGGTGCTTATCAGGGCGTCTTCTCGATGTTGTTTGAGCCGAATATGTAATGGTCATCGTTCATGAGCCCTTCCGGGCTGAATGCTCACAAGCGCAAGGCGCGAAATGCAATATGAACATAAATAGTGAAGAGGTGTTTGAGATGTCGTTATTTCATAGGGCTCATGGTGCCACAGTTGGTGTTGGTGCTCTGCGCACTGGTATTGCCCTGCTCTTGGCGGGCATGTTGTCCGCCTGTGGCGGTGGTGACGAGGGTGACAGCAATAGCGCTACTCCGCTGCCCCCGTCGCCGGTTGGCAGCGTCTCGGTCGTGGACGGCTTCGGGGCGGTGCGCCCCGACACCGCCACCCGGGTCGATCTGTCCGCGTTTGTTCGCGGCCAGGGCGCGGTGCTGACAGCCATGGAGAGCACGCAGGCCGGGTGTTATGCATCCGGCCTGTCTGGCCTCACCGCAGAGGTCACTATCGATAAGGGGGGGCTGTGTCAGTATACCTACACCGCCAGTAACAGTGCCTCTAGTGCCAAGGCATCTCTGAATATGCTGGCCAGCAGCAAAGCCTCGCCGGTGTTGCCACCATTATCCCAAGCTGTGGTGCTGGGCGGTGGCGATGTTACTTACGACCTGCCCGCTCTGCTGGGGGGGGATTGGCCGTCTGGTTATAGCCTCGACCCAACATCCTTGCAGGTGCAAGGGGGCAGTGTGCAGGGAAGTGCCTCAGCCAGTGGCGACAGCATTATCTACACACCGCCTACCACGCCGGACTGGAACCGTATTGTCTTTATTTTGAAAGACCCAGCTCGTCCCAATGAAGACGCACTGGGGACGCTCTATGTCACGGTGTCGGATGCGGTCAACCAAGCGCCTGTTATCGGCACACCCAAGTACGACTACAAGGCGCAAACGGGCACCACGGTAGTGACCTTTGAGGATGCAGTGCTGGACTTGGGCTCCCTGGTCAATCTCAATATCAGTGACCCTGAGGGGCAAGACTGGCAACTGGTCGAGGTGCAGAGCTATTCCGCCTCGGTGACGCCGGTCGACCCCAATTCGGTTACCAATAAACAGTTTACCTTCAGTGCGGGCACGCTTGGTACGCACATTGTCAGTTATATCGTGGGAGACCACGAGGGTGGGTTTACCATGGGTATGCTCAATATTACCGTGGGGCCCAAGGAGCGGGTAAAGGACTGGGCAGATATCACCATTGGCGACCTGACCTTTTTTGCCCCCCCCCTTTACAGTGAGGCGGCAAGTAAAAGTGTGACGGCCGAAGGCGTCTGGGACGACGGTGTCAACCTGAATGATACCCCGCCCGGCAACACCATTGCGGGCGTGACGGGGCTAGGTGCCAGCGCCTACTGCAACGGCAAACGCTTGGCCACCAAGGCTAATCTCGATACCCTGCGCACCACCACGGCAGTTGATGTGGAGCGTGCCAAGTACCCTGTGTTGCGCAACTACCTGGTTCCTGATGCAAGCGGTGTTGGCTATCTCACCTACAACCTGAGCTCCGGTGCCACAGAAACCTACATCCCGGGCACCACGACCAACCAATATGTTATCTGTGTCAAGTATGCCGATGACGGCATGATGAGTTACACCCCATTCCCCAACACTCCGCTCAATGGCTACACCAATACCGCCATCTCGGATGGAGCAACCTGGTGGCAACTTGGGCAAGTGGTCAGTGATGGCGGTGTCGCTGGTTTGGCATTGACCGCCAGCACCAACACGGGCTCTGGCACGCTGAGTGAGGCCAATTTTCGGCTTTCACCGGCAGGCTGTGTGGGAACCTGTACCCTGGAGGCGAATGCTGCCGCGCAGGAGTATGGCTCGGCTTCGCTAAGTCTGACCAGCGCCAGCGATAGCAACACCCTTGCCGTTGGGCCAGTGATCTTTTGGCAAAATGCCAAGCTGACCGCCCTGCGCGCCGGGGTGAATAACAGCGCGGCGGATGGAACCAGCCAAAACACCGTCATCGCCACGTTGCGGGACAAGGATGGCAATCCGATTCCGAGCGGTACTGAGGTTAAACTCACCTACAGCGCCAGCGCGGTCGTCAACTTTACTCCGCCCTCGCAAGCGGGTGGTACGCCCCTGACTACTGACGGCAATGGCGAAGTAACCCTGGCTCTCACCACCACCACGGTGGGCGACGTCTCGGTTAATATAGACCCAGTGGTGAGCGGTATTCCGGGCAATGCCGTGGCGGCAACCTCAACCTTTGTGTCGGCGGGGCCAGACTTCGGTGCTGGTTGCACCCAGGGCTTGGTGACCGCAGGTAGCCTGACTTACACCTGCCCGCTGACGCAGGCGCAGGCGGATGCCAATGGGATTTCCTACTCGAGCACTTACACTGAGAATGGCTTCGTATATGTCAGGCATGACTTTACTTCTGCTGATGCCTATTGCACCGGCCTGGGTGGTTATCGATTGCCAACCCGCACTGAATTGGAGGCGCTATTCGCTACCTACGACAACATGGAGAGCTATGCTGGCTGGCCGACCGGCAGCCTCTATTGGTCGTCCACGGAGGGCAGTCCCGGCACCCACTACAATGTCAACCTGAGCAGCGGCGTCGTCAACAGCGCTCTCGACAGCAGCAACTACTTCGTGACGTGTGTGCGTTAAGGGTTTTTTGCCTTTTGGTTTATATTTTTTACCTTATTGTTTTTTGGGAGGGGGGATGAGAATAGTGGAGAAGCTTGCCCTGTCAGCTAGGCCAGGGAAGATAGTGTTTTTTCGTGAGGGAATATTTTTGCGCCTTTACAACCATTCGCTGATGCGCTGGGCAACGGTGGGGCAACCCCTTAAGGTGTCGGTCCGTCCGATGCGTTGTTTACAAGGGGAGCGCTGTTACAGCGGGGGCATGCCTGAGGCCAGCTGGCTTGCGCGCTACCGCGTGGGGGGCGTTAGCCTCCCGGGCGGCAGCGCGCGCGTGGACAGCTGGCAAGAGACCCCGTGGGGGTATGAAGGAGAGGTTGATGGTGACGAGCCCGACTGGGCTGCATTTTGTGACGCGAATGCCGTTTCTCCGCCTGTTGTGCCACCTGCGACTGCGTTGCGTGTACACAGGTCGTTGCCTGTGCCTGTCGTGGATGAGGCGTTAATGATGCAGTTGGCTCAATGGGATGTCTGGCGAGCGCCACTAGCGCACACCATTCAATTGCTTGAAAACTGCCGCCGGGTGCTTTGTTCGTCGGCGGTGTCCGTCAAGTCGCCACCCCGTCATTAGGTTGGCTGGTCATCAGGGGCGCTCGCTGGCGGTGGTATGCCGTCAGCGTCTGGTGGGCCGGAGGGTTACGGCTGTCCGGTAAAAGACCTTGGAGTGTAACCGGTACAGGCCCGGAGGCCTATGGCCTCCGTATAAAGAGGCGAACGCCGCAAGGTGGTAAGCTGGGTGGAAGAGTCTGTACAAGTGTGGCGTGTAGGGGAGTGGGCTTGGCTGGCCGACCAACAACAACTATTGGTCGTCCACGGAGAACAGTCCCGGCAACCACTACAATGTCAACCTGAACAACGTCAACAGCAACAACGACAGCAACAACAACTTCGTGACGTGTGTGCGTTAAGGGTTACACCAGATGACTATGCTGTTTCACCGCCACACCGATTTCAATCGTAGGTGGCGGTATTTTTCATCCCCCGGCACAAAGTAAGGTTTGAGCAGTCCCAGTTCGTGCTCGTAAAAGTGTTTGCGTAGGCGCAGGTGATTGGCGTGAGCCAGCAGACCCCAGTAGCTGTTTAGGGTTGCCAGCATCTGACGCAGCAGGGCGCCATCAACCGGTACCGGTGGGTTTAACGGCTGTTGCCCCCATTTTCCCCCTGGTGGCCGCTGTATCGGGTGTGGGCTGTGCCCGCTTATCAGGTATTCAAACCAGCGAATGCGGGCCCGCAGCGCCTTGAGGTTGCGTTGCCTGATATGAAGGTGGTGCGGATAGACCCGGTAGCCCAGATAGTCAAACCCCTGTTCGCAAATACCCATATATTGCTTGTTTGGGTGCAGGGATAGTCCTAGCTCGGTCAGTGTGTCAGCAATGACCTCTTGCCAGGCCAGCAGAGTGTCACGTTGGTCTGAAAGCAGGAGTAGGTCATCCATATAGCGTACATAGCCGCGTACCTTGAGTTGGTGCTTGAGCTGCTGGTCAAGCGGGTTGAGCATGAAATTGGCAAATAACTGGCTGCTGAGGCTGCCAATCGGCAAGCCAATGCCAGGCCCTGCAAATCCGAGACGCTTATGAGGGGGAATGCGCGCCAGCAAGGTGCGGTCCCCGCTCGTGCTGAACGGGGACCTGGCGACATCGTGACACAAGATGGCTCGTGACAGGTGTGCGACAGCTGCATGCCGGGCCGTTGGCAAGCCTGCCGCGTCCAGAATAGGATGCCACTGCGCCATGATGACATCATGGCGAATACTGTTAAAAAAGTTACGGACATCCAATTGCAACACATAGCGGTGACCGGGACGTCGACACAATTGCTGGACCCGCTGCACGGCCTTGAGCGGACCTCGCCCGGTTTGATTGGCAAAGGAGTCTTCAATCATGCGGCGCTCCAGTAAGGGTTGCGCATGCCGAACCAGCCACGTTTGCGCAAGACGATCCCGAAATTGTGGAGCGTAGATTTCACGCAGTTTGGGTTCGCTGACAGCAAAGCGGGTGTACTGCCCTGGAAGATACTGGTGCGTGACAATGTCCTGCCCCAGCTCACGACAGAGAGTGGCCAGGTGGGGAAGTGCCAATGACCTTTGCAAACTGCTGCCGCATTCACTGGCGCAGCGGATTAATTCTCGGCTAACGTCTTCAACGGTAAATGAACAATGCGAGAAGCGTTTCGACATCCCAAGATTTACTCCGATTTGGTGACATTTTACAAAGTGTATTGGCAAATTCATCAGGGTATGCCAAGGCCGTTTCGCTTCACTACTGGTGAACAGATTTTGTCACTGCTGAGTCGAGGGTTGCAAATGATTGTTCGAGTGAATCTAATGAGTAAGGAATGCGCAAGTCAATGCCAGCAGGCTGCCGATATCTTGGCTGACTTATCTGCCTTGCTGGAGTGTTGTCGTGGACTCTTGATGCTGGCCTGGTCCCTGAAAATGCTTTCGGATGGCGCTTTGTTGCAATTGAATGACCGACTGGATGGCCTTGGAAAGCAGGCAGCCAGTTGGCGCCAGTGGTTTGTTCGAGGCAATGGCGGATGCCGATGAATTTGCGCAGCAAAAAAAATGACGATTTTGATATCTACAATCTTGCATTGGCCTGATTGCCGGGATAATGCACTGATAATGCGTAACCATCAGTTATCTGGATGAGTTCAACGGCTATCTGGATGAGTTCAACGGCAACAAGTGTGCGGCGGCAGATGTTTCCATGTCAGGAGCTTATCGGACTATCAGCTATGGACCAACCGGTACGGCTGGGGCTGTCACCTTGGCATGCGGCAGATACAAGGACTCCACATACCTGACCGATGTCTAAATGGCCCTCCTGAAGGCAAGTCACATTATTCTGTTTCTGTTGCAGCTGGGCGGTTCTGGTTGTCGTGGCCCGAGCCTCTATCTGTGTTGAAGATGTTGACAGAATAAATCCGTTTAGTCTGGTGAAGTGAGTGATGCATGTGACTTATTGCTGGGTTGATATGGGTTTATGAGTGAAATGATATTTCTCTACGCGCCTCTCGCGTTATTTAATAGCATTTTATAATGCATGGAGTGTGGATAGATGAGCTGCGTTCAGTGGTTGTCGCGCAATGTGAATAATGACATATCTGTATTGCTGAATTTGCTTCGGATATATACACAGCCGCTATTTTACAAAACGGCAGTAGTGAAGAGTATTGAGTTGACGTTTCACCCCGTAAGTCAGTCAGCTGCAATCTTTTATGCGGAGTGTGGCCAGCGAGATTTGGTGTCGCTGACCTGTGAGCAGTTGACGTTGATTGAAAATCTCTCTGCGGATGCGGCCCAATCCTCCTTGCAGCAGGTGTGTTGCAAAATCGAACCCAGGGTGTTGGCGGATGTTGCGCCGAACATCATTGCCACCTCCGAAAAGATGAAACAGCACGGGGTGGTCTTGATTGTCGATGTGCACGAGAGGCTGTCACTTGCGTGCAACCAGGTAAATCCGGCGGTTCATAACCTTAGTGAGCACGGGGTGGCGGTTTGTCTGGGCGGGTATGAGTGGGAGCGAGCGGACAAGCGCAAGGGGTACTTGACCTCCGGGTTGTATCGTTATGTGCGTTTTGCCAACCCACCTCGTTATTTGCATGAAGCGAACCAGTTTCTGGACAGCTGTTTTGAGCTGGTGGAAAAATCTTCCTGCGGCCTCATTATTGATCGGGTGCAGAGCCGAACCCAGTTCGAGATGGTCAAGATGGCACCTTATCATGCGCTTAAAGGGGATTACTTGGGGCGCCCTCGTCTGCTGTCAAATGGGATCGATGCCTGATTGCCGTTTTTTGTTTTCATTGGTGCGCATCACATTTGGTGGTCGATGGGGAACGTACGGAATGTACTAGCTACGGCGGTATATCAGGTGGTTTGTGACACTTTTTTATTTGATGTTAGGCTTTAAAAATATATGCTTATGTGGTTGCAAAATATCTTTCTATTTTTCATTTTCCTGTTATGGGTATGTATGTTCTTGTAACAACGGGAGGTGATTATATTGTGTCCAGACTCCAACTTGGTGAAACTGGCGTATGGGCTATATCATTAACAACCTTGTATTTATCATTGTAATATGAATGGCATTGTCATTTGTTTGTCAATACTGCCACACTTGTCTGAGGTATGGCTGTAAGAGTGAATTATTCATTTCTCCTGCGGAGGTGGCGTCTTCTGCTGATTGATTCCAAAAGAGTTTGAATCAAAAAGGTGATACGTCAGACAAGACTTACCCTCAGAGCCCTGCTACAAAAAGGCTAAGTCAACAGCTCAGCTAACGGACCTGCTACGCGCAGGAGCCTGAGACCTGATTGATTGACCAAGTTTATGAGCCTGATCAACAAACGGAACAGTCTTGGTCTGTCTGTCAGAAATCCCCAAGGCAGATATTTTGTTGAGAATCTTGCGGTATAAGTCTTTTTTTGTTTTACCGTAATGCCGGACTATCATCTGCAATATTTGTGGGGGTTGATTGGAGCTCAAAATGCTTGGCGTCAAGCTTTCCATAATTAAAATAAAATATCCGCACATTGATTTATATCGTTTTTGTTCTATTATCAATAATAAAGTAAAGGACTGGGCCGATAACAAATGAAAACTATAAAAATACAGGATCTCAGAGCGATCCTTTGTATTGCAGAAGAAAAACAGATTAGTGCGGCTGCTACTCGTTTGGGAAGTTCACAAGCGAATCTTAGCAGATTGCTAGCAAGCTTCGAGGAGCAAGTTGGACTCAAGATATTCCATCGTTCAACAAGGCACCTTTCTTTAACCGAATTTGGAGAAACATTATTGCCACGCGTAACCCATCTTTTGCAAGCTCATGAAGAGACCATCAATTTTATTGATGCTTACAAGAAAAAGCCTCTCGGGCATATTACTATCGCAGCACCGTCTGGCGCTATTGTTTTCCTCACCAGACATATTATGCCATCCATAGCAGCCGAACATCCTGATATCTCAATATCATTTGTGACACACCAACCTCAACCCGATATAGATGAGCAGGGTACTGCAATGTCTCCTGATTGGGATATCTTGTTTTCTTTGCACATGCCCAAGGATGAAAATCTCATTGCCCGCCCTGTAGCGTCATTTAGAACGGGACTGTTTGCCAGTCCAGAATACTTGGCGGCACATTCTTTTGAAGATCCGCAAGATATTTCAAATCACCCTTGTATCCTTCATCAATTACTTGTCCTTGGCGGCAACCAAAATATGTGGCAATACAGGGACAACAGTAGTGGTGAAATAAAGAACCTGATTGTGTCAGGTAATTATATATGTGACCATTCCCAACCCGCCATAGAATTGGCAAAACATGGACTTGGACTACTCTATGCTCCGCTGTATGTTGTGGTTGATGAGCTTGAAGCGGGCGCTCTACTTCCGTGTTTTCCTGGTGAGTTTCAAGTTGAACAAACTAGCAATCTCTACCTTATTTATAGAAAACGCGATTATCAGCCGTATCGAGTCCATGTAATTATAGATGCGATTATAAAATATCTAAACATACATTCTATTTTGTTAAAGTAACACTATATGTAACGGCGATGTTTTGAACCGCTGATGCGAATGCTCTTTGTTACGCCCGCCATGGATTTTTGTATATGAGGCTTCGCTGTTGTTTAATGTTTTTGAGTGCTATTAGAAAATATATTTTAATTATGGGTTTATGTATGCTGGCCTGAAACTTCATGTTGACGTAAAATTTTTTCGAGCTATTGTCAAATCTGGTGTATGGCGTAAGTCAGGCGGCATTCCTATCTGACTCATCCAGCACCTGTGCTCCGTCCTTGAATTTCACGTTGTTCACGACCAACGTCAGCAGCGCAAATCCCTTGAGCCGCTTCCACTTCTTCTGTGCCACTTCAAGCAGCTTGAAAACATCGCCAGCGTGGTCTCCCGAGAGCCGCAGTTCCGCGCTCTTTTGCTTCGTAGCCTAACCGTCGAAAGCGTCGATTCTATCGGGTTCGTCGTCCAGATATGCACCCAGTGCTCCGCCGGAAAATCATAGAACGCCAGCAGCCCCCCGGTCTTTCGTCAGCTTCTCCATCGCCTTCGGGTACTTCGCTTCAAAACGTGCCAAGATGCGGTCAAACGTCGTGTGAGCCTCATCCCTTGTCTCGGCCATCCAGATTTCATGCAGTACATCCTTGACCTTGGGATGCACTGATTTGGGCAACGCTGCCAGCTTGTTCGCGGTCTTGTGCACCCAGCATTGTTGATGGACCGTGTCCAGGTAGCACTTGGCCAGCGCTCGCCAAAAACCCAGGGCGCCATCCTCGACTGCCACCAGTTCCTTATTGCCATGCTCTGTCACGCCGATGATCACCAGCAAGCAGAGCCGATCACCTATGCGTACGTTGCTGTATATCCCGTCAGCCCAACAGTACACATACCGCTTCTGGCTCAGGTCCCGCAGGCTCCACTCCCGATGCTCATCACTCCAGTGCTGTTTCAGGCGACTGATGGTATTGGCCGACAACCCCTTGGCCTTGTCACCAAGCAACGCGCCCAGCGCCTCCTGATAGTCCCCAGTGGAAATCCCCCGGAGGTAGAGCCAGGGCAGCAGCTCTTCTATGCTGCTGGAACGCTTGAGATAGGGCGGTAGCAGCGAGTTGTTAAAGTAGATCCCTGAGCCACTTCTGTCGCGCACCTTGGGTACTTTGATCTCTACATTGCCGATCCCGGTCTGGATGGTGCGTTCAGGCAAAATGCCGTTGTGCACGATCGCTTGGCGGCCATTGAGGAATGGCCAACCTGTTGCTTAGAGTGAAACACTTCATGGAAGCAGTGTCTCCTTACCCTAGGAATTGCTATGTAACAGCGAAGGTGCAGTGAATCGCCCCTGGTTTTCTAGACACTTTGTTGCTGAAAATGGACTGACCCCGCCCCAGTAGACGATCCTGCCCTAGAGTTTGAGCATAGGAGGAGCGTATGGGCACACCACGATTTACACCTGAATTTAAAGAAGAAGCAGTCCGTCAGATCACTGAGCGTGGTTATTCAGTGGCAGAGGTGTCTGACCGGCTGGGGGTTTCTGCTCACAGTCTCTATAAATGGCTGAGGGCCATCAAACCGGATAATAGCGAGCAGCATGCCCGCGATTTACTGGAAGCAAAAAGTGAGATCCTGAAGCTACGGGCACAGTTAAAACGCACCGAAGAAGAGCGGGATATTCTGAAAAAGGCCGCGCGGTACTTTGCAAGGGAGCCCGACTGAAGTACCGCTTTATTAATGAGCATCGTTCTGTATGGGGTGTCATGACAATGTGTCGGGTACTGAATGTCGCCCGGGCCGGATTTTATGCATGGCTGCATAATCCGGTCTGTGCACGTGATAAAGACAACCAGCGTCTGCTGACACTCATCCGCGATTCATATGCTCTGAGTGGCGGCGTGTATGGCTATCGCCGGGTTCATGGTGACCTGAATGAGATCGGCGAAACCTGCGGTAAAAATCGGGTGGGACGGCTTATGCAACTAAACCGGATCAAAGCTGTTCGCGGCTATAAAGCGCCACGCAGGGTATCCGGTAGACCTTCCGTCGTAGCGCCTAATCGTATACAGCGACAATTTACTGTTAGTCGGGCCAATCAGGTTTGGGTGACCGATATCACCTATATCCGCACTTGGCAGGGCTGGCTGTATCTAGCTGTGGTCATCGATCTTTTCGCTCGTAACGTGGTGGGCTGGTCGATGAAACCGACCCTTTCACGCGCGCTCGCGTTGGATGCACTGATGATGGCCGTATGGCGACGTAAACCAGAAACCGAAGTCATCGTGCACTCGGACCAGGGTAGCCAATATGGTAGTGACGACTGGCAGCGTTTCTGCTGGGCCAACAACCTGGCACCAAGTATGAGCCGACGTGGCAACTGCTGGGATAATGCGGTTGCCGAATCGTTCTTCAGTTCGCTGAAAAAAGAGCGCATCAGAAAACGGATCTACAAAACCCGTGATCTGGCCCGCGCTGATATCTTTGATTACATTGAAGCGTTCTATAACAGGATCCGACGCCACAGCCACCTTGGTGGCGTCAGTCCGGAGGCCTTCGAACAGGCCTCGTCGTGAGGACAGAATATGTCTACCGTCGTGGGGTCAGTCCAATTCACAGATTCCGGAATCACTGTTCAACTTCACCGGAATACGCAAGAAGTGGCTGCAAGGACTTCCATAGCTGGTTACTGATGATTTTTCGTGTCATGCCGGCTATGTGGGGATTAGCATCGTTCGAATCAACTTGGTTTTGTTAGCGGCTCTAAATGGCCTCAAATGTCTATTGGTCGTAGAAGCTCTATGACAGATGCAAGAGCCGAGGATCTGGTTGTCAGTATCAGCGCGGTGTTACTGGCAGAGGCCTGCAACATCGGATTGGAGCCGTTGATCAAGCAATAGGTACCTGCATTGACCAGACACCGATTGAACTGGGTCAAGCAAAATTACTTGCGGGCAGAGACGCTGGTGAAGGCAAACGCCAAACTGGTGGACTACCAATCCGCATTCCCCCTGGCCGGGAAGTGGAGCGGCGGCGAGGTGGCTTCTGCTGATGGCATGCGGTTTGTCACGCCCATCCGCACTATCAATGCCGGGCCGAACCGGAAATACTTTGGCTCCAGTCGTGGCATTACCTGGTACAACTTTGTCTCGGATCAGTTCTCCGGCTTTCATGGCATCGTCGTCCTTGGCACATTGCGTGATTCCATCGTTGTACTGGAAGGTCTGCTAGAGCAACAAACTGGCCTGAATCCTGTGGAGCTCATGACCGATACCGCAGGTAGCAGCGACATGGTGTTGGGCTTGTTCTGGCTGTTGGGGTACCAGTTCTCACCGCGCTTGGCTGACGCCGGTGAATCCGTATTCTGGCGCCTAGACAAGTCTGCCAATTATGGCGCATTGGATGATGCTTGCCCGCAGCTGTGTCAATACTCAGAAGATCGAACAGCACTGGGATGACATGATGCGCATTGCCGGTTCGCTCAAACTGGGCACAGTCAGGCATCAGAGCTGATCCGCTCGCTCCTGAAAAGTGACCGACCTTCCAGCTTGGCACAAGCCATCATTGAAGCAGGCCGGATCAATAAGACGCTTTACCTGCTGAACTACGTGGATGATGAAGACTACCGGCGTCGGATCCTAACCCAACTAAATCGCGGGGAAAGTCGTCACGCAGTCGCTCGGGCCATCTGCCATGGACAGCGTGGCGAGATCCGGAAACGGTACCGGGAGGGGCAGGAAGATCAACTTGGTACGTTGGGTCTGGTGACAAACGCGCTGGAGCTGTGGAACACGATTTATATGCAAGCCGCCCTGTCTCACTTGAGACAGCAGATTGAGGAGGTAAAGGAAGAGAACGAGGCTAGAGTGTCACCGCTGAGCTACAAGCATGTGAACATGCTGGGTCACTACTCATTTACCCTTGCAGAACAGGTGCTTAATGGTCAACTCAGACTATTGAAGCAACCATCGGAACTAGAGGATTGGCCTTAGCGTACGTTTTCGTTCCATTGGGCTTCAAACCCCAAGAATAGTGGCGTGGTCGAGCATGGATGATCGTGGTGAGGTATTTGCGGGTCAATTCCGATGATCATACCCCATAACCCGCGCCATACCTCGCTCATATGAGGGGATCTCTAAGGTAGTGGAGTCGTTTGAGCGCCTTTCTGGTCGGAGACATGGCTAGTTACTTGAGAAAATAAGGGGGAATTTGCCAGCCCCCTTCCTTAATGCAACAAAACCTCTGTACTTTCGTCCCACGTGACTTATTCGCACATTCCTTAGTGTAGATATGTCGTCATGTCAGGGACTTCTTTTAGAAGTAGAAGCTGGTACCGATGTGGACTTCTGAGAAGCTATCTTTCAGCCCCTGAACTTCCAGATCAGACCAGCTTTGCTCGAATTCAGCGCTTAGGGCCACATTCTTAGTGATGAAATATTTAGCACCTAATTGAGTAGAATAAACGAAACCGGAGTCATCTTGTTGCAAAATATTAGAATTGCCATTTTCAGCACTCAGAACACCGGCACTAATACCGATGTACGGAACGAAATTACTGGAATTGGTAAAGTTGTATTGGGTAAACAAACTCGCATCTACAGAGTCAGTTTCATCACTTAGAGCGACAGTTACATCACCACCGATTTCCCAGTCGTCGGCAACAAAATAGCCATAACGGGTAACCATATTGTAGTTGTCGGTATCAAAATTCAAATTACCAGACACATTCAGCTCTTGAGTACCTTCGAGTAGATACTGCTCACTGCCTGCTTGGGCATTGTGAGAAAGCATAACGAAACCAAGAGTCAATAAAATGCTAGTTTTTTTCATTATTAAAATTCCATTGTATAAATCTAAGTTTGAGTGATGACATCACAATGATGTAGCCAAAAAATACAACATCGCAATATAGTTCTGGTGATGCCTCCGATCGGTTTAGCTGGTATGGTGGGTGCCTTTGAGACTCATAGTTTCATGGCATCCATCACCGTTCACTGCCCTCGTTGCAACTCTGACCACGTATATCGCCATGGAAAGACCCCTGCTGGCCATGTTCGCTATCGTTGCCCCGCCTGTCCGCACGTGTTTCAGCTCACCTATACCTATGAAGCCCGCAAGCCTAGTGTCAAAGACAAGAGTCGTTGCCTATGCAACGATGAGACATGCCGTCGGTTGCTGAACCTTCTTTCTCCGTTCCAGATTGGCTTTATCACCAGTGATGATTGGGGAAGCTATGCCAGAGAGGTGCCGAGCGAAATGCATCTGACCGGAAAGATATTCACCCAGCATATCGAGCGTAACAACCTGACACTCAGAACGCGCATAAAGCGATTGGCTCGCAAACCATCTGCGTCTCTCGCTCCATTGAGCTCCACGAGAAAGTGGTTGGTGTCTTTATCGAAAGGCACCATTTCAGCTGATTGGAGGCATCACCATAATTTTATGGTGGCGGAAACGGAAAATATATCAATATCAGCCATCAATAAAACTACCAAATTAAAATACCAAATAAAAGCTCATCATAAAATACTGAAATCCACATACACCCATATCAAAACCAAATAAAAGACCTCAATTAAACCCCCTCCCTTAATGCAACAGAACCACTGATTTTCCTCGCCAGCAACAGCTTGAACCGATACATCGCCGTTTCTGCCAGCGAGCGACGGTGATATCCCGATATCTTCTTCCAGTGCGCCAGCCCTTCCTTGCGCATTACCAGCACAGCCTCATTTCTTGGGTGCCCCTTTTTCCAGAGCCCAGCGCGCTTGCGAGGCGGGATACAGGCTGTCGCCCCTTTGCGCGAGAACAAAGTATCAACAACTCAAACATTAAAAACGGCGTTAATGGGATGGTCGCCCCTCCCCAAAACGGCATCTGAGTGCCAAAGTGGCGAATGTAAGTTCCCACTGATGAGAGAGGCGACCACCATGAAGACTACGACTATCGGCATCGATCTGGCAAAACATCTCTTCCAATTACATGGCGTTGATCAACATGGCAAGACGGTCCTCAAGCGACAGTTGAAGCGGGATCAGATGCTCTCATTCTTTAGCAATCTTCCTCCTGGCCTGATCGGCATGGAGGCATGCGGCAGTGCCCATTACTGGGCCAATAAATTGCAAGGGCTGGGGCATACCGTCAAGCTGATGGCGCCTCAGTTCGTTAAGCCCTATGTAAAGACCAACAAGAATGATGCTGCGGATGCCGAAGCTATTTGTGAAGCTGTGACTCGGCCCACCATGCGGTTCGTGCCGATAAAGAGCAGCGAACAATTGGCCATCCTGGCCTTGCATCGTGCCCAACAAGGCTTCATCAAGGCCAGGACAGCCCAAGCCAACCAGATCCGGGGCCTGTTAGCAGAATATGGGTTCATCCTTCCTCAAGGCATCACCCACATAGGCAAACACGTTCCCGAGCTGCTGGAGGACAGTGAAAACGGCTTGCCAGGAACGTTTCGCCATTTGTTAATGCGACTTCACGAGCACCTCAAGATGCTCGACATGCAGGTAAACGAATTGGAGGACGCGATCGTTCGCTGGCATAAGGACAGTGCCGCCAGCCAAACCTTAGCCCAGCTGCCAGGTATCGGCCCTATCACCGCAAGCGCACTGGTTGCTTCCATCGGCAATGCGAAAAACTTCAAGAATGGCCGGCAATTGGCCGCGTGGCTGGGGTTAGTGCCACGGCAACACTCCAGCGGTGGTAAACAGAACTTGCTTGGGATCAGCAAGCGTGGCGACAGCTATCTGCGCACCTTGTTAATTCATGGCGCTCGGGCGGTGCTACGAGTAGCAGAACGCAAGGTGTCGTTCTCGGGAAGCTGGCTGGCCGGGGTGATGGCTCGGCGCAACCCTAACGTGGCGGCGGTAGCGCAAGCCAACAAGACGGCTAGAATCATCTGGGCATTGCTGGCACACGACAGAAAATATGATGCCCACTATGGCATGGCCGCATGAAAAACAGGTTTGGCAATGTAAGGGCTGATTGACAGCCCTATGACCAAAAATTGGTAAGGAAGCACCGATTGCACAGGCAATCATGAAGTGATGGCGAGACAGGTCAGACCGTGGCTGGTAAAACCCGAGGGAAACAAAGTACTCCAAGTACGTGGCGTTGATAGCGGAGCCAGCCAGCGAATTCCATCAGGGATAGAGGTGTATGGAGATGGTATTCACCTGACAGTTGCCCACAAAAGGGAGTGGTCATACGGCTTCAAACCGGATAACAAAACGGTACCCCTACCGTGTTATCCGGAGTCACAGTATGACCACCAACGAGAAAGTAGCACGTCGTAAACTCAGCCTGCTAGAGCTCGCCAAAATGCTCAATAACGTCAGTAAAGCCTGCAAGTTCATCAGCTATAGCTACGAAATCAGCTGCTTTCATCAGACCTATGTAACCAATGACTGGCTCGATAGGTTGCTTGGTTGCAAAGGGGGAGCGATTGCAACTCATTGGACTTTGGAGGATGTGCAGGGGCAGGCAGACCAACAGGAAAGGGGGATGCAAGCAGAGCTCCATACAGCATGTTGAATCGGTTCTGAAATTGATACCAAAGGCAGGGCGCACGAAAGTAGCGTAAACAAGACACCGATTTTAGGTCGGTGTCAGGTGATAACTAGAACTGTATAAATATTCTCTACTGCTTATTATAACGTAAATGAGAAGTCCAGCGTTTCATTGTCAGATACTCTGCGCATCGCTTTAGCTCTATCCTTATCACCGTAGGTCTTAATTATTTGCTCCACGTCATCATTGAGCTTCGCTGCTGCACCAATAAAATCACCAGGATGTTCCTCGAGATGCGTTTCTGCAACAAGGTGTCTTAACGCATGAATGTTGATACCATGTTGTTTATCATGAGGCATCGTCATCAGATAGGCCTGATATGTCAGTGATATGAAATTATCTGACAGTTTTGATGATATTTCTATATATTTACTTCTTATTTTAAGGTTTTCCTCGTTGTTTACTTGGCTTTGTCGAATGCTACGCCAAGGGAAAAAGATATCAATATCGTCAATTGACTGAACGCCCGCAAAGGTCATGAGATCAAACTCAATATAGCTGCGCCTTATGTTCAAATACTCTTTGATCAGCGGGGTAAGCTGTTCTGGTAACTCAACATCAACATCCACGCTATTTTTTGCATTTGCGTTTTTAAGATATCTGTACTTTGTGTTATCGTCACTAACCATCGATGTACCAAAACATGGGATATATAGTTGGAATCGGTTACGCTGACGATGATATGTTATACTTGCATAGTTGTTGTTCTGTGATGTCGCATTAGGGTAAAATTTCAATTCAGTCCAGTTTGCGCTGCGTGGAGATTGATAAAAACTGATTGTTTGTATCAGTCCTGCTCTAAAATACTGCAACGCACGGCCAATCTGAGATGCTGCACTTTTTCTATGCGCCAGCTCTAGTTTTTTATCGTCTGTGTTATTCGAAAGTAAATTTTTTTGCTCAGCATTGGTCTTGTATACTTTTGCTTTATCGAATAACCACTGGCTGGCCCTATAAACCGCATTTCGGCGATCTGACGCAGGTATGTTGAGTAAGAATTGAATGTTCAGTTTCCCTTTCTTGCCCGCTTGGCCGCGACTGTTGATGCCTTTCTCTGCCATCTTAAACCAATTAGGATATTCCTCGATAATAAAATCTAGGTCTTTAAAAAACTCCTCGATTGTTCTGTTACCACGATCGGCACAAAACCTTAGGTAGCCCTTCGAATCCGACCCTCGTTTTACAAAATTTAGCACTCTAGAGAATTGGCTTGTACCCGTTTGCAGTCCTTCCGAATATTCAGCCATAGCCTGCATAATCTCAGGTATTGTCAAGTGATAACTGCTAACAGACATGTAATCAATAGCTAATTCAGTATGACAAAAATGTTGAAATGAAAGTAGCTGACTTTTAAATGCGATAGCAGAGCCGCATTCGCCCTTCGCGTTGATTGTCCATTCATTGTTTCTTCTGTTTTTTTCATTGACTTTTGCTCGTATCTCATAGCGTCGATCTGACCTAAGCTCGTCAGAAATGTTTACTATCGCTGGTTGTTTTTTATTTATTTTATACTCACAATACTCATCATAAACCTTCTGTAGATTTGGATTCAGTGACGAGCTAATGAATGTGCTGCGATTGATAGCCGACAGATCAAGATCTGACCGATTTTTTCCTCTGCGTTGATGGTCAACTTTTCTATGAATTTTATCTAACAACAAGTTTTTTGGTAAATTGAAATAACTTTCAATGAAATTGATGCGAACATCAGGTACTCGCTCGGCAGGGTGTGATGTACCCATCATATAATCGCGCAAAACTTTTGTTGCGCTGCCAATCGCTTGTGGGCTACTTTTCAGAATTGGCCATGCCTCTGGGCAGTTAGATAATGACGCGTTGATAATTTCACGTGCTACTTCTCTGTATGTAATGAAGCTTTTCTTAATATTATTCTGCGTCTTAGGAGTGACCTCATCGAGCCAGAGACGCTCACCGTATTTCCTCTGAACTGCTGCTGCCAGAGCCTCACAAAAAGTCATTTTGCTGAAATCTATGTTGTTTATTTGAGCGTAGAACTCTGCCAACCGACGCACTCGTGTCAGTGGGCCTCGCGTATCACTCCTGCTCTGACGTGCCAAGGTCATTTTCAGCTTTTCTATTGTTTCACTGCGATTTTCTAACAGTGCAGTTTCCAGCTCATCCTCGGACTGCACAATTGATGTTTTCAGTAACATGTTGAGTGCTGTCTGATGGTGCCTATAACGCGCACTTTCAGTTTTGTCGCTACTCTCAATGCCTTGAATGATCCGTTCTCTCAACTGCCTAATGCTCATAATTGCCACTCCATAAAAATACAACAACTGGTCTTTTTGTTCATTATAGTGCTGCAAACATCAATCGCCACACCAAAACGAAAATTATCGCAAAATAGCTTTTGACTTATTTAAAATTTCTTATATATCAATGTCTTTTTTGGTTTTTTGTGAGTTTTACGAGGGATTTCATGATTTTTAAAATTGGCAATGAAGCAAAGATTGATTAGGTTACAATCAGCATTAAACAACAATGCATGAAGTTTACAACAGTGATGAATAATCAATTAAAATTAGACACTTAGCTATATTTTTTAATTCCTGAATCGGAAAAACTATGACTGTATTTCTCTGATTTGTTGTAATTATGGTGTAAGGGACTAAGTTGGAAGGACATTTTGTTGTAAAAACAAAAGCATCATAAAAACATATGGTTAGCTAAAAAAATGTCAACAAATCATATAGTAATAAGTTATTGATTTGCATGTGACTTTCTATTTTTACAACAAAATCTCTTAGATTATAGAGAATCACAACGCCTGCTTGCTTGAACCCTCTTTATATCAAGCAAAAAGTGGGCTGTCTGCCCGCGTTGTAAATGGTAAAACGAAGATGACTGCACAATGTCTCTACCTATGATTGTATCTGACATGAAAATATGTGACCTAGGATGCAAGAGTGCTCCAACGCCGTTTCGCTCTGCGTTGCAGTCCTATCTATTTCAGCCGGTAGGATCGTTCCCCATAGTTATTCGTCGCTGTACTGGTGGCAGAGTAGAAATGAGAGCTACGGGGTTGTGTATATGATTAAAACGAAATGTTAGCCAGCCCAGCTTGGCTGCACACTCAGAACTGGCTAACTATGAGCCAGAATACATTTTTTGGTGATATGGATAGGGCTTGAGATGGCAGATTGGATGATGCTGTACGATGGGGTGTAGCGATTCATACCGGTCGAGCTAAATTAATTTCAGCGCTCGATACGCTGTGTAATGCCTGTGCAGTCGAGTCTGAGTACACCAACCTCAGTATCATCGATATTTTCAGAATGCCCCCAAGCTCAGGGTTATTGTTTTCAATGGTTTTGTTGTGGTCAACAATGAGGGGATTGAGAAATCTGCCGGTTTCTAGTTGGCCGTCTGGACGATGCTTCTGATGACAACGAATGTGGTTTCGCCTGGCACTGGCTGAAACTGTACCAGACCAGACCAGACCAGACCAGACCAGACCAGACCAGACCAGACTTGGGTGGTTTGTATGCAGTTATAAGGTTAGGTGTTTGGCATGTTCGAGTTTATTGGCAGGCCATTTGGTTAGAGCAACAGCTATGGTTATGGCAGCAATGATGCAGGCGAGACCCCTAGGGCCTTGGCGATCTGATAAACTTTTTCCAGGGTTACCCTAGTTTCCCCACGTTCGATTTTTCCCATATGACCACGGTCTATACCAGCAATTAGTGCTAGTTTTTCCTGTTGCATACCTCGTGCAGACCGCAGCTCTCGTACATTTTTACCGAATGCAGTTGCGAGCATCGCCAGCTCAAACTCGTCAGAATCCATTTTATCTCCTCACTAGAGGATCTATGGTCTACGTTATACGGCGTGCTGTACACGGCTGTGAGTACACGCATATAATGACACTGCATATAAGCATCATTTCGAGGTGGAAAATGTCCAATCAGCAGATCGTTCTGAGCCAGAATCAAAAAAGTGGCACAGTGACACTAACCTTTCAAGATGCGGATTTCCTAGCCGCAGTAGGAGATTCTTTGAGAGTGGAGTCATTCGTACATGTCACTATCAATCAATCCGTATATGATGAATTTGTTAAGAGCATTATGGTTTCGTTTGTTGCCGAATTTATGGATTTTAAGCAGCAATGGCCGATACCTCAGGAGCTAAGAAAGTGAACAAGTCTCTGACATGATGGAGGGCATTCGGGTCTTTCTCGCGGTTTGCTGTATTGGTGGACTTATTTGTCGCTCATCCTCGTAAAGTAATGCCAACGTAGCCTCAGCTTCTTTGGATTATAACCGGCGCCAATTAGCGTTTTTATCGCCTTATGAGTCTCCATAGAGACGGACGTCATTAAGCACCTCTTTAATATCGGTAAACCCAACATAACATCCTAGCCTAGGCGTTCAGTCAGGATCCCATGCTCGATGCGGCTGAGGAGGTCGAGCACAGCCTGAGCGAGTTCGGGCGTATCCTGATGGTTGAACGGACGAACACCTCCTAGGTAACGGAATATATGACCCTGTGTTGAGCAACATGTCATTACTACAGCTTGCAACTCCGGCACCGGTACAGTGATGGGAGCCCGCCAGCACAAGCCTTACTGACAGTATTAGCCATGGATTGGTCTTGTTGCTTTGGGTCAACCCAAGGAGACGAATCCTACTTTGGGGGCCTGTTTTGTGTTGGACATCGCTCAATCACTCTTAGGTGGCTCTTCTTTAAGGGCGCGGATTTTACCGGAATGGTTAACCAAAAACTATACAGCCAGCATGGCAGAACTGAACAATATCTCCGAGTGGGCAGGATTGGGCCGTGCGAATAGCGGCTGATGGTGGAGCCCTGACTGGCGCGCAGTCCCTGCTGCACAGGTTTGTGACTGGTAATATGCGTTGCTGACTTATTAGTCAATTTCGCGGTCTGTGGCTGGGAACCCTGTCACGGGTACCCCTATACTCCCATCATGGTGATCCGGTGGAGAAGGCAATGGAAAGTTCATTTGGCGAAAGAATGCAGAATCTGCACGCTACGCTGCGCGAGCGTTTTGACAAGCTGAGTCGGGTGGCCATTGCGATTTACGATCCCCATACCGATCAGCTCAAGACCTTCGCCCACAGCACCGAGGGGCCCTCGCCGCTGGTGCAGTATGAGGTGAAGCTGAGCGATGTTCCATCCTTGCGCTATCTGGCGGAGCACAAGCACCCCCGGGTGCTTGGCAATCTCGATGCCCTGCGTGGTTCCGCGTCGGAACACAGCCGCAAGCTGCTGGAGGCGGGCTATGCCTCCAGCTATACCGAGCCGCTGTTGTTCAACAGCAAGCTGTTTGGTTTTCTGTTTTGCGATGCCATGGAGCCGGGATATTTCGATGAGTCGATCCAAAGCGAGCTGTCGGCCTATGCCCAGATGTTGTCCGCCATCATTGCGGTGGAGTTCTTCTCTATTCAGACCCTCGGCGGCGCGCTGACCACGGCACGTGAGTTCAGTCGCTATCGGGATGAGGAGACCGCCAACCATCTGCATCGGATGTCGGCCTACTCCCGACTGATCGCCAAGACGCTGGCCCCGACTTGCGGGCTGAGCGACGAGGAGGTGGAGTTTGTCTACCTCTTCTCCGAGCTGCACGACATCGGCAAGATCGCGGTGCCGGATGCCATTTTACTCAAGCCGGGCAAGCTGACCCCGGAAGAGTTCGAGATCATGAAGGTTCACACCAGCAAGGGGCGAGAGATGATCAGCCTGATGATCAATGAGTTTGGCCTCGATGGCATTCACCACACCGATATGCTGACCAACATCATCGCAGGCCATCATGAGCGTTTTGATGGCACCGGTTATCCGCTGGGCCTGGCGGGGGAGGCGATCCCGCTGCCGGCGCGTATCGTGACGGTGGCTGATGTTTTTGATGCCCTGACCAGCGAGCGCCCCTACAAGCAGGCCTGGCCGTTCGAGACGGCGTTTGCCTATCTGGAGGAGCATGCCGGCAGCCAGTTTGATCCCGCCTGTGTCGCTGCGGCCCTGCACAACAAGGCCGAGTTTTATGCCATCTATCAGCAGTATCAGGATCCCGCCAGTTCATCCGGTGTGGCGGCCAGTGGCGCAGAGCCGGGTTGAGCGTGTGTGATGAGCTTAAGGGGCAATACGGCGGATCAAGCATGACGAGGAATAAATAGAGAGGGTGCACCAGCAGGTGCCACCTCTCTTTTATGCGCCTTTCTATTCCATGCGCACTTATTTTGTCGACCTTGTAACTGCGGCTATGGCGTTTGCGATCAGGTTACTTTTTGGGCGTCGGCTCGCTGATCTGGTAGAGGTGATCCGCGCAGGCGCTGGAGCAGCCACAGGGGCGCACCTCTTTATCTTCCCGCTTCTGGGCAAGCTGGTATTGGCGCCACCAGATGATGGTGCCCATGGCCAGGATCAGTACGAACGAGGCGAGCAGGCTCAACAACCAGATGGACATGATCTCTTCTCCCTGATGGTGATGACATGCACGGCGATGGCATCAGTGATGATGGCAGCAACCGCCCTGCTGGTTGGCGCCTTCACTGCCGTGGCAACAAGTATGGCCTTGTCGTGAGCTCTCTGCCTGATTGCCACTACTGGCGCAACAGTGATCGGAGCCACTGTTGCAACCACCGTGACAATGGGGGTGGCCTGCGCCGACGGGCTGGATGGCATGGATAGTCGCCTTGCTCTGATGACGACGAGACGGACGGCCCTGACTTGCCTCGGTAAGAGGTTGCAAATTGGTGGGGGCTAGCAGCGCGGGCAGCGGCAGGCGGGCAGAGCGACACTGCAGCACCCGGATATTGACCGCCAGCAGGCGCCCCAGCATTCGCTCGCCGATATTGCGCACCACCACCTGACCCACTTGATGATGGGCGAGGGCGTCGAGAAGCGCTTGCTTGCCGTGGCAGCCTTCGGCTGCGGCCGGATTGGGCAGGGTGGCGATAACGTTCCCTTCGGGGTTAAGAATTTGCAGCTGCTCGGCACGGGTAAAGTGGCCAGCCAGCAGCCCCTGACTCAGCATCAGGGCGCTGTTGCTGGGGTTGGCGGTCATGGTTGTGACAGCATTCATGTCGGCTCTTCTCCACTGGTTTGGTGGTCGGGCTCGGCGGGTTGCATCATCAATGCCTTGCCCAGACTCAGACACTCCACCACCTTGTAGCGCCCTTTTTTCAGGATATTGGCCAGGGTCTGGCGGGAAACCCCCATCACCAGGGCGGCCTCCTGCTGCTGCATTCCTTGAAGGTCGACGAGGCGCAGTGCCTCGAACTCGTCAGGGGCCAGCGTGACCTGTTCCAGCTGATGCATGGGGCGGCCATTGGGTTTGAAGCAGCTGTTGGCGGGGCGGCCACAGATCTGGCGCGCAATCTTGGGTCTTGGCATGGTGGCTCCTAATTGGCATAAGCCATTTATACGCTCATATGTGGCATATGCCAATAATTTTGTCGGGTGTAGAGAGCTGAGCCAGTGCTGTTTACGGCAGAGAGGGGTAAAGAGGGGGAGGGGGAATACGTACAAAAGCAGTGAAGGTGGCAGAAACGACGCAGGCCCGAACATGGTTCGGGCCTGCGGTTTTTGCAGAGGATGGTCGGGCTATCCCGGCGAGCTTACGCCTGTTCGGCCTCGGCCACTGGAGCTGCGCTCTCGCTACCGTTGGCGAAGCGATCCGCCCAGAGGGCGATCACGCCGTCACCAGTGACGTTGCAGGCGGTGCCGAAGCTGTCTTGCGCCAGATAGAGGGCGATCATCAGGGCGATGGAGGCTTCACCAAACCCCAGCATGGAGGTGAGCAGGCCCAGCGCCGACATCACGCCACCACCCGGCGCGCCCGGTGCGGCGATCATGATCACCCCCAGCATCATGATGAAGGGGAGCATGGTCTCGATGCCCGGAATGGCCAGATGCTCGGAGAGGAACATCACCGCGGTGGCACAGGTGACCAGGGTAATGGTGGAGCCACAGAGGTGAATGGTGGCGCACAGGGGTACGGTAAAGTTGGCGATACTGTCGCTCACCCCGTTGTTCTTGCTCGATTGCAGGGCGACCGGAATGGTGGCGGCGCTCGACATGGTCCCCAGCGCGGTGAAGTAGGCGGGCAGCATGTTCTTGATGAGCTGGGCCGGTGAGCGGCCAAGGGCCAGACCGGTGCCGACGAACAGCACGGAGAGCCAGATCCAGTGCATCAGGATCGCCATCACCAGCACCACGCCGAAAGTTTTCAGGGTGGCGAATACTGTGCCTTCTACCGTCATCTCGACAAAGACGCCGGCGATGTAGAACGGCAGCAGCGGAATGATCACCTTGGCCAGCAGGCGGTCGATGATGTCACGACCCTGATCGGCGACCCGGCGCAGATCGGTGGCCTGGGTGGCGCTGATGCCGATGCCGAACACGAAGGCGGCGGCCAGTGCCGACATCACGCCAAACAGCGGCGGGATCTCCAGATTGACATAGGAGGCGAGCTTGATGGCCGTGGCCGTGGTGGGCTCGGCGGCGGTGGTGAACTGCGGGATCAGGTGGCTAGCCACGGTAAAGGCGAACAGCCCCGCCAGAATGGTGGAGCAGTAGGAGAGGGCCACGGTTTTGCCCAGCAGCTTGCCGGAGTTTTTCGGCAGGCTGGCGATGCCGCTCATGATAAAGAACAGAATGATGAGCGGAATGGTGAAGGTGATCAGCTGACCTATCACTGTCTTGGCCGTAAACAGCACGCGCGCCACCCACTCAGGGGCGTAGAGACCGAGCAAGAGACCGGCAAGGATGCCAGCAATGAGTTTCAGGACAAGTTTCATAAGGAAATCCGGAGTTGGTTGTATTGTCTGTTTTGTTATTAAATTTTGATATTAATCACACTTTTTAACACGTAAGCCGTGTTATGTCTGCCTTTTCTGCGTTAATGCCGAGTTAAATATTGACGAAAGCCAAGATCGCCGACTAGCTGTCGGCTTGGCGTTGAACGGGGAAAGTCGTGATGAATTAGCCCGTTAGGTGGCCTGATGATCGCCACGCAGCAACATGACGTACTGATTGACGTTTTGACTTGAGGAATCTGACGTACTGGCTGATACGGCTTTCATCGGCGCCAGTTGCAGCGCTATCCCGGATGTGGTGACCAGTTGCTGTAGCTGAGCGTGACTTATCTTGCCGCTTGGGGGCAGGGGGAAGCAGAGCGGAGCGCCCGCTTTGAGCAGGGTCGCCAGCTGTTGCAACAGGTGGACAAGGGTGGCCGCGTCGCTATCAAGCGGGCGGCTTAGCCAGATGCCATCGTAAGGGAGCACCGAGTGCATCTTCGCCAGTGGGCAGACCCGCACTGCTTGTCCGGATTGCTGCGAGGCAACTTTGGCGTCAGCCAGCACTGCTTCGCAGGCGGTGAGCACATACCCTTCTGCACGCAGCCAGCAGAGATCCTCCCCCGTACCGCACTGACCATTGAGCAGGTGAGCACCGGGTTTGAGACGCGCCACAAAGGCAGCCCGAGCGCGGGCGTGCTGGTCGTTAAATGGCCGGGAAGCGGGGATGGCGTCAGAGTGTGGCACAGGGGTTACCTCAAGCAGGGGGCGCACAGGGTAACAAATCGGGGCCTGACTGCCAAAGCGCGCGGTCAGGCCCCGATTTGGATGTGATGAAGTTGCCGGAGCCGGTTAGCGGCTGCAGGCAGGCCCGTGGGGTTGGGCCAGCATGGTGAACATGCTCTCTATCATAAAGGCGGATTCGCCCTGCAGGTCGATTCGCCCCGGAAAGTGGAGCCAGTTGATGATGTAGCCATCCAGAGTGCAGTGGAGCAGGGTGGCGGCGCGCTGCAGGTTGAGGCTGGCGGGCAGCTGGCCCCGCCGTACCGCGTTGGCCAGGGTGGTCTCCAGGTCCCGAAAGAAGTTGGCGGACTGGCTGCGGATATGTTCGCGCAGTGAGATGGCCTCCCCCTCCAGCGATTCGAGATTGAACAAGATGGTAAACATCTGCCGCTGGGCCGGATTGTGAATGAAGCTGTGGAGCACCCCTTCGAAGAAGAGGCGCAGTTGCCCCAGTGGATCCGGCTCATCTGGATTGAGGCAGGCATCGAGCTGGTGGGCAAGGGGGCTGCAGAGCTCCTGCCAGAGCGAAATGAAGAGTTCATCCTTGTTCTTGAAGTGCCAATAGATGGCCCCGCGGGTCAGGTCTGCCGCCCTGGCGATGTCGGTCAGGCTGGTCTTGGCCAGGCCCTGAGAGCAGAACAGATCCAGCGCCGTGCTCATGATGTGGCAGCGGGTTTGCTGCGCCTCTTCTTTGGTTCGTCTGGCCATCGAAATTTGTGCCTCATGCAAGCAAAAAGTCACTTACATACATTTATGAATGTATGTATATTGCCTCATCTTTCGACTATTTACCAACAGGGCCCATGTGGCCCTGATTGTTCATTGACTGGCAAAGGCTCAGGTGTTTCATGCATAAACATATTCTTGCTCGTTCAGTTGGTCTTGCCTTGCTGGCTACAGGCTTGCTGGCAGGTTGTGGTGACAAGGGGGGCGCACCTCAGGGACAGGGGGGCATGCCCCCTGCGGCGGTCAACGTGGTGACCCTGCAGAGCGGTCCGCTGATGTTGACCACCGAGTTGACCGGCCGCAGCGCCCCGTTGCGGGTGGCCGAAGTGCGTCCGCAGGTGAGCGGCATCATCCTCAAGCGCCTCTTTACCGAGGGGAGCGATGTGAAGGCGGGCGATCTGCTCTATCAGATCGATCCGGCTGTCTATCAGGCGGCGGTTGCCAGCGCCAAGGCCAATCTGGCCAAGGCCGAGGCCAACGAGCAGAGTGCCCGCCTCAAGGCGCAGCGCTATCAGGAGCTGCTCAAGGTCAAATCCATCAGCCGTCAGGACTATGACGACGCCGATGCGAGCTGGAAGCAGGCCAAGGCGGAGATCATGGCAAGCAAGGCGGCCCTGCGCACTGCCGAGATCAATCTCGGTTACACCCGCATCACCGCCCCCATTAGCGGCCGTATCGGTAAATCCGCGGTGACCGAGGGGGCGCTGGTGACTGCCCAGCAGGCTGATAGCTTGACAGCCATTCAGCAGCTCGATCCCATGTATGTGGATGTGCGTCAGTCCACCGCCGATCTGCTGCGCCTCAAGCGACTGGTCGCCGAGGGCAAGCTGACCCAGGACGAGCAGAAGGGAGCCAAGGTGACCTTCCAGCTGGAAGATGGCTCCACTTATGGCGAAGAGGGCTCGTTGCAGTTCTCCGATGTGACCGTGGATGAGACCTCCGGCATGGTGACCCTGCGGGTGATTGTGCCCAACCCTCATCAGCTGCTGCTGCCCGGCATGTTTATGCGCGCCACCCTGCAAGAGGGGGAACGGGCGCAAGGGCTGCTGGTGCCGCAAACGGCCGTGACTCGCACCCCCAATGGCGGTGCCACCGTGATGGTGGTAACCGCTGACAACAAGGTGGAGCTGCGCAACGTGCAGCTGAGCCGGGTCGTCGGCAGCAACTGGGTGGTGGAGTCAGGGCTCACCTCCGGCGAGCGGGTGATCGTGGCTGGCTTGCAGAAAGTACGACCGGGCGCCGTGGTCAATCCCGCCGAGCAGGGTGCCGATGCACCGTCTGCTCAAGCTGCGTCCAACACCCCGGCCAACAAGTAGGATGGAGTAGTCGCCTCATGGCTCGATTTTTTATAGACAGACCCATTTTTGCCTGGGTGATCGCGCTGGTGATCATGCTGGCGGGCAGCCTGGCCATCATCAAATTGCCGGTCGCCCAGTATCCGAGCATTGCGCCGCCCGCTGTCGGTATTTCTGCCAGCTATCCGGGCGCATCCGCCAAAACGGTGGAAGACTCGGTGACCCAGATCATCGAACAGAACATGACCGGGCTGGATCACCTGCTCTACATGTCTTCCCAGTCTGACTCCGCGGGGCGGGTGTCGGTGACCCTCACCTTCCAGCCGGGGACCGATCCCGATATCGCCCAGGTACAGGTGCAGAACAAGCTGCAGCAGGCGATGTCGCTGCTGCCGCAAGAAGTTCAGCAGCAGGGGATCCGGGTACAGAAGACCTCCAGCAGCTTCCTGATGGTCGCGGCGTTCATTTCCAGCGATGGCAGTATGAACAACGACGACCTGGCGGACTATGTGGTCTCCAATATCAAGGAGCCTCTGAGTCGTCTGGACGGGGTAGGGGATATCACCTTGTTCGGCAGCCAGTACTCGATGCGGGTGTGGCTCGATCCCAACAAACTCAACCGGGTGCAGATGACCCCGGGGGATGTGCAGGCGGCCATCAAGGCGCAGAACGCCCAGGTGGCCTTCGGCAAGCTGGGCGGCACACCGTCGGTAGAAGATCAGCAGTTCACTGCGACTATCATGGGGCAGACCCGTCTCTCTACCGTGGAGCAATTCAACGACATCCTGCTGCGGGTGAATCAGGATGGCTCCAAGGTACGACTGAAAGATGTGGCCCGGGTCGAGCTGGCGGGCGAAAGCTATGACGCCGATGCGCTCTACAACGGCCAGTCTACCGCCGCGGTTGCCATCAAGCTGGCGACCGGCGCCAACGCGCTGGATACCGCCGAGAAGGTGCGTGCCAAGCTCAATGAGCTGTCGGATTACTTCCCGGCCAATATGGAGATCGTCTACCCCTACGACACCACGCCGTTTGTGAAGATCTCCATCGAGGAGGTGGTGCAGACCCTGATCGAGGCGATTTTCCTGGTGTTCTGCGTCATGTATCTGTTCTTGCAGAACTTCCGCGCCACCCTGATCCCGACCATCGCGGTGCCTGTGGTGCTGCTCGGTACCTTCGGGGTGATGGCGGCGTTCGGTTTCTCCATCAATACCCTCACCATGTTCGGTATGGTGCTCGCTATCGGCCTGCTGGTGGATGACGCCATCGTGGTGGTGGAGAATGTGGAGCGGCTGATGAGCGAGGAGGATCTCTCCCCGCTGGAAGCGACCCGCAAATCGATGACCCAGATCACTGGTGCGCTGGTGGGGATCGCGTTGGTGCTCTCCGCCGTGTTCGTGCCGATGGCCTTCTTCGGCGGCTCGACCGGCGCCATCTATCGCCAGTTCTCGCTGACCATCGTCTCGGCCATGGTGCTGTCGGTGCTGGTGGCGTTGATCCTGACCCCGGCCCTTTGTGCCACCCTGCTCAAGCCGATGAAACATGGTGAGTTTGGTGCCAAGCGCGGCTTCTTTGGCTGGTTCAACCGCGCCTTTGATGCAGGTACCAACCGCTATCAGAGCGGCGTGCGCAAGGTGATCAAGCAGGGCGTGCGCTACAGCCTGATCTACGGCGCCATGCTGGCGGTGTTGGCCGTGCTCTTTATGCGGATGCCCACCTCCTTCCTGCCGGAAGAGGATCAGGGGGTCATCATGTCCATGGTCCAACTGCCGGTGGGGGCGACCAAGCAGCGCACCGAGGTGGTGCTGGCGGACATGCGCGACTACTTCCTGAAAAACGAGAAGGATAATGTCGATTCTGTACTGACCGTATCCGGCTTCAGTTTCGCCGGTAGTGGCCAGAACGCGGGGATGGCCTTTATCAAGCTCAAGGACTGGAGCGAGCGCAAGAGCCCGGATCGCAGCGCCAATGCCATTATCGGTCGTGCCATGGGCTATCTGTTCAGCATCAAGGAGGCGCAAGTGTTCGCCTTTAACCTGCCTCCGATCCCGGAGCTGGGGACGGCGACCGGTTTTGACTTCTTCCTGCAGGATCGCGGCGGTATCGGTCACGACAAGCTGATGGCGGCGCGTAACCAGCTGCTCGGCATGGCGGCGCAGGATCCCACTCTGGTGCGGGTACGCCCGAACGGGATGGAAGATACGCCGCAGCTCGATATCAAGATCGACTACGAGAAGGCACTGGCGCAGGGGCTATCCATCGCGGATATCAACAACACCCTAGCTACCGCTTGGGGCTCTTCCTACGTCAATGATTTCGTTGACCGTGGCCGGATCAAGAAGGTCTACATGCAGGCGGATGCCCCCTTCCGGATGAACCCGGAAGATCTGAAACTCTGGTATGTGCGCAACAGTGCCGGTCAGATGGTGCCCTTCTCCGCCTTTGCCAGCACCGAGTGGAGCTTCGGCTCACCCCGTCTGGAGCGTTACAACGGTGTGCCAGCGATGGAGATCGTCGGTGAGGCGGCGCCCGGCAAGAGTACCGGTGATGCGATGGCCGCCATCGAACAGATGGTGAAACAGCTGCCGGAAGGGGTGGGCATCGAGTGGACCGGGCTATCCTTCCAGGAGCGTCAGGCCGGTTCACAGGCACCTGCGCTCTACGCCATCTCCTTGTTGGTGGTGTTCCTCTGTCTGGCGGCCCTCTACGAGAGCTGGAGCATTCCGTTCTCGGTGATGCTGGTGGTGCCGCTCGGGGTGTTGGGGGCCATTGTGGCTGCCACCCTGCGCGGGTTGGAGAACGATGTCTACTTCCAGGTAGGTCTGCTCACCACCATAGGCTTGTCGGCGAAGAACGCGATTTTGATCGTGGAATTTGCCAAAGAACTCTATGACAAGGGGATGGGACTGGGTGAAGCCGTAGTGGAGGCGGCGCGCCTGCGTCTGCGTCCGATCCTGATGACCTCGCTCGCCTTTATCCTCGGGGTGCTGCCGCTGGTGATCAGCTCCGGTGCCGGCGCCAGCAGTCGTAACGCCATCGGTACCGGCGTGATGGGGGGGATGATCAGTGCCACCGTGCTGGCCATCTTCTTCGTACCGCTCTTCTTTGTGCTGGTGATGCGTTACTTCACCAGCCACCAGAGCAAAGAGGCGCGCATGGCTGCAGCAGTTGAGTCAAAAGGTGACTGAGCAAAGTGACCCCTGAAGTTCTGGGTGGCAGATCACAATAAGACAAATACATCAGGTATGACTGAGTAATAAATAGAGCGACTTCGAAAGTCGCTCTATTTTTTTTCCGTAAAAACGGTAACTTAAGCGTAATTATTAAGTTACTACTGCTTCTTTTTGAGAAATTATGTCGCCGTGAGGTAGTTTTCTATCGACACCTTTTCAGAGGTGAGGGGCAAGTCAGTTTCTGCTGTGCAGCTCGGCTGGAAACAAGATAGAATCTGCGTCTTATAGGGTTGGATAGGTAGTGTCCGCTCTTTCTTGGTCTTGGGCCATAAAGCTGTGCTACACACCATCAAGACAGCAAAATGCTGGAGGACATGATGACCAACAGCAAACACAATCAGGTCAAAAGCAGCATGTTGGGAGCTGTAACCCAGGGGCGGTAGCCTTGAGATTATTCAGTAATTTGCCTGAATAATGTTCAGTCATTGTTTTGCTGCTGTTTGAGCTGGTTAAATTGCAGTCTATTGGGTGTTTCAATAACGCATCAGTGGATAGCCAGCCTCTCTCTGATGTCATATCAACGCCTCGCAAGAGATACATATTTATGAAAATCCTCGTGACCGGTGGTGCTGGCTTTATCGGCTCTGCCGTGGTGCGCCATATCATCCGTGATACCCAAGATTCTGTTATCAATCTCGATAAACTCACCTATGCCGGCAATCTGGAATCCCTGGCCGATGTATCGTCAAGCGAGCGTTATGCGTTTGAGCTGGTGGATATCTGCAATCGCGCCGAGCTGGATCGGGTGTTTGCCCAGCACCAGCCGGATGCGGTGATGCACCTGGCCGCCGAGAGCCATGTTGATCGCTCCATCACAGGACCGGCTGACTTTATCGAGACCAATATCGTCGGCACCTATATGTTGCTGGAAGCGGCACGAGCCTATTGGAACGGTCTGGACGAGGTACGCAAGGCGGCCTTCCGCTTCCACCATATCTCCACCGACGAGGTATATGGTGATCTGCCCCATCCGGATGAAGTAGCCGTCGGTGAACGATTGCCGCTCTTTACCGAGACCACCCCCTACGCCCCCAGCAGCCCCTATTCTGCCTCCAAGGCTTCCAGCGACCATCTGGTGCGCGCCTGGCGCCGCACCTACGGTCTGCCGACCATCGTCACCAACTGCTCCAACAACTACGGCCCTTATCACTTCCCCGAGAAGCTGATCCCGCTGGTCATTCTTAACGCGCTGGATGGCAAGCCGTTACCTGTCTATGGTAAGGGCGACCAGATCCGTGACTGGCTCTATGTAGAAGATCATGCGCGCGCGCTCTACAAGGTGGCGACCACAGGCGTGGTCGGTGAGACCTACAACATCGGCGGTCATAACGAGAAGCAGAATCTGGAAGTGGTGCACA